>CALAZI010000027.1 GCA_937895955.1 uncultured Alphaproteobacteria bacterium | reverse complement strand
ATCTCGCCCACTGCAAAGTTCCCCCTCGACTCAATGGTGCTCGAAATACAGTGGCTATTTCAACAGGTTGAAAATGGCGCACCGGGGCGGGTGAAACCGGGCACTGGGAGGCAGTAGCGATGAGGGTGCGTAAAGTGGCGTAGCTACTAGGTTTTGGGCTGCCCTGGTGGGACGGTGCCGAAAACGGTTGATTAGGAACTATCCTTTGCGATCCTCAAACCACCATTTCACCCATAGTCTGATCAATGCAATAATCACTCCTGCGACTACAATTGGCCAAAACCAACGCGGCCAACCAAGATATTCAATTCCCAGCACTACGCTGACCAGAACGAGAAGACTTATCACCCACCAAATGAAAGCAGGGCGTAACCTGGCTCGAAAATTCTTTATGGGCCACATTACTTCAAAATAGGAATAATCAACTCTTGCAGCAAGAATGATCAATCACCCTGTTCGCTTTCAATTGAAAACTATAAATCCAAAAGGTTCTTGGCTGACCGTATGGTGATCGAAAAAGCTTCAAGGAATCAATACTCTGAAAATGGCGCACCCGAGAGGATTTGAACCTCTGACCTCTGCCTTCGGAGGGCAGGGTTCGTATCCGCGCCCGGACAATGGCGGACGACAAAAGCCAACATAAATAGGCTTTTTCTATCCGCCATCGTTCCTTTCGATCCCCCTTTGTATTACATACTCGTTCCATACGCAGTTTCATGGGGCGGCCAGCATGGCGGTGGACCTGAGCAAAGTCGGAGACCGAGCCCGACTGAAGGCGCAACGAGAACCGCATTGGCAGCGCTTGCGCGCGGGATGCTTTCTTGGCTTCCGCCCCTCGAAACGCGGCGGGAAAGGAACATGGATCGCGCGCGCCTATGACGAGGACGCTGGCAAATATCATGTGAAGTCACTCGGCGACTTCGGGACGCTTTCGGGAAAAGAGATGTTCGCCGCCGCCAAGAAGGAAGCCGAAAGACTTGCCGACCTTGTGGAAGCCGGCGGACAGGTACGCACCAAGATCGAAACCGTCGCCGACGCGTGTCGGGAATACGCAAAGACGCGCCCTGAGGCCGAGCAGCGCTTTCGGCGTTACGTCTATGATGATCCAATTGCACGGGTGAAGCTCGACAAGCTGCGCCGCCGACACGTCAAAGACTGGCGGGAGCGCCTAGAGGCTCAACCTGCCCTTGTCAGCCGGCGTAAGAATGCTGAGCCGACCCACCGCAAACGCGCCGCATCGACGGTCAATCGCGATATGGCGGCCGTCCGTGCGGCTCTAGCGAAGATGTGCGCGCCCGGCGCTCCGAACAGCGAAGCGGCATGGCAGGAACCGTTAAAGGCGTTCCCGAACGCAAACGGACGGCGCACGCTCTATCTTGATCGCAGTCAGCGCCGGAAACTTTTGGAGGAGATCGACGCAGAGGCGTTGCCCTTCGTTCGCGCGCTTTGCCTGTTGCCCTTGCGACCGGGAGCGCTGGCAGCGCTGACCGTTGCCGACTTTGACAGGCGAACGTCGGAGTTGACCATCGGAAAGGACAAGACCGGCAGGGCCCGGCGCATACAGTTGCCGCGCGAGACGGCAAGTCTGTTCACCGAACAAGCGCAGAACAAGCTGCCGGGGGCCCCTCTCCTCATGCGCGCGAACGGCAAGGCTTGGGACAGGAATAGCTGGAAATTGCCGATTGCGGCTGCCGTCGCCGCCGCCCGATTGCCGCAAGATTCAACTGCATATACCTTGCGTCACAGCACCATAACAGACCTTGTGAGCGCCGGCCTTCCCTTACTCACTATCGCGCAAATTTCAGGCACGAGCGCAGAAATGATCGAACGCCATTACGGACACCTTGCTAGCGATGCAGCAGTGAAGGCGCTGGGAGAATTGGCGCTTTAGTTTCGACTATGCATTCACCATCGCCATAAAATCCTTTTCTCGAATAATCCTGATTGGCGATCCACCGGCGATCGCCTCTTCCGCTTTTCGATGTTTGCTGCTCTTTTCGTGTCCAGCAAGGCGTTCCACATCTTGATCGCCAACGCACAGAATCGTCACTTTCTTTGAAAAGCCGCTGACAACTGCACAACCGGCGTCGGCAGCCATATTGGCGGCCGCTTCCCGGGGGATGTGAAGCGCGCCGGTGAACAGGATCGTTTCTCCGAATAAATAGCCTTCAGGGTTGGCGTCCCGATTCAGTATAGCCCTCTTGCCGCCTCCACCTTTCGTTTTTTGTAGTTCAAGGAGCCATTCTTCGATGCCACAACCGCGCTTTCGACAAGCCGCGATGATCACAGCCCCGGCCGCTTTGGCATCTTCTAACGCGTTATGGTGTCGAAACTCATATCCAATTTCGTCGCAAACGCTCTTCAGTCCGTATCCGGATTGAGCGAACTGCTCCCAAGCGCGCCGCGCAACACGCGCTGAATCAATCCAACTGCAATCCGGCGGAACAACCTCATATTTTTCACAGGCTTGATGAATTGCAACTCTGTCAAAATGCGTATGACTGACCACGATTCCTGCGAGGCGGGCTTCAATTTCTGCGCGAAGTTTGCCGAATGTGGGCGCCCCCGCAACGTCTTCCTCATGGATGCCGTGAACAGTCACGTTCATGCCGTCAAAATAGTCCTCAGGGTCGACAAGTTGCTCCCATTGATCCACCAGTCTTTCATTCTCAAAAACCGCCAAGCCGATTTGGCAGATGCTGTTTAGTTTCGGGTTTGCCGTTTCCACATCGATCGCTGTAAAACGCATCGTCTCGCCATCCTGACTTTCGCGAGCCTGATCGAAGCACAAAATGTATTGGTTGCAAAACATGATTTTCAAGCGAGGCACGCACTAAGAATCGACGTTTAAAAGCGCACAAATTGCCGCAGTCTTCGCTGAGATAGCACTTGCGCCGATACACGGCGCAAAGGATTGGGGGGCCGACCGGGCATCGCGTTTCCGGCGAAGCCGCCCCTCATTAGACACCATGCGTTTTTTTACCTGTTCATAAGTTTTCGTTGAACAACGGCGCGGGCGGGTCAATTCTCTACATTCAGGGATAGGCCGGCCAGCCGACAAGCGCGAATCCCACGCGTTTCCCTGCTTTGATCCGGGAACCGCTCGGGAGGCGGAATTGAGCCGTTATCGTTGGCTACGGCCCTTGAAATGCATTGAAACAATGGAATGCTTTCCGTCGCTGGCAGGAAAGTCATTACCAGAGTTGCACGAATTGCTTTTTTCCGCAGTGAGGCGCGGCGATGTAAGAGTTATATTTAACAACGTTGTAGTACCGCGCGAACACATTGCGGCTTGGGTCGACAACTATTCGGCTCGCTGGCCAGAGCAAGGTTCTCATACGCTGCCGCCGGACTTCGGATTAAGCTCTGACGACCTGAGCCAGGTATTTGATCGTCCTAACCACGACAATCGCAAACGTGGTCGCCCAAAAAAAGAAAATAGCGGTTGGTCGATGGAGCGGAAATTAGCTCATGAAATGCACCAGATGCTGGCCGGAGGAATCAGTGGCGTTACGCGACCTAAGTCGGCGGCAGAGGCAGCGCGAATTTTGATTGAAGCGGGGCGGTTACCTGGCGCGGGTACGGATGAAAGTCGCGCCAAACGGCTGACCAACATTTTTCGGAAGTACTATTCGTCTGGCTGATTTTAATTCCTTTTTTTTCCGCCGTAGCCTTGTTCCACCCAGAGGCGATCAGTGATTAATAGTTGTCCCGCAACGCCCGCGCGCTCCTGCACGCGGCTCAATGCGGAGAAACATAATGAGACAGGAAAAGAGATCGCCCGATCCAATGGGCAGCGAACTCGACGGCGAAGCGGAACAAGTCGCGCTTCCAATCCCCAAAACCGGCAAAAAATACGGATGGTCGCGGACCTATATTTACGAACAGCTGAAGTCCGGCCGCATCAAAGGCAAGAAAGCCGGGCGGCGAACACTCGTCGATGACGCCTCGGCGCGCGCGCATTGGCAAAGCCTTCCCGACTTTAAGGCGGGATAATGAGCGATGCCCTCAAAACAGCAAAACCCCGGCTGGCAGGCCGGGGCTTCGCAAAGGCGAATTGCATTGGATATGCGCTCGCCTTTTACCGCGTCGGATCGGCAGGCGCAAACCCTCGCCAGCCGATTCCGCCTCACGATCCCGACGGCGCGGGCGATTGCGGCGCTTCACTTCGGGGAGGCGCGCGATGAGTGAGCGGCCGTTCCGTCATCACCGCGACGCCGCGCTTGCGTTGCTGATCCGCGTTCCGAATATTCCGCACAAGGAGGCGGGATTTTTGGGCCATGTCTGCGCCGCTGACGCGCTCAGCGAGAAACAACTCGCTTGGCTCGTCTATTTGCTGGCGCGCCATGATCTGCCTCCTTTGTCAGAGGGAGGCGCGTCATGACGCAATATCCGGACGCGGCGGGCCATCGCGGCGTCGACACCTCGATTGCGGCAGCCGACGCCATCACGCCGAAGCTGGGACGGCTTCAACGCATGGCGGCGGCGGCGATCAAGGATGCCGGACCTCATGGACTTACCGCCGATGAATTGTCGGCAGCGCTCGATCTCGACCGAACGTCAATCCAGCCGCGCACCAGCGAATTGCGGCGCAAGGGCGTCATCCGCGACAGCGGGAATCGTCGCCGCAATCGTTCCGGCAAGTTGGCGATTGTCTGGATCGCTGAACCCGCGCCGGCCGAAGCGGCATGATGACGCTCGCCATGTCAAATGATCATAAAGCCGTTCGGCATGGCGGCGCTTTGAAACTTCACCGGGGCGCAAGTTTCGGTGAAGTTTCAATCGAGCCGCTCGCTACGCGACCTCTTGAAAAACAATCGACTAACACGGACGACGCGCCCCCCTATATAAATATCTTATTCTTAGGTGTTGCAGCCAATTTCCCTCCGACACCCTCCCGGCGAGGCGGCGCACGCAACAGGGCCGACCGAGAGAGCCACGCGCTGACACTTCGCCAAATCGTCAACCTGATCGAAGCGACGCGCCACGCGGAACGGATCGGCCTTCCCTTCACGCGCATGATAACGATTCATTGGCAGTCCGCCGGCGTCCCGCTCAATGCGATGGCGGCAGCGACCGGCCGTTACCTCGACCTGTTTTCAAAGACACTATCCCGACATCAAAGCCCTACGGCATGGCTTTGGGTTCACGAGAATGGCCGCAACAAGGGCGGGCATTGTCATTTGTTGGCGCATGTCCCCGCCGGGCTCGTCCCCATCATCACCCGCCTTCAAAAGCGATGGCTGAAGCGGATCGTCGGCAAGCCCTACCGTTCGCGCGTCATTCGCAGCAGGCCGATAGGCGGGCGTCTGGGGCTCGAAAACGGAAACCCGCCTCTGCACGCCTCGAACCTCGAAAACGCACTCAGATACGTCCTCAAAGGCGCTGACGCCGAAGCGGGGGCGGCGTTCTCCCTCGAACGGCTCGAACCCGGCGGACGCATCATCGGGAAGCGATGCGGCGTCTCGCAGAATACCAGCGCGAAAGCGAGAAAGGAATTTCTGAAATGAACAAGCCGAAAGCCGGAGCGACGCCAATCAAGGCGAAAGAGGCAAAACTTGTAGTCCGGCAGACTATGGATGAAAGCGACAGCGCCGCACTGGCGCGCACGCTCCTGGACACCGACACCCGCCATGGATTCACCGCCGCCTATTTTGTTGAAAAACTGTTGGGAATCTCAGACGAAAAGCCGGAGCTTGATGATTACGTCCAGTATGTGAGGCACGGCGGAGCAAGCGCTGAAAAAGGCGACCTTGCGATGGTGAGCCGGATGCTTTCGGCGCAAGCGATCTCCCTCGACGCCATGTTTACGGAATTTGCGCGCTGCGCCGCGCTCAATATGGGCGAATATTTCAATGCATCGGAGCGCTACGCGCGATTGGCGATGAAGGCGCAGACGAATTGCCGGACGACGCTCGAAGCGCTCGCCAAGCTCCACCAGCCGCGCGAACAGACCGTTCGCCACGTTCACGTCAATGAGGGGGGGCAGGCGATCGTCGCAGACGAGTTTCACCATCATGGAAAGGCCGCAGAAAATGGAGTTTCAAAAGAACAATCCCATGCACCCCGAAATGACGGCGAGGCTGCAAGCCGCGCCGCGTTGCCTCGCCCGGACGCGGAAAGGGACGGCGTGCCAGTCGCCAGCAGTGAAGGGAAAGCGCCGATGCAGAATGCACGGCGGGACTAATCCCGGCGCGCCGAAGGGTAACCGCAACGCCCGAAAGCATGGCGGCTATTCTGCGGAGACAATGGCGGCGGTTCGGTATCTTAGATTGTTTGCGAGGTTTGCAAGGGAGACGCCGTAAAAAATTATTCTTCAATGATTGCTTGGGGTGACATGTATGGATCGCTTAATCCTGATACTTGCATCGCGCCCATTTCGAGGATTTTTTCAGCGATTCTATCGAACATAAAGAATGCAAATTTGTTATCTTCAATGCCGCCACGTTTCGCCGCATCTTCAAGGCCAACATGCCGGCGAATAAATGTGTTCGCGAGCATTATTAGAGCCCATTCTCTTTGAGTATCCGTCGATGACTCCGAGAATGAATCTGAATACGAATAACATTCGGCGACGAAATTGGCTACCATTTGTCGTCCCCATTCCGGAGAAGCGAGCGCACGAAAAAAGCGCTCATTGCCGGCGCTCGTTTCTTGTTCAAGCCATCTAGCTTCTTCCGGCGAGTTTCGTGGAAATTCATGATCTACAAATTCGCAATACCGCCTCACGCGTTCTACCATTTGTTCGCGCTCTAATTTTGTGTCGATCGAATCCGGTCCAGCTTCAATTATCCGAACTATCAGATCACTACTTTTGACTTGCTCTGCGCGTGCTATTGCGAAATTGAGCGAGAAAAAAGCCGACAGAAATAGGAAAAATCGCATCCAAAAATACTCTCTAAGGCGCATATTAATTGGCATCTATTTGTGGTCCCAAACAAGTCACTATAGGGGCACCTTTTGGGGAACTGGCCAGAATAGTTTCAATAACAATTTGAAAATACTAAATTAATGGCGGACAGAGATGCATAGGACGCAAATTTTTTGGTTTCCGCTAATTTCTGTTCGCTTCGCCACCGTTTCCGTTCGAGACCGGAACGGCTTTTGACCCCGATTTTCTATACCAGTTCCATACGGGACAATTCGCGGCATGCTAAGTTATTGTTTTTATGGCGCACCCGAGAGGATTTGAACCTCTGACCTCTGCCTTCGGAGGGCAGCGCT
>CALAZI010000026.1 GCA_937895955.1 uncultured Alphaproteobacteria bacterium | reverse complement strand
GAAAGAGCGTGGCGCCGCGTTCCTCCCTCCCTTGAAAAGGGAGGGCTTGAGGCCCGAAAGCGCGGAGCGGTTTCGTCGGCCGAAAGGGAGGGTTCATTCGACCGATGCCATAAGAGCGAACCCTCCCTTTCACGCAAGAACGCTTTCGCGTTCCGCGCAAGTGTGCGTGAAAGCCCTCCCTTTTCAAGGGAGGAAAGCAAGCGGCAAACCTCCCGCTCATCCCGGCGCCCGCGCGCGAATGCGTGCTGAATATAATTTGACCGCTTCGCGGTCGGACCGGAATCCAGATCGCACGCGGCAGCGCGCTAACAAAAAAATTCATGCGCCGGGATTGAAGAACTGGACCCCGGCTTTCGCCGGGGTGAGCGGCTTGTGGGGCTTTCGCCGGAGTGAACGGTTAAGGGGTCGTCGCGCAAGTCCGCCCTATTTGCTCGCCCGGTAGCCGATGACGCACAGCGCCAGCATCGCGGCGTTTGCGACAAAGTCGAGCGCCATCCAGCCGTTGAGCATCGGCGTGACGAAAACGAACCAGTAATTGAACCAGAAGAACGGCAAGAGCGCGACGCCGTAGACAAGAAACGTCGTCTTTGTGAAGCGGCTGAACGCGGCGAAGAGGCCGGAAAGAACCGCCTGCGCCCCGAAGCATCCGATCAGCAGCGCGGTCGTGTCGCTGCCGTGATAATAATCCGGCTGGAAACTGAGCCGCTCGACCATGCGCGGCAGGAAGAGACACCACGCGCCAAGCACGAGAAATGGCGCGGCGATCAGGCGTTGAGCAAGCAGCGGCGACATGGAGGCCTTCTTTGCCGGGTTGAAGGAAACAAGAGCCGCTATAGAGCAGGCTGCGGACGCCATGAAAAGGTTATAGAGCGACCTATTTCACTGCGCCGGGTCCCAATTTGACTCTCCAGCCCTAATCCCCGACGCTCCGCGCAAAGAGGGAGGGAACGATGCTGAGGGTCATCAAGATAATTCTTGTGCTGAGCGTCGCCGCGTGGGCGTTCGCGGGCGCATTCGGCAATGTCATGGACTGGGAAGGGACGACCGGCGCCGTCGCCGCGGCGACATCAATGGCGACATTCGAAGGCGGTGCGGAAAGCTGGCGCGCGACGACAGATCCGGCCGTCATTCTCGCCGGCGCATTTTATATCGTCGTCCTGAAACTTGCGACCGGCGTTTTCTGCGCGCTCGGCGCCCTTCATATGGTCGCGGCGCGCAAGACGGACGCGGCCGCCTTCCAGAAGGCCAAAAGCCTCGCGCTCGCCGGCTGCGGCGTCGCGATGTTCATGCTGTTCACGGGCTGGATCGTCATCGCCGAAACCTGGTTCGAGATGTGGCGATCGGATGTCATGCGCGACGTCGCGCTCAATTCCGCCTTCCGCTATTGCGGAATGATCGGCGTCATGGCCCTATTCATCGGCATGACCAACGACTAGTCGCGCGCTTCGAGCCGCCGCCCTCGGCGTCCCCCTCACCGCCCATCAAAGACGATCTCGCCATTGACGATGGTCATCAGGATGCGGCCCGACAGCAAATCGTCCGGCGCGGCCTCCGCCGTAACGAACGGGTCGATATCCATGATCGTCAGATCCGCCCAGCGGCCCGGTTCGATGACGCCGGTCTCATCCTCGCGAAAGGCGGCATAGGCCGCCCATGACGTATAGGCGCGCGTCGCCTCGTCGATCGTCACGGCTTCTTCCGGGAACCAGCCGCCTTCGGGCTCGCCATCCTTGTCCTTGCGCGCCACCGCCGAATGCAGGCCGTAGAATATATTATGATCCGATCCCGGATTGTCGGCGTTGAAGATGAGCCGCGCGCCGGCGCGCCGCAGCGAACGCCAGGCATAGGCGCCCTTGATGCGCTCCGGGCCGAGGCGATCTTCCGCCCATGTCTTGTCCTCCATCGCGTGCGGCGGCTCCATCGACGCGATGACGTCGAGCGCTGCAAAGCGCGGCATGTCTTCG
>CALAZI010000025.1 GCA_937895955.1 uncultured Alphaproteobacteria bacterium | reverse complement strand
TCAATCTTGATATGTCGCTTGACGTCTTCAAGGCGAATTCCGGCGAGTTCGTTCGTCGGATCGGCGGACAGATCGTCATGTCGCCTTTCGCCATTGTCGGCGGCGAGTAGGAGGCGTTCCTTGCTGATCGATCCGGCTTTGTCTGCGGCTTTGGGTCTTTTCCTTGCGGTCTTGCTCGCCGCGTCTGCGGCGCACAAGGCGAAGACTTTCCGCGAGTTCGCCGGCGTGATTGAAAACTATCGCCTTGCGCCGCGCGTAGCCGTTCCGCTCATCGCGCCGGTCATCCTGTTTGCGGAAGCGATGATTGCCGTTTGCCTTCTCGCTCCCGCCTTGCGCGATGAGGCGGCGCTGTGCGCTGCCTCGCTTTTCTTCCTTTACGGCGCGGCGATGGCGATCAACCTGTTGTGCGGACGAAGGGAGATTGATTGCGGCTGCAGCTTCGGCGCCGGCGGCGATCGCCTTACCTGGTCGCTCGTATGGCGCAACCTTGCGCTTGTCGCGGCGTCCCTCACGGTCGCCATGCCCGCCGGCGCGCGCGAATTGGGCGCTGTTGACGCCCTTTCTATCGGCGTTTGCGTTGTCGGCGGCGGGATCGTCTATCTCACCGCCGAGGCGCTGCGCGCCAACTGGTCGAAATTCGTCGCCGCGGGGTATCGCTGATGATTGGCGCGCTCGTCATTTCGCAAATCGTTCTCGGCGCGCTTGTGCTTGCGCTCGCCGTCGTCTGTTTCGCCCTTGCGCGCCAGATTGGCGTTCTCCATGAGCGCATTGCGCCCGCTGGGGCGCTCGCCGTCAATCAGCGTTTGAAAATCGGCGATGCGGCGCCGGAAATGTCGCTGGTCGCGCTGGACGGCCGCAAGATTGATGTCGGCGCGTCAGGCAGGAGCCGCCTTTTCTTCTTCCTGTCTCCAGACTGTCCGGTCTGCAAGACGCTTTTGCCGATTATCGGCTCCATTGCGCGCGCGGAAGGCGACTGGCTTGACGTCGTGCTGGCGAGCGACGGCGATGAAGCTGAAACGCATCGCGCGTTTCAGCGGCGTGAAAAACTCGACGCATACCCGTATGTGCTTTCTGAAATTCTCGGTCGCTCATTCGGCGTCAGCAAGCTTCCTTACGCCGTTCTCGTCGACGGGGATGCGAAGATCGCCGGCATGGGCCTCGTTAACAGCCGGGAGCATCTTGAAAGCCTATTTGAAGCGAAAGAGCGCGGCGTCGCCTCGCTTCAGGAATTCGCAGCGCGGCGAGCAAGCGCCGTTCATGAACACCAGCAAAGGGTTGGCGCATGAAAGACATCGACAAACTGGGCGAGGGATTGGCGCGCGGCCTTGCGCGAAGGAACTCAAGGCGCGGCGTTCTGGCGACGATCGGCGGCCTCATCACCGGCGGCGCGATGTTCCCGGCCCTTCCGGTGGCGCGCGCATCCAGCCCGCCGGGCGGATCGGGCTATGACGGCGTGACGCCGCAATCGACTGGCAATCCGATGGATCCGGGCGATCCGGCGAGCTGCGATTATTGGCGCTATTGCGGCATCGACGGATTTTTGTGCAGCTGTTGCGGCGGTACGGCGAACGCCTGCCCGCCCGGCACCGAAATGTCGCCGATCACCTGGATCGGCACCTGCGCAAACCCGGCTGACGGCGTCAATTACATCATTTCGTATAATGATTGCTGCGGAAAGCCGGCATGCGGCCGATGCCTCTGCAATCGCAATGAAGGCGAGCGCCCCATGACGCGCCCGCAGCTTAATAACGACATCAATTGGTGTCTCGGCACGTCGACGGCGGCTTACACCTGTTCGACCGCCGTCATCATCGGCGTAGCCTTGAAGGAAGAAGGGCGGGGTTGATGCGTAAACTTTTCGCCCTTGCCGCTGTCTTGCCGGTTGCGTCGTTTCTTTGCGGCGCGGCGGCGGCGCAGACGTCGCCGGATGGCGCAAAGCTCTACCAGCGTTGCGCAGCCTGTCATCTGCCGAATGGCGCAGGCGTGCCGGGCGCTTTTCCGGCGCTCGCCGGCCGCGTCAACGCCGTCGCGCAACATGCGCCGGGTCGCGATTATCTCGTCATGGCCGTCACGGCGGGCGTCATGGGCGAAATCGACATCGACGGCGCCAAGATCCGTGGCTTTATGCCGGCGCAGGCCGGTCTCGGCGATGCTGATGTCGCCGCAATCTTGAACTACGCCGCCGACTTGCCTGCGTCAGGCGCTGCGGCTGGCGCGCCCGCCGGCGATTTCACGGCCGAGGAAGTCGCTTCGATTAGAGCCCGATACAAGGGCGCGACGCCGAACAGCGTTCATGCGATCCGGACCGCGGCGATGAGCCTCGACGGCCATGAGCCGATGCCGGAAAACGTTTCAGGGGACGGATCGGAAAAGTGAAGATATTGGGCGTTCTCCTCCTTCTATCAACGGCCGCGTCGGCCGGGGAGACGTCAGGCGTCGCGAATGTTCAGCGCGCAAAAATGAACTGGATGTTGAGCTGTCAGGGGTGCCATCAGGCCGATGCGACAGGCAGCGCGAACGGCGCGCCGAGCATGGCGGGCGAAGTGGCGCGTTTTCTGACGGTTGAGGGCGGCCGCGAATATCTTACGCGCGTGCCGGGCGTCGCCAATGCGGGGATGTCTGATGAACAGCTCGCCGAATTGTTGAACTGGACGCTTGAAACTTTCGACAAGGAGCACCTGCCGGCGGATTTCACTCCGTACACGGCGGGCGAAGTTGCTGCGGGTCGCGCGCAGCCTCTCGTCAGCGAGGCTGCCGTCATGCGCGAAACGTTGCGGGGGAAATTCGCCGGCGGAAAGGCGTCCGTCGGCGGCAATTGACGAATGGTAAAATCTAGGGAGGGAACTATGGCGATGAACTGGAAAGGCAAGACGGCGCTCTTTGGGGCGGCCGCGACAATCGGATTGACGGCGGCGCAAGGGGCTGCGGCGCAAGGCGTTTTCGACGATGAGGTCGTCGTCACCGCACAAAAACGCGAAGAAAGCGCCCAGGATGTCGGCATCTCGATCACGACATTGTCGGGCGAGCAGATGGAATCGCTTGGCTACACGAACGCGCAGGAAGTGACGGCGCTCGCGGCCGGCGTCGCCACGCTGCAGCCCAACGGCGAAGCCAATTACGCCGTCGGCATTCGCGGCGTCGCCAACAACGATTTCACCTCGAACATCGAAAGCCCGGTCGCGATCTATGTCGACGAAACCTATATCTCGCAAATGTCGGGCGCGGGTTTCCTGCTGTTCGACGTTGATCGCGTTGAAATTCTTCGCGGGCCGCAAGGAACGCTGTTCGGCCGCAACGCCACCGGCGGTCTGGTTCATTATCTGACAGTCAAGCCGACAGCGGACGGGTTTAACGGCTACGGCAACATCACCTATGGCAGCTTTCAACGCTGGAAAGCGCAAGGCGCGGTCAATGTTCCGCTGACCGATTCCTTGTCGGCGCGCGTTTCGCTCGCGACGCATCAGGGCGACGGCTATGTGACGAACCGGCTGGCGCCGGACCGCGATCTTAACAATGCGAACGAATCGGCCGGCCGCATCCAGCTGCGTTTCCAGCCGAACGACGATTTCGATGTCTTGTTGAATGCGCGTTACGGCTATCAGAATATCCGCACCGGCTTCTTCGAATACGCCTCGGCGATTTTGCCGACCGGAGATTATACGCCGGGCGTTCCTAACGACGATCTCGGCGGTTATGTCGATCTCGACGGCGACGTCTATGCCGGCGATTACGATTTCACCGGCCAAAACAAGACCAAGACGAAAGGCTATTCGGGACGCATCGACTGGAATGTCGGCATCGGCGAATTGACCAGCATCACGGACTTTCAATCGGTCGAGCGCGACTACATGGAAGATTCGGACGCTTCGCCGGCGAATTATTTCAACTTTTTCCTGACGACCGACGCCGATCAGTTCTCGCAGGAACTGCGGCTCGCCGGCGAGGCGGAAAAATTGAAGTGGGTCCTTGGTTTCTATTACCTCGATATCGATATCAACGATTCAAACGGCGGCAAGGCGACGGATCTCTTCGCCGCGCTCTTCGGGCCGGTCGACGTGGCGGGCTTTAACGGCGTTCGCAACCCGTACTCGCTCGATACGAAGTCATGGTCCCTTTTCGGCCAGTTTGATTACGCGCTGAGCGATCAGTTCACGTTGATCGGCGGCGTTCGCTATATCAGCGAGAAAAAAGACTACGCCTACGACGACTTCGCGGCGCTCTTCCCGGAAGATATTTCGAGCGGGCTTGATCCGCGCATCGTCGACATCGGCCCCGCATTCCCGACATTCGTCGACCCGACGGCGTGCTCGCTTATGCGAGCTGGAACCGCGGCGTGAAAAGCGGCGGGTATAACGCGCCGCTGCTGCCGTCGCCGATCTTCATTTCGCGGGAATTCATGACGTATGATCCCGAGAAACTCGACGCCTACGAAGTCGGCGTCAAACTTGATCTCGGCCGCGCGCGTCTGAACGCCTCCGGCTATTATTACGACTACAAGAACTGCCAGGCGTTCTCGATCCTCGGGCTCGACACCTTCACCCTCAACGC
>CALAZI010000024.1 GCA_937895955.1 uncultured Alphaproteobacteria bacterium | reverse complement strand
GCGCCAGCCTACCGCGCGACCGGACGTTTCTCGCCGCCGAGGATCACGCCCCAAACGCCGATCTCGCCCCAGTCCTCGCCGGCGGTGGCGAGCGGGTTGGCGTCAAGCACGGTGAAATCGGCGCGCTTGCCGGGCGCAATCGAGCCGATTTCGCCTTCAAGACCGAGCGCGAAAGCCGCGTCGATGGTGATCGCTTCAAGCGCGTCAGTCGGCGACAGGCGTTCTGACGGCGTCAGAACGCCGCCTTCGCGCGTTGCGCGCGTTAAATGCGCGCTCGCCGCGCGCAAAGGCAAGGGCGGAGCGAGCGGCGCGTCGGAATGAAGCGTCACTTTCATGCCGGCTTTCGATTCCGAGGCGAGCGGCGTGATCCATTGACCGCGCGTCGGGCCGAGCGCCGGCTGATAGGCCTCGCCGAGATAGAAGACATAATGGCTCGCGGCCGAAATCGCAGCGCCGAGCGCGCCGGCGCGCTTGATTTCATCCGGCGAGAAGAGCCCCGCATGTTCGATGACGAAACGCGCGTCGGGTCGCGACGCGCGCAATGTTTCGAGCGCATCCAGTGTCGCGCCCTGCGCCTCGTCGCCGTTCGAATGAATGCGAACGCCAAGTCCCGCTTCCCAATAGGGACGGATCGTTTCTGCGATTTTGTCAGGGTCGAGAACCCAGAGGCCTTTCGTTCCCTTTGATTGTCCGTCGAGATAGCCGGGGTCCGAGACGCGCATCGTCTGCGAATAAAAGGCGGCGTCGGTGAAGAATTTCACTTGCGCGAGAACCGGCGCCGGCGTCCCGATCTTTCCCGTCGCCATACCGAGAATCGTATCGACGCGCGCCTCGCCGAAAGCGCGCGCAAAGGCGCGATGTTCCGGGACAAGGTAAAGCCTGAAGCCTGAATGATCGGGCGAGACCCAGTTGCCGGCGATATTCGCGTCTTCGAAGGGAAGGCCGAAAACGCCGTAGCCGAGATCGGCGACCGTCGCGACGCCGCCTGAACGCAACAGTTGCGAAAAGCCGGCGAGGCCGTCTGCGACGCGCTCGGGATCAAGAAGAACCGGGCCGAGCGTCTCAAGAAGATAGGGCGCGGCGTCCTCAAAAACGCGCCCCGTCGGCGCGCCGTTTTCGTCAATGTCGACGCCTTCGAATCGTTCATGCAGATCGCCGGTGATTTTCGCCCATTCGATCGCTTTTGAGTTGAGGTAGAAATCATGGCCGGAATAGTGCCAGACGATCAACGGACGCGCGGTCGTCACCGCGTCGAGATCGGTGCGCGTCAGCTCGCCGTGGACGAGATTGTGATAGCCGTAAACGATAAGCGGCGCATCGCCGCTTTCGCCGAGCGGCGTCGCGGCGTCGAGTTCGATAAGCCGCTGCATGAAGGATAAGCGATCAGGATAGCCGTCGATCATGCCGTCCGCCGTCGCCATCGGCCAGGGCGGCGCCATCGGCGTCGCATACATCAGCGACGAGAGCGCCATATGGATATGCGGGTCGATGAAGCCCGGCAGGATCGTCTTGCGCAGAAAGGTCTCGTCGATCTCGGCGCCGGAATATCCTTCGACAAGATCGTCGATGTCGCCGACGGCGAGAATCGTCCCGTCCTTGACGATGACGGCGTCGGCGGCGGGGCGCGCCGGGTCCATGGTGATGATCGTCGCCTGATAGATGACGGCGCCGTCGCCGGGACGCGCGCGCGAGGAGCCTGTCATCTTCCCGCAGGCGATGAGCGTGACAGCCGCGCATGCGGCGCACAACAGCGGGATTTTCTTCATCCGAGGCCCTCCGGAAGTCGCCAGAATGCGGCGGGCCGTCGACAAATTCAATCTGCGCGTCTGAGGGAAACGGCTGCCGGAATCTCGAATTTTCCGCGCGTGCTGCGGAAATTCGCCAGCATGAAACCGTCAAGCCGATCTTCTTCGATTATGAGGTTGATCTCGATGCGGTGCGGTCCGTCCGGTTTTTCGTAGAGCGGCAGGAAGCCTTTGAATGCGCCCGTCACCAAGCCGTCGCGGATTGAGAGTTCGTCCACCATCACCGCCTCCGTCCCATCGATAGCGGCCGTAAATCCGGAGTCGCCAATGTCGATCGTGACCGGAATTTCCCGGCCGCTTCCGGCGATCGACCCGGTCCACCGTCCAATC
Source organism: uncultured Alphaproteobacteria bacterium (assembly GCA_937895955.1). Classification (GTDB taxonomy): domain Bacteria; phylum Pseudomonadota; class Alphaproteobacteria; order Caulobacterales; family Parvularculaceae; genus Amphiplicatus. The sequence goes on along the minus strand of CALAZI010000024.1, from coordinate 6,204 downwards.
CACGGGCCTTCCGGCTGAAAAGGTTTCGTTCGACCTTCAAATGCGGTTGCGATTTCGATGAACCTTTCGAGCGTGCCCGGCGCGGCGGCCTCGAGCATCAGGACGGCGAGCTCATCGCTTTGATATCCGGAACTGTTCGACAGCACGACTGCGCCAAGGCCGCGTTCGGGAAGCAGAAACATTGATGATTGCACGCCCATATCGTTGCCGGACGATGCAATCATGCGCGCGCCGTCGCCAAGGTCGAAATTGCCGATTCCGAGCGCAATATGGGCGCCGGGAAGAGCGCTCTTTTCATTTTGCATTATTTCGATCGAATTGCCGTTAAGCGGCGAGCCGCCGTCGCCGATAGGCGTTTTCAGATTCATCGCAGCGAACTTCAGAAGATCATCGATGCTCGCGCTGATCTGACGCGAACTGCGCGGATAGGGCGTTAGCGACGCAAATCGCGCGCCGTCGGCGCGATACCGGGCGACGGCGCCAACCGCGTTCGCGCCGATAAGAGCGTCTTTCATGCGAAGCGGCTTAAACACCGCGTCGGCGACATAGGCGTCGTAAGTGCGGCCGGAAACCTTTTCGATCACCCGTTCCATCAACGCCATCGAAAAGTTCGAATAATGAAATGTGGATCCGGCCGGAAAAGCGACGAACGACTGATTCGCAAGAACAAGATTTTCTTCAACGGGCTCGACGCCTTCGTAAGTAACGGCGCCGTGCGGCACCCCTGACGTCATGTTCAATAATTCACGCACCGTCGGCGCGCGCTCGCCGGCGCGGATTTTTACGGCCTCTGGGCCGAGGATATCGGCGACATTTGCGTCTAGGTCGAGCTTTCCAGCCTGGACCAGGGTCATCGCCGCTGCGGCCGTGACCGCCTTGCCCATCGACGCTATTCCATAAGGAGTGGTTGTCGATGCCCGCTCGCCGGATTCTTCATCGGCGCACCCGAACGCTTCCGACCAAATGACGCGCCCGTCTTCGATGAATCCGACAGCGACGCTTTTAAGTTCTCCGTCGTCAACGAGCGCGCTGACTTGCGCGCGCGCGTCGTTGAAGCGCTGATCAGGTTGTATTGCATGCGCAATATGCGGCGTCTGACATGCCGACGCAATTGAACAGATCGCCCCCGCGGAAGCGGCTATTCTAAAGAATGAAAATGCCATTTTTGCGCCCTCATATTTTGAGGGAAGCATCGCGCGCACTTTTAGGTCCATCAAGAAGCGGCGCGATGATTAGACCGGGCAAAGCACTCGGTTCATCGATTATTCAGCGTGACTGCTTTGGTCAGATCTTGCCGTGGCAGGCCTTGTATTTAAGGCCTGAACCGCAGGGGCAGGGCGCGTTGCGCGGCACCGTTCCCCAAGTGTCCGGTTTCGTGACGTCGACGCCCTGCGCGCGCGCATAGCCCGTCATCGTGCCGATCCCGGCTGAGGCTCCGCGTTTGGCGCGTTGCTGCGCGGCGGCTTCGGCGAGCGCGACCTCGTTTTCGCCGGTCTGCGGATTGACATGGCTTTCGACCATGCGGCGCGGCGCCTGCGGTCGGGGCGCGGCGTCTTCCGGGCGCTGCACCTGAATGCGCATCAGCATGCGCGTCACGTCGCGGCGAAGGCCGTCAAGCAGCGACTCGAAAAGCGCGAAGGCTTCGGTCTTGAATTCGTTGATCGGATCGCGCTGGGCGTGGCCGCGCATCCAGACGACCGAGCGCAGGTGATCGAGCATCTGCAAATGTTCGCGCCAGTTGGCGTCGAGCACATGCAGCAGAATCGACTTTTCGATGCGGCGCATGACGTCGGGGCCGATCTCGGCCGCGCGTTTCGCCGCATGGTCGGTGACGGCCGCGCTCAGCTTTTCCATGATCTCGACATCGGCGACGCCTTCTTGCGAGGCCCATTCGACGACCGGGAAGGAGCGGCCGAAAATGTCCTCGAGCTTTTTGGCGAGCCCCTCGACATCCCACTGCTCGGCGTAGGATTTCGGCGGGATGTGCTCGGCGACGAGATCGTTGATCAGCTGATCGCGCATGTCGGCGACGATGTCGTCGACTTCCGCCGCCGCCATGAACTCCTTGCGCTGGTCGTAGATCGCCTTGCGCTGGTCGTTGATGACGTCGTCGAATTTCAAAAGATTCTTGCGGATGTCGTAATTGCGCTGCTCGACTTTTTTCTGCGCCGTCTCGACCGCTTTCGTGAACCAGGGATGCTCGATCGATTCATCCGGCTTGATGCCGAAGCGCTTCAGCATCTTCTCCATGCCGTCGCCGAAGATGCGCATCAGGTCGTCTTCGAGCGAAAGATAGAATTTCGTCGCGCCGGGATCGCCCTGACGGCCCGACCGGCCTCTGAGCTGGTTGTCGATGCGCCGGCTTTCATGGCGTTCGGTGCCGAGGACGTAGAGGCCGCCGGCGTCGAGCGCCTTTTTCTTTTCGTCGGCGACGCGCGCTTCGATCTCGGCGCGCTTCTTCTTGATCGTTTCCTCTTCGTCGCCTTCCTCAAGGCTGTCGAGCACCTGCTTGTCGACGCTGCCGCCGAGCTGGATGTCGGTGCCGCGGCCGGCCATGTTGGTGGCGATCGTCACCGCGCCCGGCTTGCCGGCGTCGGCGACAATGTCGGCTTCCTGCTCGTGGAAGCGCGCGTTCAAAACGCTGTGCGGGATCGGCGTTTTGCGGATCGCGATCTCCTCGACATAGGCGGCGCGTTCCATGAGGCTTTTCTTGAGGTCGGCTTCCTTTTCTTTCAGCTCGTCGGCGCGCGTTTTCAGCGTCTTGGCGACGTCGCGCCAGAACGCCTTGTCTTTGAGCAGCGCGGACAGCTGTTCCGATTTCTCGATCGACACCGTGCCGACGAGAACCGGCTGGCCCTTGCGATGGCATTCGGCGATCTCCATCGCGATCGCCTTGTTCTTCTCGGCGGCCGTCATGTAAAGCTCGTCGTCCATATCCGCGCGGGCGATCGGGCGGTTGGTCGGAATTTCAACGACGTTCAGTTTGTAGATGTCGGCGAATTCGGCTTCTTCGGTGAGCGCCGTGCCGGTCATGCCGGCGAGTTTTTCATAAAGCCGGAAATAATTCTGGAAGGTGATCGAGGCGAGCGTCTGGTTCTCCGGCTGGATCGCGGTTTTTTCTTTCGCCTCGACGGCCTGATGCAGCCCTTCCGACCAGCGGCGCCCTTCCATCATCCTGCCGGTGAATTCGTCGATGATGACGACCTTGTTGTCGCGGACGATGTAGTCCTTGTCCTTCTGGAAAACCTTGTGCGCCTTGAGGGCCTGGTTGACGTGGTGGACGACGGAGATGTTGACGGCGTCGTAAAGGCTTTCGCCCTGCAGGAGGCCCGCCGCTTTCAGCATTTCCTCGAGCTTTTCATTTCCCTGTTCGGTGAAGGTGACCGAGCGCTGCTTCTCGTCGATTTCATAATCGCCCTCGTCGAGGCGCGGAATGAAGCCGTCGATCGTCATGTAGAGTTCGGACTTGTCGTCGGTCGGGCCTGAAATGATGAGCGGCGTTCGCGCCTCGTCGACGAGAATGGAATCGACCTCGTCGACGATCGCGAAATGATGGCCGCGCTGAACCATCTCCTCGCGCGTCGCCTTCATGTTGTCGCGCAGATAGTCGAAGCCGTATTCGTTGTTGGTGCCGTAGGTGATGTCGCAGGCGTAGGCCTTGCGGCGCTCCGCGTCCGAAAGCCCGTGCACGATGCAGCCCGTCGTCAGCCCCAGCTGGGCGTAGACGCGGCCCATCCATTCCGCGTCGCGGCTGGCGAGATAGTCGTTGACCGTGACGACGTGAACGCCCTTGCCGGTCAGCGCGTTGAGATAAACCGGCAGCGTCGCGACCAGCGTCTTGCCTTCGCCGGTTTTCATCTCGGCGATATTGCCGTCATGCAGGACCATGCCGCCGAGAAGCTGGACGTCGTAATGGCGCTGGCCGAGGGCGCGCTTGGCCGCCTCGCGAACGGTCGCGAAGGCCTCCTCGAGAATGGCGTCAAGGCTTTCGCCGTCGGCGACCCGGGCCTTGAGCGTTTTGGTGCGCTCGATAATGCCGGCGTCGGTGAGCCTGGCCGTCTCTTCCTCGAGCGCATTGATCGCTTCGACGCGGCGCCATAGAGGCTTGATGCGGCGTTCGTTGGATGAGCCGAAAATCTTTTTCGCGAGGCCGAACAGCGCCATGAATGAACGCACCTTCAGAATGAATGTCCAAGTCGCCTTCGGGGAACCGGGTGCGCCGGCGAAGGGCGGCGGTGACGGCGGGCGAGGCGGAAGAGCCGCCCAGACGGGCGCCGGAGAGATAGTGAGCGGCTCCAAGACTGTCAACGAAGACGGGATTCGTCCTCATGTCCCAAGGGGTTAACGGCGAGCCGGACAAAGGGCGCGTGATGCGGACGCCCGATGGGCGCGCTTTCGCCGCGTCCGGGCGCGCCGGCGCGCTCGCGCGCGCCGCCGGCCGCGCCGTCCTCATCGGCGCCGGCCGCTTGCTGAGGGCGCTCTGGAAACTCATCCGGACGATCTGGCGTCTCGCCGAGGCGCTCGACAGCGCGCTCTGGCGCGGCGTCAAGCTCGGCGCGGTCTCGACCGGGCGCGGCCTCGGCGCGACATTCCGCGCGTCGGGCGCGGCTTTCGCCGAGGTCTTTCGCTGGCTGCCGACGCGCAGCGGGCGCGCTTACGCGGCGGGCTCGGCCGTCGTTCTCGTGCTCTGTTCGCTCTGGGCGGCTGACGAAATTCGCAACGCCCGCGCGGCGACATCGACAAACAATTCGGTTTTTCGCCCGCCGGTCGATCTTGAAGATCCGATCCTGGCGCGGATCGACGGGCGCTATGTTCATTTGAGCGAGATCGAGGCGTCGGCCCGCGCGGCCGGCCAGATCCGGCCGAGCGAGACGCTCACCGCGCGCGCGGCGTTCGATCGCGGCCTCGTCGAGGCTTATGTCGAACAGCGTCTTCTGTCGCGCGCGGCGACCGATGCGGGGCTGCAGCGCAATCCCGGCGTGCAGCGGCGGATCAGCGCCGCGCGCGACCGCATTCTCGCCGCCGCGTTCATGCAGGAGCGGATTGACGCCGCCGTGACGCCCGACAAGGTCAAACGCCTCTATGACAGCCAGGTCGACGTGACGCGGCTCGGCGATGAGGTGAAAGCGCGCCATATTCTCGTCGCGAGCGAGGATGAGGCGCGCGCGATCGTCAAGGAGCTGAATGACGGCGCCGATTTCGGTTCGCTCGCCCGCGCCCGCTCGCTCGATCGCGCAACCGCGCCGCTTGGCGGCGAAGTCGGCTGGTTCACGCGGGACATGATGACGCCGCCCTTCGCCGCGGCGGCTTTTTCAACGCCGCCAGGCGACGTCGCGGATCCCTTCACGACGGAATTCGGCTGGCACGTGCTGCAGGTGATCGAACGCCGCGCGACAAGCGGCGTTCCCTTCGCGGCGGTTGAAGACAATGTTCGTCGTTTCCTAACCATGCGCACGGTCGCGCAAACGATCGAAACGCTCAAGGAAGATGAAGAGGTTCTGTATTTTCCGCCTGAAATTGCGGCTAATCAGGCCGACTAGGTAAAATTGAATCGATTTCGGAAATTCGAGCGTAAGAAGCGGGCGCTAAATTAAGGCGGAAAGATGGCGAAGCTGCTGATCGTGGCGGCGGGGGCGTTGATCGACGGCGATGGCAGGGTGCTCATCGCGCGTCGACCCGCAGGGAAGGAATTGGCGGGCCTCTGGGAGTTTCCCGGCGGCAAGCTGAAAGAGGGCGAAACGCCCGAGGGTGCGCTGGTGAGAGAGCTGAACGAAGAGCTTGGGATTGACGTCGAGGCCTCCTGCCTCGCGCCGATCGCGTTCTCGTCGGTCAATTCAGCCGACTTTCATCTTTTGATGCCACTCTTTGCGTGCAGGAAGTGGAAGGGCGTCGCGCGTCCGATCGAGGCGGAAGCGCTGGCTTGGGTGAAGCCGGCCGATTTTCATCGTTATGAAATGCCGCCCGCCGATCGACCGCTCGCTGCGCAGTTGAGGGATTTGTTATGATCAGGGGCGGGCGCACTATGAGTCTTTCTGTTCTGGGGAAGCGATTCGCCGGGGATGAGTCCGGCGCGACGGCGATCGAATACGGTCTTATCGTCGGCTTGATTTTTCTGGCGATCACCGCGGCGGTGAACGGGTTCACCGAGGAATCCGGCGCGATGTATTCCGAGATCGCGAGCAACCTCGCCAATCCGTAATCGGA
>CALAZI010000023.1 GCA_937895955.1 uncultured Alphaproteobacteria bacterium | reverse complement strand
TTGTCGATGCGCTCCGAAACGTCGCTCATTGCTCATCGCCTTTCGCGGCTTCATTGACGCGCGCGAGCATACGGTCGACGACGGCCGCGAACATCGTCCAGAGCCCGGCATAGGCTGCGCCAGAGGCGAGCGCGATAATCAAGGCTTCGGCCGTGTCGAGCTTCGCCGTCTTGCCGAGCAGGATCAGCCCTTCAAGCGAAACGAATAACAGCGCGGCGGCGCCGACGCCCCGAATGGCGGCGCGCTTCCAGATCGGCATTTTGGGCGCCGTCGTCACTCAAGTCCCTCCGCAAGCAACACAACGGATTCAGCCGACGCGATGCGGTCCTTGGCGATTTCCTGATAGTCGGGCGATCCCGCCCAGGCGAAGAAGCTCTTCTTGTCGGGGAAGGATAAAAGCACGACGCGGTTCGCGTCCCATTTTCCTTCAAGAACCTTCGGCGCGTCGTCGGCGACGAGCACCTTGCCGTTGAATTTGTCAAACACCGGCATGAACCGGCCCATATACCGGTCGTAGGTCGGCCGGTCGTGAATTTTCAGCTGAACGATTGCGTAAACGGTCATTCCGCAGCCCTCGTTTTGACGCGCCGATAGGCTTCCGGCCATTCGCGGCAGAACGCATCAACGTCTTCGTCTACTGAATTCCACCCCAACGATACGCGGATGCCGCAGGTCGCGAGCGCTTCTTCGGCGCCCATCGCCGTCAGCACATGCGATGGTTTCGTTTTTCCCGACGAGCAGGCCGATCCCGATGAAATCGCGATGCCGGCCAAATCCATCGCCATCAATTGCGTCTGCGAGGCGAAGCCCGGCGCGGACATGGACAGAGTGCCCGGAAGCCGATCCTCGCTCGCACCCCAGACATGCGCGCCGGCGTCTTCCGCCGCCGCCTGCATCCTGTCGCGCATCGCGGCGATTTTCGGCGCCTTTTCAACCGATGACGGCGCCAAGTCGCACGCGACGCCGAGCCCCGCGATCGCCGGCACGTTATGCGTGCCCGCGCGGCGGTTCGATTCATGGCCGCCGCCGCGCATGATCGGATGGAGCGGCAGGTTAGGCCCGGCGATGAGCGCGCCGACGCCGATCGGCCCGCCGAATTTGTGCGCCGTCACCGCCATCAGATCGGCGCCGGACATGACGAAATTGACGGGAACCTTGCCGACCGCCTGCGCCGCGTCGACGAACAAAAGCCCGCCTTTGTCATGAACGATATCAGCCGCCTCTTTGACCGGCTGGATGACGCCTGTTTCGTTATTGGCGAACATGACGCAGACGAGAAAGCCGCCGTCGCGCTTGACGTCATAGTCTTTCAATCGGTCGCGCAGCCAGTCGAGATCGACGACGCCGGATTTCATCGCCGGAATCGTCTCGACGGGAACGCCGGTCTCGGCGGCGTTCGACGGAACGGCGGCGTGCTCGATCGCGCTGACGAAAATGCGTTTGACATTTCCGGTCTTCACCGTGCCGTTCAGGGCATAATGAATGGCTTCCGTGCCGCCGCCGGTCAGGATGACGCCGTTCACCGGCGCATTTACAAGCGTCCGCAATTTCTCGCGCCCCTCCTCGACAATGGCGCGCGCGGCGCGCCCTTCTTCATGCACCGATGATGAATTGCCGATTGTCGCCATCGCCTTGCAAACAGCGTCGATCACTTCCGGGCGCACCGGCGTCGTCGCGTTGTAATCGAGATAATGGCGTCGCTTTGCCTTGGTCACTTTGCAGCCCTCCCCTCACCGCGCCGGTGCGTTCTTATTAATGCGCGCCTTCGCGCGCGGGCCGGCGTCGTCGCATTGTAATCGAGATAATGGCGTCGCTTCGCTTCAGTCATTCCGCAGCCCCCATTTTGTAATTTTCGTTGAAGTTTGTTGGCGCATTCACCGCCGCCATGCCGGTCACGCGCTTTTCGATGATGTCTTCCAGCGTCACGGCGGACAGGAAAAGATCGATCTGCCGGCCAAGCTCATCCCAGAGATCATGCGTCAGGCAGCGCGCGCCGGCGCCCTGGCAGCCGATCGTCTTGCCGCCGCAGGCCGTCGTCTGGATTTCCTCATCGACCGCTTCAACGATCTCCGACACGCGGATAGCGCGCGACGCGCGCGCCAGGCGATAGCCGCCCGATACGCCGCGCACGCTCATGACAAGTCCGGCGCGACGCAGTTTTGCAAACAACTGTTCGAGATAGCCGGCGGAAATGCCCTGCCGCGCCGCGATCTCAGGCAGCGCCACCGGCGCGTCGCCTTTCGCCGCAGCGATGTCCGCCATCGCCTGCACCGCGTAACGCCCTTTAGTGGTCAACCGCATGAGCCCGTTCCCGGATTCGTTGCAACGAAGTCACAGCGCCCCTTCAATTCGTGAGACGGCTCCCAATCTATGGTAAAGCCGCGCCCGACAAGGCCGCTGCGCCGGGCTCCAGATAAGAAACCCGACTAAAACAGTCAACTATCGAGTCCCGATCAGGTCCGGATTTTTACGAGGACTCCCAATGGGTCCGCCGGACGCGCTTTGGCCTATTTGCGCAATCGCGCTTGGATTGAAGGAGTTAAGATGCCTGAAGTGATTTTCGCGGGACCCGAAGGACGCCTTGAAGGCCGCTATCAGCGCGGCCGCGGCGAGAATCCGCCGGTCGCCCTCGTCCTGCACCCGCACCCGCTTTTCGGCGGGTCGATGAACAACCGCGCAGTCTACGAACTCTATAATATGTTCCTGCGCCGGGGCTTTTCGGTGCTGCGCTTCAACTTCCGCGGCGTCGGCCGGTCGGTCGGCGAATATGACCAGGGCCAGGGCGAACTGGCGGACGCGGCGACCGCGCTCGATTTCCTGCAGCAACTGAACCCCAACACGCCTTTCGCCTGGGTCGGCGGGTTTTCCTTCGGATCCTGGATCGGGATGCAGTTGTTGATGCGCCGCCCGGAGATCGCCGGTTTCATCTCGGTTTCGGCCTCGGCGAACCTGTTCGACTTCACCTTCCTTGCGCCCTGCCCCTCTTCGGGCCTGGTCATTCACGGCGAGATGGACAAGGTCTGCCCGCCGGACGAAACCAGGATCATGGTCGAGCGCACACGCACGCAAAAAGGCCGCAAGGTCGAATTCCAGGTCATCCCCGGCGCGGACCATTTCTTCGAGGATCACATGGACGCCATGATCGGCGCGGCTGACGCCTATCTCGGCAAGCGGCTTGCATTCCCGGAGCCTGAAGGACCCTATCACGACTAATCATGCGGCCGGCCGCGCCGGTCTTTCCTGTAACGAGAAACCCTGCGACCGGCGCAGCCGGCGGCAGGCGCGCGAGGGCGCGAGTGCTGGATACGATGAAAAGTCTGTTGCCATGGACGGCGCTGCGTCTTGAGGCGCGCCTGTCGGGCGTCGCGGGTTTCACCGGATCAGGCGGGTTTCGCTACGCGCTATCGCCCGGCGGCTCGGCTGATTACGCGGTCGAGGCGAAGGGGGTCGCCGGCCAGAAGGCCGACCTCTACGCCTGCGGGGAATTCGTCGCGCTCCTCGATTGCGACGCCGGAAGGGTCAGCGCCAAATTCGATTCGCGCCTCGGCGATCCGGCCATCCGGCTCGGCGCCGGCGACAGCGTCGAAATCCGCCAGAATGGCGGCGTCATCCTCGCGGGGAAACTCGCGCGCTAGCGCGGCCGCGCGGCCGCGCGGCCGGATGGTCGTCTCGCACGCCGTTCCAAACCGTTCGGCGGTTTGCCGGGCGGCCCGTCAAAACGCCGGCTATTGCGACGTTCTTTCGACGGGCGGCGCGGATGCGCGAAAGGCGCCAAGCTCATCACTGTCCAGGACACGTCCGTTGATGACGACAGTGTCAATGTCTCGAACGGCGCTGATGTTCTGAAGCGGATTCGAGTTGAGAATGAGAAAGGCGGCTGGCGCGCCGACATCGAAGCGCGCAAGTTCCGGCGCCCCGAGCAAGGCCGCCGGCGTCGTGGTGGCGCTCGCGAGCGCTTTCCGCGGCGTCAGCCCCGCCTCAACCAGCAATTCGAGTTCGCGCACCAGAGAACGGCCGGGATCCGTCGAGACGTCGGCTCCGGCGAGAATCGGGACGCCTGCTTCTTCCGCGCGCGCGACATAACTCAAGAAATGGTTGAGCGCGCCGCGCTTGGCCTCTGAAAGTTCAGGCGGGTTCGCAATGGCGCGCTCAAAGGCGACCAGCGTCGGACAGAGATGGACATTTGCTTCCGCCATCGCTGCGAAGATGGCCTCGCCGCGCGCGCCGTCGATCCGCGCGATTGCATCATCGATCGACTTCGCAGGATCGACGGGATCTGAAAGCTCATTCTCAAGAATGGTGAAAACATGCTCGAAGGAGCGCATCCCCGCGTCTGACGCCTCTATCCAGCTGACGGCGAGAGGCACATGACCGTAGACGTCAAGCGAGCGCTTGCCCGCTTCGTCGATCATGGCGAGGAGCGCCTCGCGCGATGTGCGCCTGTGGGTCTTGATGAAATCAACGCCCGCCGCGGAGAGGTCGCGCACGGCTTGCCGGGCCTCGCTATCGTTTGTCACGACGCGATGGAACGGCGCCGATTGCTGCCCGTTCAGCGTCGGTCCCGCCATGAAGATCGTCGGGCCGACCTTCGTTCCGGCGTTTATTTCCGTACGCAGTGCAATCAGGGTCTGAAGGTCGCCGCCGAGATCGCGGACATGAAGAACGCCAAAGCCGACATAGAGTTCAGGCGCCGCGCCAACATCGGTAAGAGCGTTCAAATGCGCATGCGCATCCCACAATCCCGGCGTTATGTATTTTCCTTCGGCGTCAATCCGTCGGGCGCCGCGCGGAATGCGGAGATCTTCTCCTGACGAAACGATCCGCCTTCCCCTCACAAGAAGGTCGCGCCGCAAGGGCGGCCCATCGCTTGCGGGATCAATAATCGCGCCGCCGACAATGGCGATGACCGGTTCGCCCGGACCGGCGGCTCCCGTCGCACAGCCGGAAAGCAGGGTGGCGAAAGCGCCCAAAACCGCAGCCAGAACCAAAAACAACCGCATGCGTCCCCTCCTTGGCCTTTGGCGACAATAGGCCTTCTCGCCCCCCTCCTTCATCATCGGCCGGGCGCATGCGCGTCTCTTCTCGTCGCCTTTTCGCCGGCCCGACATCCAAACCGGCCCCCTCGCGCATCTAAGAGACGACAACCGCGGAAAGGCGGACCCCTTCCCGCACCCAAACAAAAGGAAAAACAGCCATGGAAGACATAATGGTCCCCTTCTTCGTGTTCTCGTCGCTTGCGATCATTCTCGTATCGGCGTTCTTTTTCAGCTACCGCAAACGCCGGATCGTCTATGACGCCATTAAAGTCGCGATCGAGAAAACCGGCGCGGTCGACGCCGCGCTCGTCGAAGCGATCATTCGCGACCGCGTCGGCCCCAACGCCGATCTCAGGAAAGGCATCATCCTGATCGCGACGGCGCTCGCCTTTGTCGCGCTCGGCTATTCGATCCCCGATGAAGAAGCGATCGGGCCGTTGCTCGGCGTCGCCTCGTTTCCGGGCTTTATCGGCGTCGCCTATGTGGCGTTCCATTTCTTTGCCCCGCGCGAGCCTGTGGTCTAGCCTGACCGGGCGATCGCCAGAATGAGGCTCCGATGGAGCTGAACGACATTGATCTTGTCACATTGGCGAAGGCGGCGCGCGGCAGCGCCGCCTTCGAAACGCTTGTCAGGCGCCATAATCCGGCGTTGCGCGCCTTTCTCTTACGCATGACAAGCGATGCGGCGTTGGCGGACGATCTCGCGCAGGAAGCGTTTCTCAAAGCCTATCGCGGGATCGAGGGATTTCGCGGCGGCTCCTCATTCCGAAGCTGGCTCTTTGCGATCGCCATGCGGGAAGCGCAGATGGCGCGGCGCAAGGACGCCGCGCGCCTGCGGCTGGCGAACGCCTCACCCGGCGAGGACGTCGCCGCGCCGGCGGAATTTTCGATCGACCTGCAACGCGCGCTGCTGACGCTTTCCGATGAAGAGCGCGCCGCCGCGCTATTATGCGACGCAGCCGGTTTTTCACATGCCGAAGCGGCGAACGCGATGGCGGCGCCGCTCGGCACGGTGAAAACGCTTGTCGCCCGGGCGCGCGAAAAGCTGCGCGCGGCGATGTCTGTTGAAGAAGACGGCAACGGCGCCGAAAACGGCGCCGCCTGCGCATGAGGGAGTACGTCATGACAATCGAGGAAATGCTTGCGAAGGATTTTTCCGCGCTGAAAGCGCGTTTCGCCGACGACGCCTTCGTCAGTCGCGTCATCGCGAAATTGACCGGCGCTGACCGATTGCGGCTGATCGTCGTCGGCGGCGCGGGCGTCATCGGCGCCGCGATCGCCGCGGCGCAGTTTCCGGCGCTGGTTTCCGCCTTCGCCGACGCCGCGCCGGCGATCGCCGAGCTTCCCCTCGCGGAAAGCGCCATCGCCTTTGATGTCAGCGCCGCGCCGCTTCTCGCCGCCGCGTTGCTGTTCGCTTTCGTCGGCGGCGCGACGGCGCTTGTTCTTCCCGGCGCGCGCTAGCCTTCTCGCAGGCTTTCGCGATAGAGCCGTCCCCATAGGCCGGCGGTGACGCCGTAGGTGAACGCGGCCCACATCAACGTGAAAATGATTCCAATCATCGCCCAGAGCCAGGCGAAAAAGGGGAACACCCAGCCGCCGGCGTCAGGACCGCCGACCAGACGGGCGTAACTCTCGGCCGCGGTCGCAAGATAACCGATCACGGCGAGCGCCGACCCGCCGCCGATCCAGACGAGCACGATCTGCATGCCGAAAAGAATGACGCCCAACAAAACGAAGGCGAGTGCGAGGCGGAAAAGATTATAGCGCCGCGTCACGCGCCCCAGCCCCTTGAACGCCATGGATTTGCGGCAGGTCGCAATGCCCGAATAGGGAAAGAGCCTGAGACTGAAATAAGCCGCGAAGGCGAGCGCGACGGCGCCGAACAAGACGGCGGCGAGCGCATCGACGTTCAGGGCCGACTCAACGGGATTGCCGTTCGTCGTCATACGGACATTTCTCAGCATCTTTGAAGCCGTCACAAAAAGAAACAGCGCAATCGCGAGATAGGCGGCGAAACCGACAACAACGCCGATAACCCGCGACGCAAACCCGCCGCTTGGGACCGCGGCGCGACGGCTCGGACGGAAGTGAATGACAAAGAGCGCTATAACAACAATCCCGGCCAAGACCGCGGCGGCGCCCCATACCTGATAATGCCGCAGCCAGCGAAAGCCGAACATGTCGGCGCCGGCGATGATCTCGATCGTGTGCAGGCTGTCCGGGTTCGGAAAGGTCGCAAACGGCGTCGTCATCGCCTGCGAAATGAACGCGACGATGGACGCCGTCGCGACAGTGATCGGCGCATAAACGACGGCGATGAAAATCACCGTGCTGAAGGCGCCGGCGGCGAGATAGCGCATCTGGTCCGCGCCGAACGGCGCGCGCAGGAGACCGGGCGCGGGTCTTTCGCCGAGCCCCGCATAGCGGACGAGCGGCGCCATGAAAGAGGCGACAAGCATCGCATTCATCAAAAGCGATGAGACGTAGATCGCCCAGGCGGTCGCAGAATTGGCGTTCAGCGTCGCCTGCGCGGCGCGCGCGCCAAGCCGACTGACCTGCGCCCAGTTCAGCCCCGCGCCGGCGACGTCCTTGAAAGTGATGATCCGCTCATTGGCGATCGAGAGATAACCGAAGGTCGCCGCCATGTTGAAAATGAGAAGAAGAACAAGCGGCAGCGCCGCGACCCTGATGACGGTCTCAAAGCGCCGCATCGAGAAATTGAGCGACTCCCCGACAACTGAAAAAGCGTTCAACGCCATCGCCACCCCTCACCGCCGGCCCTGACGGGCGACACCCCGGGACCATGTTATCTGATAACACCGCCGCGGCAAGGAGACTGGAGCAAGAGCGGCCCCTGCGGTCAGGGGCAGCGTCCCACAGGCCCGCCAGAGA
>CALAZI010000022.1 GCA_937895955.1 uncultured Alphaproteobacteria bacterium | reverse complement strand
TGAAAAATGGTGGGCGGTGACGGGATCGAACCGCCGACCTACTGGGTGTAAACCAAATTTTGACCAATTTTTTTGCAACGCAATAGAACGCGATTGAACGCATTCGAACGACGACGCCGAAATTTTTTCGTTCATTGATTCAGGGAGTTACGGTACCATTCTCTTCGCGTTCAAGATTTAAACGCGTTCAAAATCGTGCCGTGAAAAATCTAGTTCCCCGCGTAGTTCCCCAGCGGAATTTCGAGAATCTGGTCCCCCCGCTAGTTCCCCGAAAGGTCCGCTGGGACGAGCCCAGTAGGTCTCAATGCCGAGCGAGATTCTGACAGATCTGAAAGTCAAAACGATCAAGCCGCCCGCCGCCGGCAGGATCGAAGTCTGGGACGCCAGAGAGCTCGGACTCGTTCTTCGGGTCACGAGTAACGGGAAGAAGTCCTGGGCATTGCAATATCGTACAAACGTGTACGACGGCACCGGCCGCCGGAAGACGAAAAAGGTCACGCTCGGCGCATACGGAGAAGGCGGCGGCAAGATCACGCTTGCCGAGGCGCGGCGCCTCGCCGTCAAAACAAAGGCGGCGGTCGCCGACGGCGAAGATCCCTCTCAGTTAAAGGTTGAAGACCGCGCGGCGGCGATCGCCGATGGCCGCCGACGCAATATTGTAAGCTTGGCTACTGCGATCGAACGATACGCGCGCCGGCACGAGCAAGATTCTTCGGTCTGGAAGCGGCATGAACGCCCCAGAATCCTTCGACGCGAGCTTGCGCCAAAATACGGAGAACAAGGGATCGGAGAACTGTCTTTGGCGCAATTGCGGCGACAACAAGCAGCCATTCAGGATCGAGGATCGCCGATTATGGCGAACCGCTATGCAGAGGCGGTTCGAGCTTTTTTCAAGTGGGCCGTTGAGGAGTATGAAATTGACAATCCCGCTGAACTGCTAGGCCGTGTCGTTGATGAGAGCGACTTCTCCCGGGATCGGGTGTTGTCGAAGGACGAGCTTGCGAGGATTTGGGGCGCTTGCGAAACGCTTACGCCGCTAGCCCGCGACTTTGTCAGGGTGCTGATGCTGACGCCGCATCGGGTCAGCACGGTCGCCAGTATGCGATTCTACCAGATCGACGATAACGGGCTTTGGCGGATTCCGAAGAAAATGAAGAAGCAAAAAGTCAATGACCAGATGATGCCGCTTGGCGCGCGGGCTCATTCGATCGTGAAAAGCCGGTTTAGCGGAGAGCCTGACGATATTGACCGCTTGGTGTTTTGTTCAAACCGGGCGGGCGATACCGCGCTTCAGGCGACATCGAAGATAAAAGCGGCCCTGGATCGCACTCTTGCCGGATCGGTCACATCATGGCGCTTCCATGATTTTCGGCGATCGTTCGCCACATGGGCCGCCTCGGCGCGCATTGATCAATCGATCGTCCGAAAAATTCTCGATCACGGACAAGCGCGACGCGACCGGCTAGATGCCATTTACAATCGCTTTGAGTATATTGACGAACAGCGTGATGCCCTAAACGAGTATGCGAAATTCTTTGGCGTCGGCTGGGTCGATGCGGTTTGAGCTTATCGCAGCGGTGACGTGGGGTACGATTGGACTGGCGAGTCTGCGATCCACTCACGAATTTCGGCCTCACGCCAGCGCAACGTCACACCATTCAACTTGACGGGCGCGGGAAACAGTCGGTCGCGAACCTTGCGCCACAGGGTGGTCCGGCTGCGGTAGCCGGTGATTGAGAGCACATCTCGCGTACTCAGCAGCCTGTCCATTCTCATCTCCTGCTATTTCCGGCCCCACACCAACACGCCCTTCCCTTCATCGCCGTTCTCGAACAGCGCCGCGCGGATCGGCGCGGCGAAACTCGGATCGTCGATCTCGACACGCAGGAATGCCTTGCCGCCCTCGCCTTTCGCTGTTGCGCGCCAGGCGGCGCCGAACTCCTTGTCGCCGACGAGCAGCCTGAAGTCCGGGGCCTTGTCATTGCCGTTCTTGTCGCTCGCAACCAGGGCCGCCTTCACATTGATGGTCATGGTGCGGATGGACCCTGCATAGCCGTCGGCTGTCTTCGAGAAGCTTCCGATGATCGTCATGGGATTACTCCGTTGCTGCTGCTGGATTGGCGAAACGTTTTCCGGGCGCGCCGAAATCCGGCGTCGGTCTCCAGGAATTTCTCGATCATCAAGGCGGCGAGATCGGCGAGGGCGAGTTCGCGGCCGTGCGCCCGCGCATGGAGGAGCGCATAGTCGGCGAGCGCGTCATGGACGTCGGGCGCCAGCGACACGCCAAGCTTTATGGGCGCGCGCTCGACGACGGGACCGATCTTGAGGCTCACCGCGACGCCTCCTTCTGATTGAAGGGTCTGAGCACCAGATCCTTGTGCACGATGACGCGCAGCGGCCAGCCTGGCCTGATTTTTATCGTCGGCTGGATGTCGAGATTGCGCTGGACGATTTTCTGGCCGGCCTGATTGGCGGAGGTCTGCGCGCTCTCGCGCAAAGCGGCGACAATGTCGCTTTCAGCATCATCAAAGGAGAGTTCGGTCCCGACCCCGAGGAGGGTCGAGAGCACGACGCCTTTCAGGAGCCGGAAGGTGTGGAAGTCGACCTGATCGGCGAGGCCCGAATACCCCGCGACGTCGCTCGCCGGCATAGTGTCGATCTCGATCGAGGCGCCGCCCGGATAGATGATCCGCGACCAGACCAGCAAAGCCCGGCTCTGACCGAAGGCGATGACGCTGTCATAGCGGCCGATGAGTCTTGCCCCTTGCGGGATCAGCACATAATGACCGGTGACGGTGTCATAAACATTCTGCGTCACTTGGGCGATGACGGTTCCGGGAAGATCGGAGTTGATCCCGGTGATCAGGCTCGCCGGGATGACCGTCCCGGCCATCACTTCAAAGGGCGTGATCGGGTCTTCGATCCGGTGCGGATTATCGGTCTCTCGCAGTCCGCTTTCCTCCAGGAAGTCGAGCTTTCTGATCTGCCGGTTCGGATCCTCGTCGCGCTCGGCGCCGAACGGTACCCGCGGCGGCGCCAGACCAGGGTCGAAAGGTTGCTCGTTCGCAGTGGCAAGTGCCGGCGCCGCATCCGCCGAGGGCCTGGGGTTGTTTGATCGCAGCTGAAAGAAGACGCCGCCTTCGCGCGCCGCGGCGGCGATTTGCGCTTCCTTGAGCGCCGCTTCCCGCGCCGCATCGGCTTCCGGCGAGTTGCGGAACGGCGTCGGCGACAGCGCCGCGTAATCCGTCGCCTCGAAATACGCGTCCTCGCCCGAAGCGCCGATTGCTTCCTCAGCGCGCAAGAGCGCCGCGCCGAGATCGCCGGGCAGTGGCGGCCCGAGTTTTGGCGCTACATCGGCATAGGTTTTGGGCAAGGCGTCTAACCCTTCGGCGGTCGGCTTGGTCTCGGTGTTGTAAAGTTCCTTTCCCTTTGCGGGCTCGATCGCGCGCGGAGGCTTCAAGGCGATCGACACCGCGCCGAAGACCAGCAACGCCGCCCCGCCGGCGGCGATCATCAGCGCCGTGCGGTTGAGGCGCGTCACGGGCCGCGGCTTCGCCCTTAAGCGCAAGGCGTCCGACGCCTCTTTGTCTGCGACGGCGTCCATCAGCGGCGGTCCCCGAGGTCGGTGCGGACGATGCGAACGACGGCCTGCTTCTTCTCGCCGAGACGAAGCTCGGCGGCGGCGAACAGTCGGTCGACGACATAATAGGTCCCGCGCATGCGGTAATTGACGAGCTCGGGTTCGCCGCCAGCGCCGAGAATGAACAAAGGCGGCGCTTCGCCCTGCGCGATCTCGTCGGGGAACTGGATGAACACCTGCCTTCCGTCGTCGAAGGCGCGAACGGGGCGCCAGTGCGGCTTGTCGCCTTCGACCCGATAGCGAAACTTCAATGCATCGGGATCGACGCCCGCGGCGATGGTCGTTTGAAGACGATCGTTGGCGCGATCGTTGTCGTCGCGGCGCTTTACGAGCTGGTCTTGCGGATAGGTCCAGGAGATCGCCGCCATATAGGTGTCGCGGAAGGAGCGCATTTCGAGGTGATAAGCGCGCCGGTCCGTGGCGATCACGAGATTGGTTTTGAGGTTCGCCGCGATCGGCTTGACCAGAATGTGGACGCGTTCGCCGCCGCGTCTGCCGTCGGCGTCGCCGCTGCTCGTATCGCCGACGATCCATCGGACAGTGTCGCCGGCGGAGACCGAGTTCAATCTTTCGCCGGGTTCAAGCGCGATGTCGGTCACCTGTTCCGGCGCGGCGTAGAGTCGATAGAGCGCGCCTTCCATGAACGGGTAGACCTGCACAGCGTTCAGGAACCGATCGAGATCCGGTTCGATGGTGGCGAGGCTGTTCGCCGTGTCGATACGCTCGAAGGGTTTGAGCGGCTCGGGCGGCGCGCCTTCCTCGTCAAGCGGCTTCAATTGCCCCGGGAGGGGATAAGGCTTCGGCGTCTCAATAAGCTCGCGAACGGGCAAAGCGTCAAAGCTCACCATTTTCGCCGGCGCGGCGACGCGTTGTTCATCGAGCCTGATGTCGGTCGGCGCAATGGCGCAGCCCGAGGCTGCGAGGAGCGCGAACGTCGAGGCGGTCGTTTTCATGAGCGTTCTCCCGTTGAGAGGTCCTTCGACCAGTTGACGCCATGCACGTAGAGGCCGAGTGGATTTTTGTGCAGCGCTTCGGCGGTGCGCGGAGGCGCGAGCACGATGGTCAGATGTGCGGTGAAACGTTCGAGCTTTTCAAACTGGCCGCTGGCATAGGTTTTCTCGGACCAGCGGAGCTCGAAGGAGTCGTCGGACGCCCTGACGACGCTCCCGACCTCGACGGTGACGCTGCGCCTGCCGACATCCTTGAACGGATCATGGTCGCGGGCGTAGTCGTTGAGCGCCAGCGCGCCGCGATCGGTCGCGTAGTCGTAAGCGCGCAACCAGTTCTCGCGCACGACGACGGGATCGATTGACACGGAACGAACGTCGCGAATGAACTCAGCAAGGCTGTGCGCGATCTGCGCATCGGACGGCGTGTAGGCCTCATTGGCGGGGCCGACCGCGCGGGCGGCGCCCGTTGCATCGACCTCGACCACGTAAGGGGTGACGATCGAACGGGTCGATTGCCACAGGAGGCCGCCGACGGAGAGACACGAAAGCCCGAGCGCGCCAAAGGCGGCGAGGCGCCAGTTCGCGGCAGCCACACGCGCCGATCCCAAGCGTTCGTCCCACTCCGCCCCCGCGCGCGCGTACGGCGTCTCTGGTTTCGGGGGCTCGCCATAATGGACGCTTGATCGACGGAACATGCGGTTCACTCCTCGCGCTGATTGAGATTGGGTCCCTCGCCCGACCCGCCGCGGTCGCCCGACGCGATCACATGCGTCGCGGTAAGGCCGGCGTCGCGGAGGCCCTGCTCGGCGCGGAGTTTTCTCGCCCAATCTGGCGCGCCGCCTGGCTGACTGCTTGCTGACGTCGTCACGGCGCCGGACGAAAGCTTGCCGCCGGTCGAGGTAAAGCCGGCACGCTCACCGGCCTTGAAAGCTTCGCCCGGATTACCGAACGCTCTTGATACGGAGGAGCGCATCGCGCTTCCAGCGCTGGAGAGCCCCGCTTGCGCAACACCGGCAGCGCCCGCGGCAGCGCCGCGCCATCCGGCGTCGCCGGAAGCGGCGCGGCCGAGCGTCCAGGCGGCATTGGCCCCACCGGCCATCGCAGCCCCGGCGCGGACCGCTGACCCGCCAGCATTCGCCGCAGCGCGCGCACCGCCGAGCCCTAGCGCGCCAGCGCCGGCGATGGCGGCGCCGGTTCCAGCGACTGTCGCAACGGCGGCGCCGGCGCCAAGCTGCGGCGCGCCGGAGACAAGGCCGGCGGCGATCCCGGGCCCGAAGATGCCGAGCGCGAGGAGCGCGAGCGCGGCGAGAATGGTCGCGGCCGCGTCCTCAAGCGTGACGGCGCCGGGCGTGAAGGCCGAGGTAATCGACCCGAAAATGGTCGCGCCGATGCCGACAATGATGGCGAGCACCATCAGCTTGATGCCCGACGAGACGACATTCCCAAGCACGCGCTCGGCGAGGAAGGACGTCTTGTTCCAGAGCGCGAAGGGGACGAGGACGAAGCCCGCGAGCGTCGTCAGCTTGAACTCGATGATGGTGACGAAAAGCTGGATCGCGAGGATGAAGAAGGCGAAGAGGACGATCACCCAGGCGAGAATGATGATCGCGATGGTGACGAAATTGTCGAAGAAACTCGGGAAGCCGAGGAGGCCGTTCGCTTCTTCAAGGAGCGGATAGGCGGCGGTGTAGCCGGTGTCGGCGACGAAGCCCGGCTTCATCAGATCGGCGGCGGTCAGCGTCGTTCCCGTGGCGACGAGGCCGAGGCCGGCGAAGCTTGCAAAGATGATGTCGGAGAGCAGCCGGAAATTATTGATGATGAAAGCGAAGGCCCCGACATAGAGCACCTTCTTCACGAACTGGCCGATGACGTTGTCGACGCCGTTCATCGACCAGAAGAGGCCGGCGAGGACGATATCGATGCCGATGAGGATCGCGGTCAGGAAACCGACATCGCCCTGCAAAAGCCCGAAGCCGCTATCGATGTAGCTGACGAAGGTCGCGGTGAAGGTGTCGATGACGTTGAGATTTCCCATGGCCTGTCGCCCGTTCCTGTTTCCTCAGGGGTAGATGACGCCGTCGCCGACGAAGCGCGCCCGGTGAATGCGGGCGCGCTCTTCCATTTGAAGCTTGCGCGCACGGTCGAGCGCGTCGGCGCGCGAGGCGACGGCGAAAAGCTCTGCTGTCTGCATCGCCTGCTTTGCCTGCAGCGCGAGGAGCTGGTTCGACGCCTGCCCTACCTGAAGGCCGCCGATCGCGCTTTCGCTTTGCGCCACAATCTCGTCGAGCGTTCCCCTATCGGCGGAAATCGTCTCGGCGATCTTCGCCTGCATCAGCATGGCGTCATGAAAGGCGCGGCTCGCCTCTTGCCAATGCGTGCGAGCGTCCGCCGCCATCGCGGCGTTCGGTGTCGCGCTGTAATCCTCCGGGAAGAGCGATGTAAACTGAGCGTCGATCGAGGCGACGTCGTAGGCAAGCCCCTTCGCGGTCTTAATCAGGGTCTCGATCTCGACAAGCCGCGCGTTCAGCGCCGCGCGCGCCGTATAGGGAAGGCTTGTGAGATCCTTCACCTGATTGACGATCATGGCGGCTTCATTGGTGAGCTGCTTGATCTGGTTGTTGATCATGGTCAGCGTGCGCGTCGCTGTCAGCAGGTTCTGCGCATAATTGGTGGGATCATAGACGATGCCGCCGAAGAACTGCGCGTTCGCCGGCACGAGCGGCAACACGCTGAACGCAAGCAGGCTCACGCTGCTGACAGCCAAGGCTTTCATTCGGCGGCGCATTGGAGGGCTCCTTCGTTGAGTGGGTGGTGGCCAGAGAAGCTGGATTGGCGATCAGCGAGAATGTCGCTCGCCCAGGCGAGGCCCTTCGCGGCGAGGAAGCGGCTGGCGAAGTCGCTGGCGCTGTCGCGGATGATCCGATCAATGAGCTGCTGATCGGCGGACGAGGACGCGCCGCACAGCGCCAGCGCAACGGGGCCCAGTCCAAGTTCGAAGAGCCGGTTGCCGATCGCGGACTGGTAATAATAGTGGCGCTTGGGGCTAGCGGTCGCGATCAGCTCGATCTGCCGCGCATTGAGGCCGAAGCCTTCATAGGTCGGCCGGATGCCGGCCTCCTGAGCGCGATCGTTCGCGAGAAATATCCGTGACGGGCAGCTCTCGATAATGGTCGGCGCAATATTGGACCCGGCGATATCGCTCAGGGACTGGGTCGCGAACACGACCGAGACATTCTTCTTCCTGAGAGTTTTCAGCCAATCGCGAAGACGCGCGGCGAAGAGCGGGTGATCGAGGAACACCCAGGCCTCATCGATGAGAAGGAGCGTCGGCCGGCCATCGAAACGCACATCGAGGCGATCGAAGACATAGGCGAGCGCCGGCGCGACCGCCGCCTCGCGGCGCATCAGCGCTTCCATTTCGAAGCCGTGGGTTTCGGCAAGATCGAGCGTGTCGCCCTCGGCGTCGAAGAGGTTTCCATGCGTGCCGTCGATGGTGAAGGGCTTCAACGCCGCGCGGAGATCGGCACGTTGCAAGAGAAGCGTGAGTCCTGTCAGCGTCCGCTCTCGCACTGGCGCGTCGGCGAGGTTGGTCAGCGCCAGCCACAGCGCGTCGCGGATCGAGGGATCGATCGCGACGCCCTCCTGGGCGAGGATGCCGAGAAGCCAGTCCTGCGCGCGGGACCGCGCCGCAGCGCCGTCGATCGCAGCGAGCGGTTGAAACGCCGGCGCGTCTTCGGAACCGAGATCATGGAAGGCGCCGCCTTGCGCGAGGATGGCGGCGCGCAGCGAGCGTCCCTTGTCGAAGGCGAAGACTTGCGCGCCCGCATAGCGCTGGAACTGCAGCGCCATCAGGGCGAGGAGCACGGATTTTCCGGCGCCGGTGGGGCCGACGATCAAGGTGTGCCCGACATCGCCGATATGGGTTGAAAGCCTGAACGGCGTCGTCTCATGAGTGGTCGCAACCAGAAGCGGCGGACCACCGAGATGGTCATTCCATGCGGCGCCGGCCCAGACCGCCGACAAAGGCGCGAGATGCGCGACGTTCAGCGTGTGAAGGAGCGACTGGCGGATGTTGGCGTAAAGCTGTCCCGGCAAGGAGCCGAGCCAGGCGTCGACCGCGTTGACGCTCTCCCGGATGGTGACGAAGCCGAGACCGTTGAGCACGCGCTCGATTTCCTTCGCCTGAGCATCGACAACGCGCGCGTCTTCGTCGGCGACCACGACGCTTGCGGTGAAATACCCGAACGACACATCGTCGGCCCCTAGCTCCTGCAGCGCCGCATCGGCGTCGGCGGCCTTGTTGTCGGCGTCGGCATCGATGAGGACGCTCTGCTCATTGAAAAGCGTTTCCTTGATGATGGCGGCGATCGATTTGCGCTTGGCGAACCATTGCCGGCGATATTTGGCGAGTTCCTTCGTCGCCAACTCCTTGTCGAGCGCGATCACCCTTGTCGTCCAGCGGTAAGGGAAGCCGAGGCGGTTAAGGCTGTCGAGAAACCCTGGCTCGCTCGCCGGCGGAAAGCCATGCACACTGATGATGCGAAGATGCTGATCCCCGAGCATCGGCTCGAGCCCGCCCGTCAGCGCGCTGTCGGCGAGCAGTGCGTCAAGGAACATCGGCGAGTCTGGAACGGCGACGGGATGCCGCTTGGTCGAGATAGAGCCATGCAGGAAAGTCAGCGTCTCGGCGTCACCCAGCGCCTGACATTCGGGAAGGATCGCCGCGAGAAGATCGATGGCGCGATCCGTCTCCAGCGTGAAGGCGCCCAGATGATCACGCCATGACGCCGGCGCCGACGCGTTCTCGCGAGTCAGGAACAGCCCCTCGCCCTTGGTCGCCCGATCGGTGGGCGGCAGCCAAACGAAAGTTAGAAAATACGCGCTCTCGAAATGCCGCCCCGCGCTCTCAAAATGCGCGCGCCGCTCTTCATCGACGAGAAATGCGGCGTCATCGCGCCAGTCGCTTGCGGGATATTCCGACGCAGGCGATCGCGCAGCTTCGAAGAAGAGCGCCCAGCCCGAGCCGAAGCGTTTCAGCACATTGTTGACGCGCGCCGTGAAGCTGACGAGCTCCTCGGCGCTGGCGCTCTCCAGATCCGGGCCGCGATAGCGGATGGTGCGCTGGAAGCTGCCGTCCTTGTTGAGGACGATTCCGGGCGCGGCGAGCATGGCCCAAGGGAGATAATCCGCGAGGCGTTTGGGGCGCTCCCTATATTCGCGGAGGTTCAGCATGAGAGGTAGCTCTTGTGTTTCAGATGGCGCGCGCCGGCCTCGAGGAATTTCGGATCCTTCTTCGCGGCGTAAACGCTGACCGCATGACCGACGATGAAGAGAACGATGCCGGCGACCCACATCTGGAGACCGAGACCGACGGCAGCCGCGATCGTGCCGTTGAGGATTGCGAGGCCGCGCGGCGCGCCCGCCATCATGATCGGCTCCGTGAGACTTCTGTGGATCGGTATTGAATAACCGTCGGTCATTGTGATCGCGTTTCAGATTATTCTTCAGACCAGGGCGCCGCCGCCGAAGGAGAAGAAGGCGAGAAAAAAGCTCGTCGCGGCGAAGGCGACGGATAGGCCGAAGACGATCTGGATGAGCCGGCGGAAGCCGCCCGAAGTGTCGCCGAAGGCGAGCGAAAGCCCGGTGATGATAATGATGATGACGGCAACGATGCGCGCGACCGGGCCTTCGATCGAGGCGAGGATCGAAGCGAGCGGCGCCTCCCAGGGCATGCCGGAACCAGCCGCGTGCGCTTGAGAGAAAAGCGCCAGGGCGCCGACGCTCAAGCCGAGCGCGATATTGAGGATTTGTCTTTGACGATTCATGGACGCACTCCTTCGCTGACGATTGAGAAAGCCGGGGGATCGGCCGGCGCGAGACGGTAGCCATGGAGGGGGTCATGGCCCTCGACGCGGAGGATGGTCTCGACGCGCCGCTCAGGCCCGCGCCGGCCGATATGGATGACGAGATCGATCGCCTCGCCGATGAGGGCGCGCGGGATTTCGTGGGCGCGCTCCGCCGTTAACTGCTCAAGTCTTGAAAGAGCGGAGGCAGCGGAATTTGCGTGCACCGTCGCGACGCCGCCGGGATGGCCGGTGTTCCAGGCCTTCAAAAGATCGAGCGCTTCCCCGCCCCGCACTTCGCCGATGATGATGCGGTCGGGGCGAAGGCGCATGGTCGATTTGACGAGCATCTGCAGATCGACGCCCGGCGCCGTCCGCAGCGCGACGACGTCATCGGCGGCGCAATAAAGCTCGCGCGTGTCTTCGAGGAGGACGATCCGCTCATGGCGTTTGCCGATCTCGGCGAGGAGGGCGTTGGCGAGCGTCGTCTTCCCCGACGATGTGCCGCCCGAGATGAGGATATTCTCGCGCTTCTCGATCGCGGCCTCGAGGATCAGCGCTTGCGCCCGCGTCAGGCCGTCCGTCGCAACCCAGTCGGCAAGGTCCATCGCGCGCCTTGCCGGTTTCCGGATCGAAAAGGCCGGCGCAACGGAAACCGGCGGCAATACGCCTTCGAAGCGCTCGCCGGTCGCGGGCAATTCCGCGGAGACGATCGGACGCGCCCGGTCGCAAGTCTCGCCGGTCTGGCTGGCGACCAGGCGAATGATCCGTTCGACATCCGCGGCGCGCATGGCGATGTCCTGCCGTGCACGGCCCTCCTCCAGTCGCTCGATGAAGAGCGCGCCGTCGGGATTGACCATGATTTCGGAGACGCTGGCGTCCTCGAGCGCCGCGCCGATCACCGGCCCGAACGCCGTCTTCAGCATGGCGGCGCGGCGAAGGTCGGTTTCGTCCCGAGGATCGCTCATGGCCGAGCCTCACGGGTCGAAGTGCGCGCGTGATTACGATCGTCGTTCAACGCATCTGCATCGGAGCCTTCGTCGGGCGCGCCGACGGCTGCATCGGCAATCTCATTGTCGAATTCCTCGCCGGCGCGGCGGACGAGATCGATACGGGCGAGCAGCGCGTCGGCGTAGCGGTCGCGCCCCAGCAGCCTCGCCGAGACTTCCGTCACGAATTGCTCGAAGCGCTTGCGCCCGAGCGCCTCGGCGCCGGCGCGCATCGATTCCGGCAGAGGCGGCGTCACCGAGAGATAATGAAGGATAAAGAGCGCGAAGCTTTCGGTCTGCGCGGTCGCATCGTCGGCGAGGCGTTCCATCGCGCGCGCGAGCTTGTTCATCCGGGCCCCGAGCTTTTCGAGTTCGCGTTCCTCGCCTTTGCGGTCGAGCGTCTCGCGGAGGGCCGCCTCGACGACCGCTGTTCGGGTCGCGCCGCCCGTTTTGATGGCGCGCGCGAGCAGCTGGTCCGTTTCCGGGGAGAGGATGATATGAAGGCGTCGTCCGGTCATTGCGGGCCCTACAACATCTTGCCGATCCGCAAGCCGCCGCGATCGAGCGCGGCGGCGCGCACCGAATTGCGCCGCGAAACTTCTTTCAGGCGCTTGGCCTCGGCGAGGTTGTCGCCCTCTTCGGGAATTTCTTGTTCGGCTTCCGGCGCGGCGACTTTGTCCTGCGCCGGCGCGTCGAGTTCGGGTTTCAGAGCGAGACCGCCCTCTCCGGCTTTCGCGCCCTTCACAAGGTCGAACCAGGGCTGGTCGAGGCGCTTGTCGGTTGCGGCGGTCCGGCCCGTCCAGTCATCGGCGCGCGGGCGCGGCGCGTCGGCGTAGCGTCCGTCGACGCGGGTCGCGCTCGCCGGCGCCAGACGGCGCGCGGAGAAATTCGCGTCCCGATAATAGTGAAGCTTCTTCGCCCGGATCGGCGCCGTCCCCGAGACCATGACGATCGCTTCATCGGCGGGGAGCTGCATCACCTCGCCAGGGGTCAGTAACGGACGCGCGGTTTCCTGACGCGAGACCATGACATGAGCGAGCCAGGGCGCGAGGCGATGTCCGGCGTAATTCTTCTGTGCGCGGAGTTCCGTCGCGGTTCCGAGCGCGTCAGAGATGCGTTTCGCCGTCCGCTCGTCATTCGCCGCGAAGGCGACGCGGACATGGCAATTATCGAGGATCGAATTGTTCGGCCCATAGGCTTTTTCGATCTGATTCAGGGATTGGGCGATGAGATACGCCCTCACCCCATAGCCGGCCATGAAGGCGAGCGCAGACTCGAAGAAATCGAGGCGCCCCAGCGCCGGGAACTCGTCGAGCATCATCAGGAGTTTGCGGCGTTTCGACGATTGTTCGCCTTCGAGCGTTTCGGTCAGGCGACGCCCAATCTGATTGAGGATCAGACGGACGAGCGGTTTCGTGCGCGAGATGTCTGACGGCGGCACGACGAGATAGAGCGAAACGGGATGCTCCGCCGTGGTCAGGTCCTCGATCCGCCAGTCACATTGGCTGGTGACAGCGGCGATGGTCGGATCGCGATAGAGCCCCAAAAAACTCATCGCGGTCGAGAGGACGCCGGAACGTTCATTCTCCGATTTGTTGAGGAGCTCGCGCGCGGCTTGCGCGACGACGGGATGCACCTTGGGGTTTTCCGTGGTTCCGAGATGATTGGTCGACATCATCACCGAGAGCGTGCGCTCGAAGGTGCGTTTGGGATCTGAGAGGAATGCCGCGACGCGCGCGAGGGTTTTTTCTTCCTCGGCGTAAAGGACATGGAGGATGACGCCGACAAGGAGCGCGTGGCCGGTTTTCTCCCAATGTGAGCGGCGTTCGAGCGAGCCTTCGGGATCAACAAGGATATCGGCGATGTTCTGGACGTCGCGGACCTCGCGCTCGCCCTTCCGGACTTCGAGGAGCGGATTGTACCGCGCGGAATTCAGATCTGTCGGGTCGAAAAGCAGGCAGTGCGAGAATTTCGAGCGCCAGCCTGAGGTCAATAGCCAGTTCTCGCCCTTGATGTCGTGGATGACAGCGCTGTCGGTCCAGGACAGGAGCGTCGGCGTCACGAAGCCGACGCCCTTGCCCGATCTGGTGGGCGCGAAGGCCATCACATGTTCCGGACCCGAATGCCGGAGATAGTCGCGGCGCCAGCGCCCGAGAAAGACGCCCGCCTCGCCGAAAAGCCCGGCGCGATCGATATCGCGACGCTTCGCCCAGCGCGCCGAGCCGTAGGTCGTGACATTCCGTTGTTGCCGCGCGCGCCACAGGGAACCTGCGATCGCTGCCGCGGCCCCGAGCATCCCACCGGAAGCCGCGATCGCGCCGCCCGTCATGAATATGTCGGGCGCATAGGCCTCATAGGAATATTGCCACTCGAACAGCCGCCAGGGGTAATAGAAGGGCGTTCCGCCGAACTCGAACCACGGAACCCCGAGCGCCCTGTCGTATCCTAGCGCCGCCGCGACATACTGGGTCGCGGCGGCAAGTGCGCCGATGATGATCAGCATCACGACGATCGCCTGGCCGATGAGGATCTTGGTCGGGGTCATGATCGGTTCCGCAAGCACGCAAGATTGCGTGCAGGCACGATCATCGGCGCATCAACGCGTCCCGGTCACTTGTAGAAATATGCGGAAATATGAGTGAATCTGCGGTTGGATGCGGGTTTTTGCCGGTTTGGGGGAATCGGAATCCAACGGTCCAGAAAAATCGTGGTCGAAAACCCGCCCGACAATTTAATCAACTGCAGCTCGCCTCCCGCGCGCGCGCAATCAAGAAGTCGACATTCCGGCTCGCACACGAAGTGTCTCAAATATCCCAGAAGCGGACCTCCGAACTGAGCGATGACTTTGCGCCGAAAAGCGGACGCCACATTGTTCGTCGTTTCCGGCTAAAGACCTGCCTATGGAAGAAATCGTGACGATCGCGCCACAGTCGGCGCAGAGCCTCGCAATGGGTAGAATCGTCCCAATCGGTCAGTCCGCTGTTAAACGCTTGATAATCGACAATTCAACACGGGTGCTCGTGCGACCAACCCGCAAGGCGATTGGAATCGCACTCGGCTTGGCGTCGTTGTCTACAATGTTCAAATATTGCCAGATGCGGGCCGCGCATATCGCAGGTAGAGCGCCGGAACGATCATCAGGTTTACGACGACTGAGGAAATCAGCCCGCAGACGATGACGATCGCCATCGGGTGCTCGATCTCATGACCGGGCTTTACGCCGCCAAGAATGATCGGCGTCAAGGCGAGCGTCGTGGTCAGCGCCGTCATCAGGATTGGCGTCAATCGTTCTTCCGCGCCTTGCACGACCAGCGCCGGTCCGAAGGGAACGCGCTCTTCCTGCTCCAGATATCGGAAATGGCTAACCATCATGACGCCGGTTCGCGCGGAAATCCCCAGGACGGTGATGAACCCGATCATAGATCCGAGCGAGACGACGCCGCCGCCTACAATTGCCCCGATGACGCCGCCGAAGATCGCGCCCGCAAGCCCGAGAAACACGATCGAGGCGAGCCGCAGCGACTGGAAGAGCGCGTGCAGAATGAGGAAGATGCCGACGAGCGCCGCCAGCATTGCGAAGAACAAACGTGATTGTGCGGCTTTCAGCTCGGTGTACTCGCCGAGCAGTTCCGGGTAATAGCCGCTAGCAAACTTGATGGTCTTGAGGCTTTCCTCGACGTCGCGCGCGACCGCGTCGATCGATCGCCCCGACGGGTTAAGGCTGACGTCGATTCGCCGCGAGACTCCCTCTCTGGTGATGGCGTTAGGCGACGGCGCAATGTAAACGTCGGCGACCGCTGTTAGCGGAATGAGATTGCCGTTCGGACTAGTCAGGCGCACCTCACGCAGCGTCTCGATTGAAGTTGCAAACTTCTGCTCGCCGCGCACGACGACGTTGAAGACTTTCTGGTCGTCGTAGACCTGACCGACACGCTCGCCATTGATGAGAACCGACGTTGCGTTTCGAACGTCGGCCGGCGTGACGCCGAGCATTGCGCCCTTTTCCGGCCGGTAGCGGATTTGAATCTGCGGGATGTAGGTCAAATGCTGCGAGTGTACGTCCTTCGTTCCCTCGATCCCGGCGAGCGCACGCTCGACCTCGGACGCCTTGGCTATTAGGACGTCGAGATCAGGTCCGTAAATGCGAACGACAATGGATGCGCTTGTTCCGGTCAGCACTTCCTTGATGCGTTCGCGCAAATAGGTGAGGAGATCGCGAAAAAGGCCGGGATATCCGTCGACGATTTCCTGAATTTTCGCGACCGTCGGATCATAGTCGACGGCGGGATCAAGGCTGATCCAGAGCTCCGTGAAGTCGATCCCGACGACTTCATCCGCGACTTCCGCGCGGCCGACATGCGCGCCGAAGTTTCGTACGCCCTCGACGGTTTTAAGCTCGTCCGCCGCTCTGATCGTCACGCGGTTCATCGCCTCTAGCGAGGTCCCCGGCCGCTCGAGCCAGTGCATCAGGAAATCATATTCACGAAACTTCGGAAGCAGTTCCTGGCCCATCAGGGGATAGACGATTGCCGCTGCCGCGACGGATGCCGCGAGCAGCAGGGCCGCCCGGCGCGGCGTCGAAAGAGAACGCTCGACGAGCGGCCGGTAGCGTTTCTTCAGCCATCTGACCAACGGCGAATCGGCCTGCCGCTTCTTTGCGGCGGAGGGCAGAAGCAGCAGACTCATTGCCGGCGTCACGGTCAGCGCGACGATCAGCGAAGCGAAGATCGCGGTAATGTAGGTGAGCGCCAGCGGCTTGAAAAACGCGCCCGTAAGGCCCGAGAGCGAGAACACAGGAATGAGCGCTGCTGCAACGATTAAGCTGCCGAAAACAACGGCGGTCCTCACTTCGGTCGACGCGTTCAAGACGACCGCGAAGGCGGTTTGCGGATTGTCGGCTTCGGCATTCTGGCGAAGGCGTCGCATGATATTTTCGACGTCTATGATTGCGTCATCGACGACTTCGCCGAGCGCGATAACCAGCCCCGCAAGCACCATCGTATTGATGACGCCGCCTGAGTAATTGAGGACGAGCGCCGCAGCGAGCAGCGACAGAGGTATAGCCGTGATGCTGATCACCGCCGCCCGCCACTCGTAAAGAAAGAACGCCAGCACCAAAATGACGAGGACGCAGCCGATCA
>CALAZI010000021.1 GCA_937895955.1 uncultured Alphaproteobacteria bacterium | reverse complement strand
GCCTGAACCGTGCCGCGCACCGTTTCGAGCGCCCAGGCGCGGATCTTGTTCGCCTCATCCTCCGTCGGATGACGATTGTTCTCTTTTTCAAATTTCTTGAGCTGCTGGTCGATCGCGGTGTTGAGGAACATCGCGAGGATTGTCGGCGCCGGGCCGTTGATCGTCATCGAAACGGATGTCGAGGGCGAGCAGAGATCGAACCCGTCGAACAGCGCCTTCATGTCGTCGAGCGTCGCGACGGAAACGCCGGAGTTGCCGATCTTGCCGTAAATGTCCGGACGTTCATTCGGATCGAAGCCGTAAAGCGTCACCGAATCGAAAGCGGTCGAGAGGCGCTTGGCGTCTGAATCTTTCGACAAGAATTTAAACCGCGCATTGGTGCGGAAGGGATCGCCCTCGCCTGCGAACATGCGCGTCGGGTCTTCACCCTCGCGCTTGAAGGCGAAAACGCCGGCCGTATAGGGGAACGAACCGGGAAGGTTTTCAAGCAGCATCCATTTCAGCAATTCGCCGTGATCTTCGTAACGCGGCAGGACGACCTTGCGGATCTTGGTGCCTGAAAGCGTCGTGCGGACGAGATTGGTGCGGATTTCCTTGTCGCGGATTTTGACGACATATTCATCGCCCGCATAGCTCGCCTTCACTTCCGGCCAGTTCTCGATCAGATTTCGCGCGCGCGCATCTTGCCGCTCCTCACGATCCCTGATCAGCGGCGTCAGCGATTTTCCTTCGCCGCCCGCTTTTTCAAGCATCTCTTTCGACGATTTCAATTGCTGGATTTCGCGCGCAAGCGCGGCCTGTTTTTGCGCCTTGGCGTGATAGGCGCGCACATCGGCGGCGATCTCAGCAAGATAACGCTGACGCGCCGGCGGCACGATCGCGTCGCGCGGGGACGGCATGCGCTTCGGATTGGCTTCGAAGCGCGTTTCCGGGAGCTTGAAGCCTTTCTTGGCGATCGCGTCGCGCAGGCCGACATAAAGCCCGGTGACGCCGTCGTCCTGATAGCGCGCGGCGATGGCGCCGTAGACCGGCATTTCTTCCGTCGGCTTTGTAAAATCCTGACGGTTGCGCTGAACCTGTTTCCGGACATCGCGCAAAGCGTCTTCCGCGCCCTTGCGGTCGAATTTGTTGATCGCGACGACATCGGCGAAATCGAGCATGTCGATTTTTTCAAGCTGCGAGGCGGCGCCGAATTCCGGCGTCATGACGTAAAGAGAAATATCAGCGATCTCCGCGATCGCCGCGTTGCCCTGGCCGATGCCGGGCGTTTCGACGATGATGAGATTGAAGCCCGCTGCGCGACAGGCGTCGACCGCCTGATGGACGAAGGGCGGCACTTCGCGATCGGATTCGCGCGTTGCGATCGAGCGGAAATAGATCTGCGGCGCGTTGATCGAATTCATCCGGATGCGATCGCCCAAAAGCGCGCCGCCGCTTTTGCGGCGCGAGGGATCGATCGCGAGAACGGCGATCTTGAAATTGCTCGAATCCATCTTGAAGCGCGTGATGATTTCATCGGAAAGGGACGATTTTCCCGAACCGCCGGTGCCGGTGACGCCGAGAACGGGCGCTTTCGGCGCGGCGGCGGCCGCTTCTTTCAACGCGGCGAGCGTTTTCGCATCCGCCTCGCCTTCTTCAAGCTGGGTCAAAAACCGCGCCAGCGGCCCCCAGCCGGCGTCGCCAAGACGCTCAATCCTCGAAACGCCGAGCGAAACGGGATCGAAATCGGCGCGCGCGATCATGTCTTCGATCATGCCCTGAAGGCCCATTTTCTGGCCGTCTTCGGGCGAATAAATGCGCTCGACGCCGTAGGCGTGCAGCTCCTTGATCTCCTCGCGCACGATGACGCCGCCGCCGCCGCCGAAAACCTTGATATGGCCGGCGCCGCGCTCTTTGAGGAGGTCGACCATATATTTGAAATATTCGATATGCCCGCCCTGATAGGAGGAAACGGCGACGCCCTGCACGTCTTCCTGAATGGCGGCGTTGATGATTTCATCGACCGATCGGTTGTGGCCGAGATGAATGACCTCGGCGCCGCACGATTGAAGAATGCGCCGCATGATGTTGATCGCCGCGTCATGCCCGTCAAACAGGCTCGTCGCGGTGACGAAGCGCACCTTGCCCTGTTTCGCGCGCGCAGCCGAAGATTTCTTTTTTTCGCTCGGCTTATCCATCAGCTTGACGTCGTCGGGCATGTCCGGTCTCCCTCAAGGGAACGTTTTTCAGTTTTCACATCGCCGCGTCGGCGATCGCCATCAGGCTCGCCGCGCCGGCGGTCGTTTCCGCTTCATAGGCCATGGCGCGCGGCAGAATGCGCTCGCCGTAAAACTGCGCGGTGACGATCTTGTCGCGCAGGAATTGCGCCTCGCCCGCGCCGGCGTCGAGATCGGCTTTGGCCGCGAGCGCAGCGCGCGCCATCAGCCAGCCGCCGGCCGTCACGCCCCATAACCGCAGATAGGGCATGGCGCCGGCGCTCGCGTCGCGAACGTCGACCTTATATTGCTCAAGCAGCCAGCCGGTCGCGCGGTCGAGCGAGGCGACCGCCTTGCTGAGATTGGCGCGCAGGACGCTGAGATCATCGCCGGCGTCGGCGAGCGCGCCGTCGAGATCGCGCATCTCGGCGATCATTTTCTTCGCTTCGACCGCCCCGTCGCGCGCGACTTTGCGGCCGATCAGGTCATTCGCCTGAATGCCGTTCGACCCCTCATAGATTTCAGCGATTTTCGCGTCGCGCATGAACTGCGCGGCGCCGGTTTCCTCGACATAGCCCATGCCGCCGTGAACCTGGACGCCGTTCCACGCCGCTTCCGACCCGTTCTCCGTGCACCAGCCCTTGACGATCGGGATCAGAAGATCGACGCGCGATTGCGCCGCCGCACGCGCAGCAGCGTCAGGATGGCGATGCGAAAGATCGAGCTTGCCGGCGGCGTAATAGGCGAGCGCGCGCCCAGCCTCGGCCAGCGCGCGCATCGTCATCAACATGCGCCGAACGTCAGGATGACGAATGATGGCGACGGGATCGGGGCTGTCGCCGGCGATGTCGCGGCTTTGGATGCGCTCGCGCGCAAACGAGGCGGCTTTTTGATAGGCGCGCTCGCAAATGGCGACGCCCTCAAGGCCGACCGAGAGGCGCGCGCTGTTCATCATCGTGAACATATAGGCGAGACCCTTGTTTTCCTCGCCGACGAGATAGCCGATTGCGCCTTCATCCTCGCCATATTGCATGACCGCGGTCGGGCTCGCGTGAATGCCCATTTTTTCTTCGATCGAAACGCAACGCACATCATTGCGATCGCCCGGCGTTCCGTCGTCCGTCACCATGAATTTCGGCGCGATGAAGAGTGAAATGCCTTTAACGCCTTCCGGCGCGTCGGGCGTCCTCGCCAGCACCATGTGAATGGTGTTTTCGGTGAGGTCATGATCGCCATAGGTGATGAAAATCTTTTGTCCGTAGAGGCGGTAATGATCGCCCTCTTTCACCGCCTTGGTTCGAACGCGCGCGAGATCGGAGCCGGCTTGCGGCTCCGTCAATTGCATCGTCCCGGTCCATTCGCCGGAGATCATTTTCGAAAGATATTTTTCTTTTTGTTCGGGCGAGCCGTATTTTGAAACCGCCTCGACCGCGGCTTGCGTCAACATCGGGCAGAGCGCGAAAGCCATATTCGCCGAATGCCAGAGATCGAAACACGCCGTCGCGACGAGCCAGGGCAATCCCTGCCCGCCGAATTCGGGATCGAACGGCACAGCATTCCAGCCGCCGTCGACAAACTGCTTATAAGCGTCTCGCCAGCCGTCCGGCGTCTTCACCGCGCCGTTGACGAGTTTCGAGCCTTGAATGTCGCCGACGCGGTTGAGCGGCGCGAGAACGCCGCCGGCGAATTTTCCGGCTTCCTCAAAAATCGACGCCAGCAATTCCTCGCTCAAATCCTCTCCGCCAGGCAATCCGGCGATCTCGTCAAAGCCGGCGAGCTTCATCGCGGCGAAGCGCATATCGTCGATCGGCGGAGCGTAGTCGGTCATCGCGTCGTCATTCCTCAGGGTTAAGCGGCGAGGTTACGAAAGCCGGCGGCGCGGCGGAACATCGCCCATGCGGACGGGCGCACCGACAGCCGTCGCCGCGCGCAGCTCTTTTTGGGCTCGACACCGCCATTTGTCAAATGCATAATACGAATGACTTATTCGTTTTATGCATGAGTAAATGAACGCAGCCAAACTGAAACACGTCATCGCCGTCGATCGCTGCGGATCGATCAGCGCCGCCGCGCGCGCGCTCAGCCTGACGCAGTCGACCGTGAGCCGCAGCCTCGCCGATATCGAGCGCGAAACCGGCTATGCGCTGTTCGACCGGCGCGCGCGGGACGTCATCGCGACGGATCGCGGCCGCGCCTTCCTGACCCGCGCGGCGCGCATCATTTCCGACCTTGAGCAATTGTCGGAAGATTCGCGTCTCAACCGGCTGGCGGAAGAAACGCTGATCCGGGTCGGCGTTTGCCCCGCGTCCATGCAGGGCCTCGTCAACAAGGCGGTGATGGGCCTGATCCTGTCGCGGCCCGATTTGCGCCTGCATCTTGAAGCGACGACGGTCGGCGGCGGCGTTCGCGCGCTCCGGCGCGGCGATATCGACGTGCTCGTCGGACCCGAAGATGCGATGAAAAGCGATGATGATTTCGCGTTCGAACGCCTCGGCGCCCTTAAAACCTTTCTTTTTGCGCGCAAGACGCACCCGCTCGCAGCGAAGACCAGCCTCAAGAAGAGCGACATCGCCGCCTATTCCGTCATCGCGCCCGACCGCATGAGCTGGCACACGGACAAGCTTCGCTCGCTCTACGCTTCGCTCGGCGGCGATGCGGCGCGCCGCATGCACGTGATCGAATATTTCCCCTTGATCGCCGACATTGTCGCCGAGAGCGACGCGATCGGGGTCGTCAGCGCCGAATATTCCGAGACGAAAACCTTCCGCCAGCGCTTTTCGCTTTTAAGCATCGATTTCTTCGAACCCTTGACGGTCGGCTTCGCGGTGCGCAAACGCTGGATGCCGACGGCCGCAATGCGCGTCTTTCAGGGAACGCTAAAGGAATTTCCGCCGGCGGCGTAATGCCGCTCCGTTCAACAAACCCGCGAGTGAGGACTTATGGGCGATGTGAAAGTCTACACGAAAACCGGCGACGCGGGGGAAACGTCGATGCTGTCGGGCGAGCGCGTCAGCAAGGCGGACCCGCATATCGCCGCCGTCGGCGATCTCGACGAATTGTCCGTCGTGCTCGGCTTCGCCCGGCTCGCCCATCCAAAGCGCGCCGACGCGCTGAAAGAAATACAAAAGCAGCTTTATCAACTGAGCGCGATGATCAGCTTCGCCGGCGACAAGACGCATGAACGCTTTCAACTTGAAGCAGGCGCCGTTGAGGCGCTCGAAAGGCTGATCGACGAAGTTGAGGCGAGCCTGCCCCCGCTCAAGGATTTCATTTATCCGGGCCAGACGGAAGCCGGCTGCCGCTTGCATCTGGCCCGCGTCGTCGCCCGCCGCGTTGAGCGCACGCTGACGCTGCTGCCCGGCGAAAAACGCAGCGCCGCGGTGCCTTTTGTCAACCGCCTGTCGGATCTGCTTTTCGTCCTCGCGCGGGAAGTCGAAAAGGATGTCGGCGCGAGCGAGGAAAAGTACAAAAAGAAATAGGCGCGCGCGGTCTAGCGCGCCGGGCGCAAAAGTGGAAACCGGTTTTGCGCGAAAAGGCGCGCTGGAATAACAACTTGATGGTCGGGCGCGATTCCTCAATCGCGCCCGATGATCTAAAGGCGCGCGATGACGCCGCCATAAGGCGGCAGCCTCGCTTCGCCATTGACGATTTCGCCGGCGAGCCCGTAGGCGAGCGACGCTCCTGCGCCCGCCCCCCCGCCTGAAGGAAGCTTGAACGCGGCCGGCGCGGCGCCGAGATTGAAAACGCAGACAAGTTTTTCATCGCCATGCGCGCGCGTGAAAGCAAGAATCGGTTCGTCCGCATCAAGAAACCTGATGTCGCCGAGGCGCAGCGCCGCGTGCGCGCGGCGGAATTTGATGAAGCCCCGCGTTTTATTGAGGGTTGATTGCGGATTTTTTTCCTGGCGATCGACGGACAGCGACGCATGCGCCGCCGCCATCGGCAGCCAGGGTTCCGTATCGCTAAATCCCGCATTCGCCGCATCGGCGCGCCACGGCATCGGCGTCCGGCAGCCGTCGCGGCCGAGATTGTCAGGCCAGAAGCGAATGCCTTCGGGGTCTTTAAGCTTCTCAAACGGCACATGCGCCTGCGGCAGGCCAAGCTCGTCGCCCTGATAGAGAAAGATCGTGCCGCGCAGGCACATCAACAATCCCGTCAAAAGCTGCGCAAAGGCGTCAGGCGCATCAGCGCCGCCCCAGCGCGTGCGGGCGCGAACGACGTCATGATTGGAAAACGACCAGCTCGGCCACGCCGTTTCGCTCGTCCAGCTTTCAAAGGCGCGTCGCACCAGCGC
>CALAZI010000020.1 GCA_937895955.1 uncultured Alphaproteobacteria bacterium | reverse complement strand
TACATTCTCGCGCGGGTTTTCGTCTGGGGACCGATTGCGTTCCTCACCAATTACCCGAAAAACTTTCCGGCCGAACAGCCGACGCCGCCCTTATGGGCGCAACGCGCGCAGCGGGCGCATCTCAACATGGTGGAAACGCTTCCCGCGTTCATCGCCATTCTCGTCGCCGCTGATTATCTGATCGGCGACAGCGCCGGGCTCGCAATCGGCATGGCGGCGAAAATTTTCTTCTATGCCCGCGTCGCGCACGCAATTGTCTACATTCTCGGCGTGCCGGGCCTCAGAACGCCGATCTATCTCGTCTCCTGGGCGTCGATCCTCTTCATCGCGCGGGAAATCTTTTTCTAGACGGCGATTTTCTCAAGCGCTGAACGGAGCGCGGCCGGCAGGGGCGCCGGCCGCCGCGTCTTCCGGTCGACATAGACATGAACGAAATGGCCTTCGGCGGCAGGCGTTTCGTCGCCCTCCTTGAAGATGGCGAGTTCGTATCTGACGGACGAATTGCCGATCCTGGCGACGCGCAAGGCGCCTTCAAGTTTTTGCGGGAATTCGAGGGCTGAGAAATAGTTACAGCCGGTTTCGACGACGAGGCCGATGACCGCGCCCGCGTGAATATCGAGCGCGCCGGCGGCGATCAGATAGTCGTTCACGATGGTGTCGAAATAGCCGTAATAGGCGACGTTATTCACATGACCGTAAATGTCATTGTCCGCCCAGCGCGTCTGAAGGGGCAGGATGTGTTTGTAATCAGTGCGCTTGGCCGTCACCTAGAGAACCTCGCCATACATTTTGAGCGCGTCGTCATAGGTCACGTCGCGCGGATTGTTGCGCATGACGCGCTCAGCCTTCATCGCGTCCTCCGCCATGCGGGGCAGGTCGTTATGCGATACGCCGAGATTGGAAAGTCGCCGCTCGACGCCGGTTGCGGCGACGATCTCCATCAGCTTGTCCGTGAAGGCGTCGCAGCGTTCGGCGAAACCGCCGGTGGCGTTCGCGCCGATGACGTCGCCAAGCTCGGCGTAAAGATGCGCGGCGATGGGAGCGTTGAAACGCAGAACGGGTTCAAGCATCAGCGAATTGGAAAGCCCGTGCGGAATATGAAAGAGCGCGCCCAAGGGATAGGCCATGCCGTGGACGGCGCCGACCGGCGAATTGGTGAAGGCCTGTCCCGCAAGCATGGCGCCAAGCAGCATATTGGCGCGCGCCGATTTGTTCGCCGGATTTTCACACGCCTCGACGATATTCGCAGCGAGGAGTTTCAGCGCCTCGCGGGCGAGCGCGTCCGACACCGGATTTTTCTTGTAACGGTTCGTATAGGCTTCGATCGCATGCACCATCGCGTCGACGCCGGTCGCGGCCGTTACATGGCGCGGCAGGCCATAGGTCAGTTCCGGATCGAGGATCGCAAGATCGGCGAACATCTGATCGCCCAAGACGCCCATTTTCTGGTCGTCATCGGTGGTGACGACGGCGATGTCCGTCACTTCGCTGCCGGTGCCGGACGTCGTCGGCAGGAGGACGAGCGGCGCGCGTCCGCCCTTGATGTTTCCGGTGCCGTAAATGTCTTCGAGCGTCTGGGAGGAGTTCAACAGCACCGCGATGATCTTCGCCGTATCCATCGACGAGCCGCCGCCAAAGCCGATGACGCCGTCCGCCTCATGCATCCGCGCGATCTCGACCGAGTTACGAACGACGCGCGCCGGCGGGTCGGCCTCGATGCCGTCGAACAGAAGAAAATCGAGCCCCGCGTCTTTGAGGCTCTGTAGCGCCGGGTTGATCAGCCCCGCGGCGATGATGCCCCGATCGGTGACGATGACCGGCCGCTTCATGCGCGTTTTGACGAGCGCGCCGAGCCTCGCCGACGAGCCGGCTTCGAAGATGATGCTCGGGACGGTGCGAAAGGTGAAGTTCATCCTTTGTCTGCGTCGTGAAAAAAAGCTTTCTGAACTAGGAAGATGGCAGAAAGCAATAAAATCACGCTCGTAAGCCGTAGCACGCCTTCGACTTTGGGTTCAAATTCGAAGGGTGATAACAAAACTGCAGCAATCGCACTTGAAGCCAAGACCGAAATGAACGCTTCAGGATGATTGCGAATTCTAATTCTTCGTATAGACATAACGGTTCCTAATTAAACCTCACCAGCCTGCCGGGCCGTTCATCCGTCACCTGGTCATTATGCACGACCTGGCGACCGGAAACGAGCGTCGCGCGGAAGCCTTTCGCTTCCTGCAAAAGCCGTTGCCCGCCGGCGGGAAGGTCTTTCACCATATGCGGCGCTTTGAGGGTGAGGCGGTCATAATCGATGACATTGATGTCGGCTTTCAATCCGACTTTCAGCCGGCCGCGATCTTTAAGGCCCAGATAATCGGCGCCGTCCGCGGTCAGCATCTGCACCGCGCGCGACAAGGGAATGCGGTGATCGGCGCGGTCGCGCGTCCAGTAGGAGAGCAGATAAGCGGGGAACGAGGCGTCGCAGATCGTGCCGACATGCGCGCCGCCGTCGGAAAGGCCGACCATGGCGTTCGGATGCGTCAGCATTTTGCGGACATTGTCGTAATTGAAGTCAGTGTAATTGTAGATCGGGAAATAGATGAGCTGCTTGCCGTCAAGTTCGAGCAGCACATCGTAAAGTTTCTCCATTGTCGTCATGCCGTCGCGCCGCGCCTCGGCGCCAAGCGATCCCGCCTCGCCCTGATCGTAATTCGGCGTTTCGCCGAGGCGGTAGAATTTGTTGGCGACCCAATCGATGCCGGCGATCAAGGTGTCGACGATCGGCGGCGTCGAAGAGCCGGGGCCGGCGAGCTTCACCGGCTTGTCTGCGAGGCAGCGGCGCTTGAAATCCGGATCGCGCATGATCGCGACCCGTTCTTCGAGCGGCTTGTCCTTGATTTCGCGGTAGAGCGGCTGCGCCATCAACGGGTGCATGGTGCATTGCAGCCCGTTGAAAACGCCGATGCCGCGCGGCGCGACCTGCACGCGGAAATCGACGCCGTCGGCGTTCAATCGCTCGGTTTCTTTCAGAATGCGTTTCCATTGATCGGGGGCCAGATCGCGCTGCATCAGGGAGATCGAGCAGGGCCGTCCGCCGGCGCGCGCGAAGGCTTCAACCAGCGCGAATTCTTGCGGGAACTGATCGCCCTCGCGTTCGAGATTGAAGTCGTTGACGATCTGCAGGACGCCGCTTTTACGGCCCTTCAAGACGCTCGCGAGCGCGACAAGCTCCTCGCGGCTCGCTTCCGATGACGGCGTCCAGTCGCCGTCGGCGGTGCGGTGAACGTCGGAGCGGCCGAT
>CALAZI010000019.1 GCA_937895955.1 uncultured Alphaproteobacteria bacterium | reverse complement strand
TTCGGCGCGGCACCGAACTGCGCTTGCGGCCTGTGCTGATGACGGCGAGCGTCGCCATTCTCGGCCTTATACCGATGCTCGTGTCAACCGGCGTCGGGGCCGAGACGCAAAGGCCTCTGGCCTCTGTCGTCGTCGGCGGTTTGCTGACTTCGACAGCGCTGACGCTGATTCTCCTGCCGGTCATTTATGAGTGGATGGAAATGCGCGGTCGGAAATCTGAGCCGTCTCCGGCCCGAGGCGATCTCGAACTCGCCGACGCGCATGCAAAAGCAGCCGAATGAAAGGAGGCGCATCATGATTGAGATCAAGGCGTTCATTCATCGCAGCCGGGCGGCGAGCGTCGTCCGCGCTTTGCGCAAGGGCGGTTTCACGAACATGACCGCCGTCGATGTCAAAGGCATGGTCAAAGCGCTCGACGAAAAAGAACAGCAATATTCAACCGAGCTTGGCGATCGCGTGATCACCGAGGTGAAGCTGGAGCTTGTCTGCGAAGACGACCGGCTCTCCGAAGCCGCCGATCTGATACGCGCTAACGGGAAAACCGATATGGAGGAATCGGGATTCATTTATGTGAGCAAGATCACGGCCGCAATTTCGATCTAAGTCACTTGTATCTGGTCTCGCAGTTCGTCTTTGTCATTTCGAATTGCGAGCGGGCGATAGCGCCAACTTCCTGCGCGTGTAGTCGTCCGGCGTAACCAGAGGAGCCGCCGGGTTCGTCCCCCAAGCCCGACGGCTCCGCCGTTTCTTTTCAATAAAGGTAACGCTTCCACACCTGCCGGTCGCATTACTTGCATTGTCCTAACTTAATTGCCCAACAGAGGTTTTTTTGCCGTGAATAAAACAAGCCGGCCGACCGACAAAGCCACGCAAGACAAGCATCAGCACGACGATTGGCTAAACAGCTTGTTGGACGGCAGGGCTGAACTCGTCTTCTCGTTAATGTGCGGCGCCGCACTTTTTGCTGGCTGGCTCGGGCCGAAAATATCGGCGATGCCTGACGGCGTTGCGTTTGGCTTGTTATTGGCTGCATATTTTTTCGGCGGGTATTTCACGCTGAAAGAAGCAATCGGAAAAGTTTCACACGGCAAATTTGAGATCGACTTTCTTATGCTCGTCGCCGCAGGCGGCGCGGCTGTCCTCGGCGAATGGGCGGAGGGCGCGTTCCTCCTGTTTCTGTTCAGCATCGGCCACGCCCTTGAAAATTACGCGATGGCGAGAGCCCGTAACGCCATATCAGCGCTCGCCGATCTTGCGCCTGAGGAGGCGCTCGTTCGCCGGGACGGGAGGGAAACGAAAGTACCCGTCGACGAATTGAAACCAGGCGACATTGTAATCGTTCGCTCGAACGAGCGTATTCCCGCCGACGGGTTCGTCATCAAGGGCGAAAGCAGCGTCAATCAGGCTCCCATTACGGGCGAAAGCGCCCCGGCCGATAAGTCGCCTGTGAAAGATAGCAGCGAAGCAGCTGACAATCCCGACAAAATCAAACCGGCGCACAAGGTCTTTGCCGGTTCGATTAACGGCGCCGGAAGCCTCGAAATTCAGGTGACCCGGCGAGCCTCTGAAACGACGCTGGCCCGCGTTATCGATATGGTCAGCGCCGCTGAAACCAGGCAATCGCCGACGCAAAGCTTCACCAAGAAGTTTGAGAAGGTGTTTGTTCCATGCGTCGTCATGCTGGCCTTTATCACGGCTTTGTCATGGCTCTTTCTCGACGAAGACCCCGCGCAAAGTTTTTACCGGTCGATGGCGGTGTTGGTCGCAGCTAGTCCTTGCGCGCTCGCCATCGCAACGCCCAGCGCAATCCTCAGCGGCATCGCCCGCGCCGCACGCGGCGGCGTGCTGATCAAGGGCGGCGCGCCGCTTGAAGCGCTAGGGCGGCTTGATTCAATTGCATTCGACAAGACGGGTACGCTCACATCCGGAGAGCCGAAGCTCGTTGAAATCACGCCAGTCGCCGGCGTAACGGAAACGGAGCTTCTTCGCGTCGCTGCCGCTGTTGAAGCGTTAAGCGACCATCCGCTCGCCGAGGCGATCGTCCGCGATGTCAAAGAACGAATGGGAGCCATTGAACGCAATGCGACGGAGTTCAAGAGCATCACTGGCAAAGGCGTTTCCGCGCGATTGAATGACGAACTCGTTCACATCGGAAAAACGGCTCTCTTTACTGAGACAAATGGAACGCCGCTGCCGGACGATCTTCGCGTGACCGTCAAGAGCATGTCGGCGCGGGGGCGGACAACGATGATTGTCCGGCGGGGCGATGCGTATCTTGGCGCTCTGGGCTTGATGGACACGCCGCGCTCCGCCGCCAGGCGTGTGATCCAACGCCTGCGCGATATCGGCGTTTCGAAAATGATGATGATTTCGGGCGATAATCAACAAGTCGCGGACGCGATTGCGCGCGAAGTTGGTCTCGATCACGCCTTCGGCGATCTTATGCCCGACGATAAGGTCGAGAAAATCAAGGATCTAAAAGAATCAGGCGGCGTCGCCATGGTCGGCGACGGCGTAAATGATGCGCCAGCCATGGCGAACGCAACCGTTGGCGTCGCTATGGGCGCAGCCGGCTCGGATGTGGCGC
Organism: uncultured Alphaproteobacteria bacterium; assembly: GCA_937895955.1. Lineage (GTDB taxonomy): Bacteria > Pseudomonadota > Alphaproteobacteria > Caulobacterales > Parvularculaceae > Amphiplicatus. Next base: position 10,025 of record CALAZI010000019.1, on the reverse strand, counting down.
TCGAAACGGCCGATGTCGCTCTTATGGCGGATGATCTTGAAACGCTGCCATTCGCCGTCGGACTGAGCCGCGCGACCAGCCGAACGATCCGTCAAAACCTTTGGGTCAGTCTGGGCATTGTTGCCGTTCTTATCCCTGCAACGCTTTTCGGACTTGGCATCGGGCCAGCTGTTCTGGTGCATGAGGGATCGACGCTCATTGTCGTCGCAAATGCATTACGATTATTGGCGTACAACGAACCAAAAAAGACGACATATCTGAATGGCGATCTTTGGTCCGTGGAGCAGTCGGTGAACTGATAATAATGTGCAACAATATTGCCAATAGAGACGCTACAGATGTACTGACCGGCATGATTTGTCCGGTGAGGTAGAGGTTGTTCGCACAAGAAGGCGCCGCCGCTCTCAATTCCGGATGATAGTGTTCAGCGCCTCGCTTTGCGCTCGATACTTATCCAGATTGTCTGCCATCAATTTTTTCAGGTTCAAAAGTTTCCATTTAATCGCCGGCAGGTCCGCGGCCTGCGGCAGGCCGATGAGTGTGAAGTCAGGCCCGGCCGCTTGCAGCGTGCGCAGGAATTCAGCGACGTCTCCATTGAGGCGGGCTTGGATATCGCCGAGCATTCGTTTTCGCGCGGAGAGAAGAGCGTCGAGGTCGACCGGTTCAGCCGTCATGCCGGCGAACTCGCGCGCGAAGTCCTCAGCAATGTCTTTTTCATTTGGCGCCAGCAGTTCATGCATGGGGCGGCTGGAGCAGGCGGCGTAGACGAGAAAGGCGCGGAAGAGATCGTCCGTGAGGCCTTCGTTTTCATAAAGAAGTTTGACGTCGAACAGGTCGCGCGGATGCTGGCGGTCGAGCGCCGCGTGCAGTTTTCCCGCGTAAAGATCATCGAACGCCAGAACATTTGTTGCAACAAATCCGAAGGCGTCCTCGACAGCGTCGGTGGTGCGCATCAGTCGCGGTTTGCCGATGGCGCCGCGCATTACCGGCGAGGTTTCGATTTTAACGGTCACGCCGTCCGCATTCGCCAGGATGCGCGTATCGCCGCCGCCGCCCCCGGCGATTCGTGTTGCGGTGACGCCTGGCAGTTTGTTCATTCGCGCCATGATTCGGTCGAACGCAGCGTCGATGGCGTGTAACGATGTCGCTCGTTCTTCAATGGGCAGATAGGCGAGATCGATATCGACGGAGAGGCGCGGCATTTCGCGATAGAATAGATTGATCGCCGTGCCGCCCTTGAGGGCGAAGGCGGATTCAGTCGAGACGATGGGCAGGAGGCGCATCAAGAGCCGCACCTGCGCGAGATAGCTTTCACGGGCCATCGTCAGACTCGTCCCTTTCCTTACCGTCTATCAGCTCTGGCGGCACGGTGATGTCGTAGCGCGGATGCAGCCGTCCGCCGTCAACGAGCGCACGGGGGCCGGAGCCGAGATCGAAGTCGTCCGGGTTTAGATATTGTCGCCAGGCGTGGTCTTGGCTGTCGGCGAAGACGAAGAACAGGCGTTTTGCTTTCACGCTGCGGCACTCTTTGAGCAGGGCTTCGAGAAGGCGCGGGCGCAGATTGGCGAGGCTTTCGAATATCGCATCGACATTGTGAAAGCTTTCATTCGCCGGCAGCTCGTTCAGCATTTCGAGGATCGCCCGTTCAGGCGTTGAGACGACGAGATCGTTCAGTTGTCGTGGCGGCGTGGATGTTTGCTCTTCGTCGCCTATGCCGTCGACGCCGGTTTTGGATCCGCCGAAGAGGCTCAGGGTTCTCGTTTCGAACCGGTCCGCGTTCGGCAGCCGCGCAAGCCATGACGGAACATCGCCATAGAGATAGACCGGCGGCGTCTCGGCGCCGAGGCTCAGATAGTGGTCAAAGCCGTGTAGCGACAGGGCGGTCCGTCCGCCCACATGGACCTCGTATTCCATGATCCGCTGCAGGGAGAGAACGAGGCGGCGCCAGTCGCCGGCGCTGACATCGCGGTGCGTGTCAGGCCTGCGGTAGACGCCGCGGGCGAGCTTTTCGAGCCAGCCGCGTTGCTCATATTGCAGGATCGATTTGCGGTCGATGCCGCGCGCGGTCAGCCAGGCGGCGTCGGCGACATAGCCGGGCGGCAAGTCGTCGAGCAGGGGCTTTAATCGTTCCTGGCGTTGTTGGGCCATAGCCAATAAAATAGGAGACTTTCAAAGTCGTTGCAAGGGTGGAGTTTATGATAATCGCGTGGTGGGGGTTAATTACCATTAATTTCATGAATTATTAAAGCACCAAATTCACTACTTCCGGCAGAGAGACGGGCGCAGCTAAAGCGCTGCGGGACCGCAGAAAAAGCGTGGGACAAGCCGCTGCCCATGACAGCCCAAGACACCTTTTCTCAAGCCTCTCAGGAGAACAGCGTCTTGATGATCGCGCAATCGGGCGTCCTGTTACGGCTGCAGCCTTTGGCGACCGTCGAAAGGGTGCGTTCGAGCTTTTTCAGATCCGATATCTTCGTCCGGATCATCTCCACATGCGTGGAGGTGATTTCGAAGACTTCTGCGCAAGTGGGTTTTCGGTCCTCCAGCCCCAGGAGCGCACGGATATCATCGAGCGAAAACCCGAGTTCGCGTCCGCGCCGGATGAAGCACAGCCGGTCGGCGAGGGCGCCGTCATAGAGTCTGCGCCCGCTTTGCGTCCGCGGCGGCGCGGGCATCAATCCGATTTTTTCATAATAGCGGATGGTCTCGACCTTCACGCCGGTTTGATCGCTCAGCTTCCCGATTGTGAGACTGAATTGGTCCATCACCCTTGATCCTGTAGCGACTACAGAAGTTACGATGAACCGCATGACGAGTGAAGACCCGAATAAAACGAAAGCGAGCAGGAGAGGCGGATGGTTCGCCGGCGGCGGGGCCTTTTCGGGCCTGGGGGCGCTCATCGGCGCGTCATGTTGCGTATTGCCGCTCATCCTGATCAATCTTGGCGTCAGCGCGGCCCTGGTCGGCAAGCTCGCCTTCTTTGCGCGATTTCAACAATATTTCATGGGCGGGGCGGTCATTCTGCTTGCCGTGGCGATTGTCGCGGCATTCTGGAAGGGGAGGAGGCCCGGCAAGCGCGTTGTGATTACGCTCGCCCTTGCGGCGGCGCTCATCGTCGCCGCCTACGTCATGCCGTTCTATGAACCCCAATTGCTTCGCTGGGTGAATCAATGAGCAAGGTCATTTTAAAATCGACCATCACCTGTCCTGAATGCGGGCATCAGTCTAACGACGAAATGCCGACTGATGCGTGTCAGTGGTTTTACGATTGCAAGGGGTGTGGCGCCGTCCTGAAACCGAAGCTGGGCGATTGCTGCGTTTACTGCTCCTATGGCGATGTGAAATGTCCGCCCATACAGGCTGGGAGGGCGTGTTGTGGTTGACGCAACGAGAAACGATCACGCCGTCAAGCCGTTGCCTTTCTTTTGGTCATGGGGGCTGCCGCTCGCGATTTTGTTTTCAACGAACTTCATGAGCGGGATCGTTTCCAAGCCAATTATCCTCATGATGATGAGCGGTTCGTTTTTCTGGATGGGTCTTGCGTGTGTATTAAACGCAAGACGATGTCGAAGGCGACATTGTTATTATTCCGGACCGATCTTTATCGCTGGCGGCGTCGGCGTTTTGCTGATCGGTTTTGGGGTCGTGTCGCTTGGCTCCGACGGGCTTATTATTATCGTATGGGGAACGCTCGCGCTTGCGCTCCTTACATATTTGAGTGAACTGATTTTCGGCAAATATGTGAATTGAACGCCGGGGGCATCGGGTCTCTTGGTGTATTTTAAGTTTTACGGCGGCCGCCTTACGGCGCCGGGCTCTAGGCGCGCCAATCATGGGTGATTGGCGGCCCGAAGCCGACAAATTCAAAAGATGAATTGGTCGTCTTCGCCGTTCCGGTGACGATCCCTGCCGCAGGCCCGTGCATCCGCGCGGGATAAGGACGCGGGGCTTCGCCCCGCGACTTTTTTAGACATTCCCCTCGGGACAGCGGGGGCGGCGGAACGGAAGACGGGGCGAATAGCGCCGGGCGGCCGCGCCGCAACCGCTTTGGCTTTTTATCCGTCTCGATTGTTTTTCTCATCCTACCAAACCGGTTGCGCCCCGGCCTGCGATGCCCGGCGCTCATGCTCGCCCCGTTTCCGCCGCCCCCGCCGTCCCGGGGGAATTTGCGCGCGGAGAGGCAAGGAGCGAGCAGCCATGACATCACTTGAAACCGCAACCGACGCGCCAAGCCGCGCCGTCAAACCAAAGAGCGCGGCGAACATCGGCGCGAAGCCGCGCGGGCGTTCAGGCAAGAAGAAGCCGGGCGCTGATCTTTATACGGAAGTCACAACGAAGATCGTGAAGGAACTGGAAGCCGGACGATTTCCATGGGCGCAGCCTTGGGCCGCGAGGGGTGAAGCTGCAACGATCGCCGCAGGCCTGCCGAAAAACGCGACCACGGGCCGAACCTATTCCGGGATCAATATTCTGTTGCTCTGGGGCGCCGCCATTGAGAACGGCTTTTCCGGCCAGACATGGCTGACCTTTCGGCAGGCGAAAGCCTTGGGCGGTTCCGTGATGAAGGGCGAGCGCGGCTCAATGGTCGTTTACGCCGACAAGTTTATCCCGAAGGATGAGCAAGCTAGAGTCGAAAAAGAGGGCGGCGCCGCCGCTTTCGTGCCTTTCCTCAAACGCTACACCGTCTTCAACGCGGCGCAATGCGAGGGCTTGCCGCCGGAACTCACAACGGGCGTCAAGCCCCTGCCGGAATGCGAGGCGATCCCGCGCGCGGAAAACCTCATCAACGCGACCGGCGCCGATTTCCGGATCGGCGGCGACAAGGCGTTTTATGTGCCGTCACAGGATTTCATCCGCGTTCCGCCGCAGCCGGCTTTTTTCGAGCAGATCAATTATTATCGCACTTGCTTTCACGAGCTTGGCCACTGGACCGGCCACGCCTCGCGGCTCAATCGCGAATTCAAGGGGCGCTACGGGTCACATGCATACGCCCGCGAAGAACTGGTCGCCGAACTTAGCTCAGCCTTCGTCTGTGCGTCGCTTTCCATCACGCCGACCGTGCGCCATGCGGATTATCTGGGCGCATGGCTTGAGGTCTTGAAGGAAGACAACCGCGCGATCTTCAACGCGGCCTCGCTCGCCTCCAAAGCGGCGGATTTCATTCTGGCCTTTGAGAATCCGGCGCCGGACGCTGACGCCTCTGCGATGGAGCGCAACCCATGAGCGCGCGTGGCGAAAAGCCGGAAATCGAAGAAACGAGGGCCGGAACGCAAACGCTGATGCGCGGCGTCGCGCCGATCACGCAACGCGACCGGCTGGCGGTTCTCGCGGCGGCGCCCTTGGCGCCCCGCGCCGCGCAACAAAGCTGCGACGTAGGAATCTTCGACTTGGAATCCCGCCGCCAGATCGACCTTGTCGATGAATTGCGCCGCATGGCCCGAGAGGCGGCGCGCAATCCCAAACCATCAGCAACAGGAGAATGAAGGATGGAGTTTCAAACAATCCCGCTAGACCGATTGGCGGTCTCGGCGCTCAATATGAGGGCGTCGCGCAAAAAGCCTTTTCTCGACGATATATTGCCGTCGATCCGCGAACGCGGCGTATTGGTGCCGCTGCTTGTGCGCCCCAATGGCGAGGAAAATCACTTCGAAATCGTCGCCGGACGGCGGCGGTTTCTGGCCTCGAAAGCAATTGCAATCGAGACCGGCGAGGCGCGCGATCTGCCCTGCCGCGTGCTTGCCGAAGGCGATGACGCCGCCGCCGTGGAGGCCTCGATTCTTGAAAACACCGCGCGCCTTGAGCCGGACGAAATGCAGGAATTCGAGGCGTTCAAAAAATTGAATGACAAAGGCAAGAGCGTTGAAGAAATCGCCCGCATATTCGGGGTGACGGAACTCACCGTGAAGCGCCGCCTGGCTTTGGCGAGCCTCATTCCCGGTATCCGCAAAGCCTATGCCGACGACGAGATCGACGGCGCCAGCATCACCGCGCTCACCCTCGCCAGCGTAGCGAAGCAGCGCGAATGGTTTGAGATGTTCAAATCGGCGGACATGCGGGCGCCACGGGGCGGGCAGTTGAAGCGCTGGCTCTTGGGCGGCGGCGAGATCGAAACCGGCGCCGCGCTCTTTTCCCTAGAAGATTATGACGGCGACATTTTCGAGGATTTGTTCGGCGAACGTTCGGTATTCGCCGACGCCGAAAAGTTCTGGGCGCGTCAGGAAGCGGCGATTGAAGTCGAGCGCGAAAAGCTGCTTTCGAGCGGCTGGAGCAAGGTGACTATCCTGCCGCGCGGAGAGTTTTTCCATTCATGGGAGTACGATCAACTCGCCAAAAAACAGGGTGGGGAAGTGTTCGTCGAAGTGCGCCATTCCGGCGAAGTTGCGTTCATCAAGGGCTACGCGTCCCGGCGGAAAACCCACGCGGCGAAAGAAAAAACACGCGCCGAACGGCCCGAATGCTCAGCGCCCTTGGAGAATTATGTGGACCTTCACCGCCACGCCGCCGCGCGCGCCGTGTTCTTGAAACACCAACAAATTGCGATGCGTTTGCTCGCGGCGCATCTGATCGCGGGCGCGCCGAATATTCGCTGCCAGCCCGACCGGCAGGCGACGCGGAAAGAGGAAACGGCGGCGAGCGTCGCGGCTTCGAAAGGGCAAATAGCATTTGAGAAAGAGCGCGCCGAAATCGGCAAATTGCTCGATCTTGACGAGCCGTCGCACATCACCGGCGGCAATGAAGACGGTTGGCGATTGTCGTCGGTTTTCGCAAAAATGATGACGCTTTCCGACGCCGACATCGCCCGCATTCTGACCTTTGTCGCGGCGGAAATCATCGCCGCCGGTCACGAGGCCGTGGACTGTCTTGCGCGCGTACTTCCCATGGATATCGCCGACTGGATGACGCCGGACGACGCATTCTTTGAGCTTCTGCGAGACAAAAACATGACCAACGCCATGCTCGCCGACATTGCGGGCGGCAGCGTTGCAAAGGCGAACCGCGACGCCACGGCGAAAGCCCAGAAAGCGATCATTCGCGATTGTCTCGACGGCCGGAACGGGCGCGAAAAAACGCCGAACTGGCGCCCGCGCTGGCTGCAGTTTCCGGCGCTGTCCTATACGCAAGCCGGTAAGCCCGGCGCAGTCAAACGCGCCGAAAAAATCGCGCCACTTTTTGCGGGCTAGGCGATCACGGGGTGGAGCGCATTCCGCGCTTCGCCTCGTCAGTTTAGAACCTCTGGCCGTGATATTCAGATCATCAAAACCACGCCTTCAATCAGCGCCGCTCTCAATGCGCGCGTTGCCGGTCCTGCGTTTCTAACGCCATTCGTCTCCCGCGATTTCGCTCCGCCAAAGACAACCATTCCCGGCCTTTATCACAGCGAAACTGAACGACGACCGGCCCGCCAGAAACCGGCGGCGCCGGATTTTTTCCTCTGGCCCCAAATAGATTTTGGGGGCCTTCATCGCGAAACAAAAAATCCGCCCCCGCCGGTCCTCCGCTGCGCTGCGGTCCTTCGGATTCAGGCGGTCCGGCGCGCCGTTCTTCTCGTTTCGCGTCAGGCCGGGGAATGGTTCTCCGGCCAAGCAATAAGGAGACGAAAAGATGGCTCAATCACTTGGAACCGTAACGAAACGCGAGAATGGCGGCTTTGAAGGCACGCTGGCGATGATGACCTTGAATACCAAGATCACCATCGTTCCCAACGAGGCGAAGGACAATGAGCGCCAGCCCGATTTCCGCATCTATGCCGCGCGCGGAAACGAGATCGGCGGCGGCTGGAACCGCGTCGGGAAAAATTCCGGCAAGCCTTACGTCTCGCTCACCTTCGCGCATCCGGCCTTTGGCGAGAAACGCGTTTTCGCGAACCTTGCCCGCGCCGCCGGACAGGAAGATGAGCGCGTGCTCGCCATTCTCTGGAATCCGCAAAACTAAGGTAGGGTTCCATTGCAACAGCGCCCCCGCGCGGAATTTCCGCGCGGGGGTTTTCATTATCCGGAATCGTTTCCGCGTCATCCCGAGTCGATTTTGCGTCGTCGTAAATTCGACTCTGGGCGCTAGGCTTTAGTCCGTTCATTGTGGCTTTCGTGGGATTGGTTGCACGACATCCCGTTAAGCGGCGAGCAAGACGCTTCGCGGAAAGGCGATGGATGATGACCGGGACGCAAAAGAGCCCCGATAGCCCGTTTCTCTATGCAGCGGAAGCGGCGCAGTATTTGAGATTAAGCGAACGCACGCTCGAATATTACCGGATTTACGGCGGCGGTCCTGTCTATCGCAAACATGGCAACCGCATTCTCTATCATCGCGCCGATCTCGACGGCTGGTCGCAGGGACGCAAATACACATCGACCGGCGGCGCCGGGTCGCAGGACCGCGACAGAGCGGCTGGGCAATCATGAAGTGGGGCCGCGAAAAACCTCTCATCATCGGCGCCGTCGCGGTTGCTGCGCTCGGCGTTGCAAGCGCCGCCGAATTTGCGCCGCGCCTTGTTTGGAACGCCAGCGCCAGCGCGCCCATTGGGCTTTATTCAGTATCGCAAGAGAGTCTTGAGCGCGGCGAATATGTCATCGTGTCGCCGTCATCTCCTATTCAGGCGCTGATCGACGAACGCGGGTATCTGCCGCCGGCGACGCCGCTTTTGAAGCGTGTCGCAGCGCGTTCCGGCGCTCAGATTTGCCGTAACGAAGACACTATTTCAATTGACGGCGCTGTTGTCGCCCATGCATTGCTCCGCGATTCTGAAGGCCGCACGCTGCCCGTTTGGAGCGGCTGCAAGACCCTCGAAGCCGATGAAATCTTTCTTCTCAATGATCACGCCCAGTCCCTGGACGGACGGTATTTCGGGGCGACCAAAACCGCTTTCGTGATCGGCGTCGCGCGTCCCGTCTGGACGCAGGGCGAGCGGAACTAATTTCAGACAATGGAATGAAGAGATGAGAGGGGTACGGAAGAAGGCGGGGAGGGCAAGATTAAAGGGGCGGCGCCGCTATGCGGCTAAGCCCTTGTCTGCACATCTTTTTAGGCGGCGCCGCCTTGATAGTGGCGGCGCCAAAATGCGGCGGATGCGACATGCGCGCTGACAACGATTTCCAACCACGCTTGGGGCGCATTCGCGCCCAAGGCGGCAAGGCCTCCAAGCGCTATCTCGCGCGGCTTTACGCGACCATGGAGAAAGCGCGGCCCGGCGTTTTCGCGCGGCGCGGCCGGACGCGCTTTATGGGCGCGCAGATCGGTCGCGGCGCCGGGCTCGGCGCGGCGTTCATTGCGAACGGGCAAGCGTTCGCTCGCCATCGCATGCGGCGCGCCGCCGTCAAGATCCGTTCGGTCCGTCTCGGCGCCAACGGCCTCGGCAAGGCGCGCGCGCATTTGCGCTATATTCAGCGCGACGGCGCCGAGAAAGACGGCGCGCCGGGCAAGCTCTACGGCCCAGATCGCGACCAAGCGGACGGCAAGGCCTTTATTGAGGAGGGGCGGAGCGACCGCCATCAATTCCGGATCATCCTGTCGCCGGAAGACGCGGGCGAGCTTGACGATCTTAATAGCTATACGCGCGCCGTCATGGCGGCGGCAGAGCGCGATCTTGGCACGCGCCTCGACTGGGTTGCGGTCAACCATTACGACACCGACCACCCGCATGTGCATATCGTCCTGCGCGGGCGCGACGATCAGGGCCGCGATCTCGTCATCGCGCGGGACTATATCACCCACGGATTTCGCAAGCGCGCCGGGGAAATCGCGACGCTCGAATTGGGGCCGCGACGCGATCTCGATATCGCCCGCAGCCGCCATGCGGAAATCGACAAGGAGCGCTTCACGTCGCTCGACCGCAAACTTTGCGCAGCGGCCATAGACGGCGTGGTCGTGCCGTCGCGAGGGCGGACAGCCTATGAGCGCTTTCAAACGAAGCTGCTTCTGGCGCGCCTCAGAACGCTCGAAAAGATGCGGCTCGCTGCTCGCGAAAAGGACGGCTGGCGGCTCGCGCCGGACCTCGAAGAAACGCTGCGGGAAGCGGGCCGTCGCGGCGA
>CALAZI010000018.1 GCA_937895955.1 uncultured Alphaproteobacteria bacterium | reverse complement strand
CGCCTCTCCCGATCCGGCGAGACCATCATACGCGAAGAAAAAAGGGGTGGGATAACTTCGCCCAAACGCCGAAAGTAAGGTTACGGATTAAGGAATATTGCAAAATAAAAAGGCGGCGCTTTCGGCGCCGCCTTTCACATTCTGATGATCGCGAGAGTTACGCCGGGTTCGACAGATCGATCTTAACGCCCGGCCCCATCGTCGATGAAAGCGCAACCTTCTTGATGTAGGTCCCTTTCGCGCCCGCGGGCTTCGCCTTCTGCACCGCGTCGATGAACGCTTTCACGTTCTCCGCGATTTGCGCGTCGCTGAAGCTCGCCTTGCCGACGCCGGCGTGGATGAGGTTGCCGACTTTCGAGACGCGGAATTCGACCGCGCCGCCCTTGGCGTCTTTCACCGCCTGGGCGACGTTCGGCGTCACAGTGCCGACCTTCGGGTTCGGCATCAAATTGCGCGGACCGAGCACTTTGCCGAGACGCCCGACAAGGCCCATCATGTCCGGCGTCGCGATCACGCGATCGAAATCCATGAAGCCGCCCTGGATTTTCTCAACGAGATCGGCGTCGCCGACAATGTCGGCGCCGGCGGCGCGCGCTTCATCGGCTTTCTTGTCTTTCGCAAAAACCGCGACGCGCACGGTCTTGCCCGTGCCGTGCGGCAGCGAAACGACGCCGCGCACCATCTGGTCGGCGTGACGCGCGTCAACGCCGAGATTCATTGCGATATCGATCGTCTCGTCAAATTTCGCTTTCGCGTTATCCTTGACGATCTTCGCCGCCGCCTCGACCGAATAGGTCTTGTTGCGATCGACATTGCCGCGCGCGGTCTTGATCCTTTTTCCTGCTTTCGCCATCGCCCTAGCTCCTCACCTCAAGACCCATCGCGCGCGCCGAACCCATGATGATCTTGGTCGCCGCGTCGAGGTCGTTGGTGTTGAGATCTTTCAGCTTGGCTTCAGCGATCTCGCGGCATTGCTTTTCCGTGACCGAACCCGCGATTGCGCGCCCGGCGGTCGCGCCGCCTTTTTCAATTTTCGCCGCCTTCTTCAGATAATAAGACGCAGGCGGCGTCTTCATCGCGAAGGTGAACGACTTGTCGGAAAAGATGGTTATAACGCAAGGGATCGGCATCCCTTTTTCCATCTGCTGGGTCTGCGCGTTGAACGACTTGCAGAATTCCATGATGTTGAGACCGCGCTGGCCAAGCGCGGGACCGATCGGCGGCGACGGATTGGCCGCGCCGGCCGGCACCTGAAGCTTCAGGTAGCCAGTGATTTTCTTCGCCATGTTATCCTTCCTGATTGCGAAGGGTGCTCGGTGCGGCAAGGGCTGGACTTCGCCCCGCCTCCCGTGCGGAGCCGGGCCGATAGCAGAGGGCCGGCGCCGGCGCAACAAAGAGGCGCAAAAAAAAGCCCCCTCGCGGGGGCTTGAAGAAACGGGCGGCGCCTAATGGGGGACTCGGCGCCGCCCGTCACTGATACGCAAACGAAACGCTACGCAACTAAATCGTTCCTGGAGCCGGGACCCTGATCCCGTTCGGCGATCGCCTGAGCGGCCGGCCGATCCAGTGATGTTATACAATTACAGCCAATTGTGGCGAAATCATGGCGATTAACCAAATAGGCGTCACAACGGGCTCTCGCACAACCCGCTCCGCCTCAAGGACGCGCCGCGCCGCCTGAATTCGACGGTGGTGACGTTAACGGATCGCTAGGCGCAAAAGCCGTGCAGGCTGGGGCGACGCTTGGCGATCGCATCGAGCGCCAGAAGGTCGGCGACGAACGCCTCAAAGCGATGGAGCGGGATCATGTTGGGTCCGTCGGACGGCGCCTTGTCGGGGTCGGGATGCGTTTCGGCGAACACCGCCGCGACGCCGACGGCGACCGCCGCGCGCGCAAGGCTCGGCACGAATTCGCGTTGCCCGCCGGAAGCTTCGCCCTTGCCGCCCGGCTGCTGGACTGAATGCGTCGCATCGAACACGATCGGCGCGCCGGTTTCCTCCGCCATGATCGGAATGCTGCGAAAATCAGAGACAAGAGTATTGTAGCCGAAACTCGCGCCGCGCTCGGTGACGAGGACATTCGGGTTGCCGGCGTTCCTGATCTTGGCGACGACGTTTTTCATATCCCACGGCGCCAGGAATTGCCCCTTCTTCACATTCACCGCTTTCCCCGTGCGCGCCGCGGCGACCAGCAGATCGGTCTGACGGCAGAGAAACGCCGGTATCTGGATGATGTCGACCGCCTCCGCGATCGGCGCGCACTGCTCTTTCTCATGCGCGTCCGTCAGCACAGGAAGACCGACGCTCTCGCGGATCTCGGCGAAGATCGGCGCCGCTTCCTTGAGGCCGAGCCCACGCGCGGCGCTTGCGCTAGTCCTGTTCGCCTTATCGAAAGACGTCTTGTAGATGAGAGCGACCTTGAGGCGCGAGGCGGTCTCTTTCAGCGCAGCCGCGCATTCAAGCGCATGGGCCCTGCTTTCAAGCGCGCACGGCCCGGCGATGATGACGAGCGGCTTTTGATTGCCGATCTCGATCGTGCCGGTTTTCGATGCGATCGTCACCACGGCGGGATCGGCGCTCATCAAGGCTCCTATTGGCGTTTCGGGCGAACTAAACGTAAATGGCCTTCAGTAAATGAACCGGAGCGGCCGCGACGGCAAGGCTGCTCTCTCTCGTCTTAGCGGGTCAGGAAGCGGATGGGCGCGCATCTGGAAGTCGGCAGGGACGTTCTCGCGCTGGAAATCGCCGGGCTTGAGGCGCTCAGGGCTTCGCTCGGCGAGGATTTCGGCCGCGTCGTCGACCTCCTGAAAGGCGTCAAGGGCAAGATCATCGCGACCGGCATGGGCAAGTCAGGCCATGTGGCGCGCAAGATCGCGGCGACGCTCGCTTCAACCGGCGCGCCGGCGATCTTCGTTCATCCGGGCGAGGCGAGCCATGGCGATCTCGGCATGATCTCGCGTGAGGACGGCGTCCTCGCGCTGTCGAAATCCGGCGAGACGGAAGAGATGAGCGATCTTCTCGCCTATGCGCGCCGCTTTTCGGTGCCGGTCGCCGCGATCACCTTCGGCGCCGGATCGACGCTCGCCAAGGCGGCGGATGCGCGGCTGATCCTCCCGGAAGCGGAAGAAGCCTGCGACGAAACGCGCGCGCCGACGACATCGACAACGATGATGATGGCGGTCGGCGACGCGATCGCCGTGGCGCTGTTGCGCGACAAGAATTTCACCGCGAAGGATTTTCACGGCTTTCATCCGCGCGGCAATCTTGGCGCGGCGCTTCGGCGCGTGAAAGATTTGATGCACGGGCCCGATCAGTTGCCGCTCTGCATTGAAAGCGCGCCGCTTGAAGACGCGGTTCGCACGCTCAGCAAGGCCGGCTTCGGCTGCGTCGGCATCGTGTCGCGCGACGGCGCGCTGGTCGGCATTCTCACCGATGGCGATTTGCGCCGCGCTTTCGGCGACGTCGATGAAGGAACGCCGGTCGAAAAGATCATGACGCGGGCGCCGAAAACCGTCTCGCCCGAAACGCTCGCGGGCGAAGCGCTCGGCATATTGAGCCGCGGGAAAATCACAGCGCTATTCGTTACGGAAAACGGAAAGCCGGTCGGGCTATTGCACGTGCATGACTGCCTGTCGACGGGCGTTCTTTGATCGGCTAGCGCCGACATAACCCCAGCCGCTCTCTCCTGCCGTTCATCATGATTCCGGATCGTACATGATCTCGCGAACTTCCTGCGCGCAGCGGCAGGCGTTTGCAAACCGCGCGGCCCAGGCGAGCGCTTCCTCGCGCGAGCCGACCTCAATGAGTGAAAACCCTCCGATTACGGACTTTGTCTCTTTCGCTGGTCCGTGGGCGATCGTTCCGTCCGTCGCAACGATTGTCGCTTGCTGGCGCTGAATCCCGCAGCCGAAGATCCAGACCCCGGCGGCCTTGGCGTCGCGGACAACCATGCGCGCAGCCTCGCCGACCGCCGGCAAGTCTTCGTCGGAAATGTGGTCCATCGAGCCGTCATCGAACGAAATCAGATATCTTGGCATTTCAAAACGCCTTTCATCGAGCGACGGAGACAGCCCTAACGGTCACCTTCAAGCAAACCGTCCAGAAATTTGCAGTTATGTTCCATGCCAGCCTAGGAACCGCCCGCGCCGCATCATCCCGACGGGCGTCAGTCAGTCGGCGTTCTCTGAAATCACCGCTGCCGGCGACGCCACAACCCCTTCGGCACGCTCGCCGATTCCGCCGCGGCGCCGAGATTTTTATCGGCCGCAGCCTCGCGCTCAATCGCCACATCCGCTTCCGGCGTCGTCTGGCGGGCGCTGACGCGGACAGGTGCGCCTTTTTCAACGCCCGCCGCATTGCGCGTCGCCGCGCGGTCGATCTGCGCCGATAATTGCCGCGCCTCGACGACGAGGTCCTGCGCGCTTCTCAAACAGGTTTCAGCCTCGGCGCGCGCCTTGAGCGAGCGTTTCGCCGCGCGCGCCGCGAGGATCGCAAGCGCCAGCGAAAACGCGAAGGCGGCCGTCGTCGCCGTCAGGACCAGCAACTGGACGCCGAGCACGTCGCGCGCGACAAGCTCGCCCCATCCCAGAGCCTCTAGAACGGTCTCCATGTCCATCGCACACCCCTCACCCGCCATACCGGCTCGCAATATTATTGATTCCCGGCCATCCGGTCCACTCCGCGCGGCGTATGAGGGGTTATGACGTCGCCGCCCTCGCCCGCCATCGTCTGGTTCCGACGCGACTTGCGGACCGCAGACAACCCCGCCCTCGCCGCCGCCATCGCGACCGGCCGGCGCGTGATCGCTCTTTATGTCCATGATGAAGACGCCGCCTTCGCGCCGGGCGGCGCTCAGCGCTGGCTTCTCCGCCATTCGCTCGCCGCGCTCGAAAAACGGCTCAAGAAGCTCGGGATCCCACTGATCCTGCGCAGCGGGGCGGAAGAGAAAACGGTTGCGGCCGTCAGGGCGGAAGCGGCGGCGGGTTCGGTATTCTGGAACCGGCGTTATGCGGGCGAAGAGATCGAAACAGACAAGGCGATCAAACAGGCGCTCGCCGCGGACAATGTCGACGTCAAAACCTTCAACGGCTCGCTGCTGCGCGAGCCGTGGGAGACCGAAACCAAATCGGGCGGCCCATACAAAGTCTACACGCCGTTCTGGAATTCGCTGCGTGCGGAGGGGCCTTCGCGCCGGCTCGCCCCGTCTCCCGAAAAAGCGCGCGCGCCGGCCGGCGATATCGCGTCCGAAAATCTCGACGATTGGGGCTTCCTGCCGGCGGAGCCCAACTGGGCGTCGGAATTTTCCCAGCACTGGTCCGCCGGTGAAGACGCCGCGCAAAAGGCGCTTGAAACATTCCTTGACGAAAGGGCGGCGAGCTATCGCGGCATGCGGGATATTCCGTCAGTGAACGGAACGTCGCGTCTCTCGCCGCATCTCGCCGTCGGGTCGATCAGCCCCTTGCAGATTTGGACCGCAACCCACGCCGCAATCGAGTCCGGCGATGTTCCGTCGGCCGAAGGCGAAAAATTTCTGTCAGAACTCGCCTGGCGCGAATTCTCCTATCATCTGCTTTTTCACAATCCGCAAATGCCGACGAAACCCCTGCGGCCGGAATTCGCGAATTTCCCGTGGCGAAAAAGCAGAAAGGATTTTGACGCCTGGACGCGCGGCGAGACAGGCGTCCCGATCGTCGACGCCGGCATGCGCGAATTATGGCGCACCGGCTGGATGCATAACCGCGTACGGATGATCGTTGCGAGTTTTCTCGTCAAAAACCTTCTTCTGCCCTGGCAATGGGGCGAGCGCTGGTTCTGGGACACGCTGATCGACGCCGATCCGGCCAACAATACGGCGAGCTGGCAATGGGTCGCCGGCAGCGGCGCCGACGCCGCGCCCTATTTCCGGGTTTTCAATCCTCTGACGCAGGCGGAGAAATTCGATCCGGATGGCGACTATATTCGCAATTTTGCGCCGCATCATATTGCGGCGCAAAAAACGAATGCGAAGAATCGCGCGGATTCAGGCGCGCCGACGCACCCGATCGTCGATCTCGCCGTCAGTCGAAAACGGGCTCTTGACGCATATCAGGAAATGAAATCCGCCGCCGGCTAACTGGAATTGGCGCTGTTGAGACACTACATATGACAGGATCAGTCATGAACGCGCAAAAAACGAATATCGGGCTTGCAGCCGCGACGCCGGAAGATCGCGAAAGGGTTCTTTCCGGCCTGCCGCTCTTTTTCCGCCTCGCCGCCAACATGGCCTCGCGCATTCGTTACGGCGCGCTGCGCTTTATCCTGCCGGATGGGCGCGAATTGCTTTTTCAGGGCGCTGAGGAAAGCGACGCCGAAGGCGTTATTTGCGTCCGCGATTACAAATTCGCGCGACGCGCCGTGCTCGGCGCCGATATCGGATTTTTTGAGAGTTTCGTCGACGGCGACTGGGACTCTCCCGACGTGACCGCTGTGCTTTACGTTTTCGCCCGAAACGCCGATTTCATCGGCGAGGCTTTCACCAAAGCGCCGCTTATCAATCTTGCCGAGCGCATTCGGCATGGGCTCAATCGCAATACGAAATCCGGCTCGCGCCGCAACATCATGGCGCATTACGATCTCGGCAATGAGTTTTACGAAAAATGGCTTGACCGCACGATGACCTATTCATCGGCGCGGTTCTCCGGCGGCGCGCCGGATTTGTCGGCGGCGCAAACCAACAAATACCGCACGCTTGCGACTTCGATCGGTCTTAAGGAAGGCGAAAGCGTCCTTGAAATCGGTTCCGGCTGGGGCGGTTTCGCTGAATTCGCCGCCAAGGAGATCGGCGCGAAGGTGACGGGGCTGACGATCTCCCCGGCGCAGCTTGAATTCGCGCGCGCGCGCATTCAGCGCGAAGGCCTTTCTGAAAAGGTCGAATTCAAACTGCTCGACTATCGCGACGCTGAAGGCGCCTATGACAAAATCGCGTCGATCGAGATGTTCGAAGCGGTCGGCCGGGAATATTGGCCGGCCTATTTCACGAAAGTGCGCGAGCTTTTAAAACCCGGCGGCGCGGCGGGCATACAAACGATTACGATCGCCGATCGCTTCTTTTCGACCTATTCGCGCTCTTCGGATTTCATCAAGCGCTATGTCTTTCCGGGCGGCATGCTTCCTTCGCCCGATATCCTGCGGCGCGAAACGGAAAAGGCGGGTCTTGTCTGGCAAGAGACGTCCGCTTTCGGTCAGGATTACGCGCGAACGCTGGCCGAATGGCGCCGGCGCTTTTTCGCGGCCTGGGAGGACATTGTGAAAATGGGCTTCGACGAACGGTTCAAGAAGCTCTGGCAATTCTATCTCAGCTATTGCGAAGCCGGATTCAGGGCCGCGACGACCGACGTCATGCAGATTCGCCTCGTCCGCCCTTAACGCGCAAGGCGGCCTAAACGTTCCGTCAGAATTTCTGCGCCCGATAACGCGAATGCGTTGACATTTCCGGTCGAAAAACAGACCGGAATGGGCATAGCTGCCCGATTAGGCAGAATTCGGAGCACCGCGATGCGCTTTCATGAATCCGCGCTTGACGCGATCGGAAACACCCCTCTCATCAGGCTGAAACGCGCATCGGAGGAAACCGGCTGCCATATTTTCGGTAAGGCGGAGTTCCTCAATCCCGGCCAGTCAGTCAAGGATCGCGCCGCGCTCGGCATCATACGCGACGCAGAAGCGCGCGGGGTCCTGCGGCCCGGCGGACTTATCGTTGAGGGGACCGCCGGCAACACCGGCATCGGCATCGCCCTCGTCGGGGCGGTCCTCGGCTACAAGGTGAAGATCGTCATGCCGCGCACGCAGACGCAGGAAAAGAAAGACGCCGTTCGCCTGCTCGGCGCCGAGCTTGTCGAGGTCGACGCCGTTCCCTACGCCGATCCCAACAACTACATCCACTATTCGCGCCGCCTTGCAGAGGAGCTCGCGAAGACGGAGCCGAACGGCGCGGTGTGGGCGAACCAGTTCGACAATGTCGCCAATCGCAATGCGCATTACCGCACGACCGGCGTTGAGATCTGGGAGCAGACAGACGGCGCGATCGACGGTTTCACCTGCGCGGTCGGGTCGGGCGGAACGCTCGGCGGCGTGACGATGGCGCTTAAGGAGCGCAACAAAGACGTCAAATGCGTGCTGACCGACCCTTACGGGGCGAAGCTCTATTCATGGGTCAAAACCGGCGAATTGGCGAGCGAGGGATCGTCAATCACCGAAGGCATCGGTCAGGGGCGCATAACCGCCAATCTCGAAGGGCTGGTTTTCGACGACGCCTACCGCGTCAGCGACGAAGAGGCGCTCCATGTCGTATTTCGTCTCGTCATGGAGGAAGGGCTTTGCCTTGGCGGCTCATCAGGGATCAATGTCGCAGGGGCGATCAAGCTCGGTAAGGAGCTGGGGCCGGGCGCGACGATCGTTACGGTTCTCTGCGACTACGGGAATCGCTATGCTTCAAAACTCTTCAATCCGGAGTTCTTGAAGTCAAAAGGCCTCCCAATTCCGCCCTGGATGGCATGACCGATCGACAAGACGATTTTCCCTATCCGCTGATTTCCACCGAAGAGCTGGCCGCACGCCTCCCCGGCGGCGATGTCAGGATTATTGACGCTTCCTGGCGCATGCCGGGCGCGGGAAAGGCGATTGACGATCATAAAAAGCGCCGCCTGCCCGGCGCCGTTTTTTTCGATCTCGACGAGATCGCGGACAAGACGACATCCTTGCCGCATATGCTGCCGAAGCAGGATGACTTCGCACGCGCTGTCGGCGCTTTGGGCGTCAGCGAAAAGGACAAAGTCGTCGTTTACGATGACGCGGGTCTTTTTTCCGCCGCGCGCGTCTGGTGGACTTTTCGCGCCATGGGCCATGACGCCGTCAGCGTTCTTGACGGCGGATTGCCGAAATGGCTCAGCGAAAATCGCCCGGTCGAAAGCGGTCTCGCCGCGCCGGCGCCGACGCAATACAGGCCGAATGCGGCGCGAAACATCGCGCGCAACGCCGACGATGTTCGCGCGATGTTGAAAAATAAAACCGGGGCCGTCATCGACGCTCGCCCGGCGGCGCGATTTCGCGGCGAGGCGCCTGAGCCGCGCGCCGGCCTCAGATCAGGGCGCATGCCCGGCGCGCTCAACGTTCCGCATACGGCGCTTTTGACGCAAGCCGGCGAACTGGCGCCGCCGGAAATTCTAAAAGCGCGATTTGAGGAGGCCGGCCTCCAAAAAGACGGAGCGATCATCACAAGTTGCGGCTCCGGCGTCACGGCCGCGGTTTTGTTTCTCGCGCTTGAGCGGCTCGGGCGCTGCGCGATCGGACTTTATGACGGTTCGTGGACGGAATGGGGCGACGCCGCAAATGATCCCGCCCTGTTCCCGGCGGCGACGGGCTGATCTCTCATGGGGCGGCATGTCGATGTGACGGTGACCTTTTTGCGGCAGGAGGCGCGCCCTTTCCTGCCGCCGCAACCTCGCCCGAAAAACAGGCTCGCCCTGCTTCGCGCGGAAGACCCGCCGGTTCATTTCTACCGGTATCTCTATGATCTGGTCGGCCGCCCCTGGAACTGGATCAGCCGGCGGCATCTGACGGATGAGGAATTGGCCGCGATCATCAAAAATCCCGCCGTTCATCTCTACGCCCTTTACGTCGACGGCGTTCCCGCCGGCATGGCGGAAATCGACGCCGTCGGCGCGTCGGTCGTCGAAATCCGTTTTTTCGGCCTCGCGCCTGACTTCATCGGGCGCGGCCTTTCCCGCTATTTCCTGTCGAACGTCGTCAACCTCGCCTGGGACTTCGGGCCGCGGGAAGTTCGTATCGAGACCTGCACGCTCGATCATCCGGCGGCGCTCGCCCTTTACCAGAAGTTCGGTTTCACCGTATTCGACCAGCGACAGGGCCGGGTTGAACTCCTTCCCGAACAAGACGGCGACATGGAATGAAAGAAAGAACCAAGCTCATCGCCTCCGGCCGGCCGCGCAAAAAGCCCTCGCATCCGGTCAATCCAGCCGTTGAACGCGCCTCAACCTATCTCTTCCCGACCTATGACGATTACGTCGAAGGCGGCCGCAAGATCGTCTACGGACGGCTCGGCGGACCGACGCACAGGGCGCTTGAAGAAACCGTGACGGCGCTTGAAGGCGGCGTCGAGACGCGGCTTGCGCCGTCTGGTCTGCAAGCGGTCAACGCCGCGATCCTCGCTTTCGTGAAGGCCGGCGACCGCGTGTTGATGACGGACTCCGCCTATGATCCGACCCGCAAATTCTGCGAGCGCTTCCTTGCGCGCTTCGGCGTCGAGACCGTCTTTTACAACCCGCTCATCGGCGTCGACATCGCCGATCTGATGGCGCCGAACGTAAAGGTCGTCTTCGCCGAATCGCCCGGGTCGCTGACCTTCGAAGTGCAGGACCTTCCGGCGCTCGCCAAAGCGGCGCATGCGGGCGGGGCAAAACTCATCGTCGACAACACCTGGGCCGCCGGCGTCTTCCTGAAGCCGCTGGCGCTCGGCGCCGACGTCGTCGTGCAGGCCGGAACGAAATATCTGAGCGGTCATTCGGACTGTTTGATCGGGACGATCACCAGCGCGGACGAGGATGCGGCGAAAGCGATTTATCATTCGCTGCTGCAAATCGGATCAAATGTCTCCGCGGACGACGCCGCGCTGACTCTACGCGGCATGCGCACCTTGAGCGTCAGAATGCGGGAGCATGAGCGGACGGCGCTCACCCTCGCGAAATGGCTTTCGAAACGGCCGGAAGTCGAAACCGTCCTTCATCCTGCGATGAAAACCTGTCCCGGCCACCAGATCTGGAAGCGCGATTTCGCGGGATCATCGGGCCTCTTCGGCGTCGTGCTGAAGCCGGTTCCGCTGGCGCAACTCAAGGCCTTTTTCAATTCTCTGCGGTTTTTCGGCATGGGATTTTCCTGGGGCGGTTATGAGAGCCTTTGCATCCATGTGCGCCCGGAGCAGAACCGCTCGGCGACGCCGTGGAATGCGGAAGGGCCCGTGCTCAGAATCCATGCGGGCCTTGAAGACTCAGACGATCTTATCGCAGATCTCGAACGCGCCTTCGCCATGATGAAGACGTCAAAAGGAGCCGCCGGATGAAACGCCTCGTCCTAGCCGTCGCCGCGCTCGCGCTTGCAGGGTGCAAGGGATTCGACGCTTTCGGCGGAGGGTCGTCGTCGACCATCGTGCGCGTCACGTCCGAGCCTGCGGGCGCCGTCGTCACGCTTGAAGGCTTCGGCTCGTGCGAAACGCCGTGCACTGTCGGAATCGACAAGCCGCGCGAGGCGAAAATCGCAAAGGCCGGCTACGTTTCGCAAACGGTGACGCTGTCGCCCG
>CALAZI010000017.1 GCA_937895955.1 uncultured Alphaproteobacteria bacterium | reverse complement strand
TGCACCTCATAGCCGACGCCGGCGACGTCAATGAGCGCCGTATCGATATCGACCGCCGCGACGGTTCCTTTCAGCCGACCGATCATGCGCTCGCTCTCATTAATTGTTGTGACCCTCGATGATGCGCATGACAGATGGCGACGGCGAGCGCGTCGGCGGCGTCGGCGGCCTGTTCGCCGGAGGTCGGCAAGAGAACGCGCACCATCGCCTTGACCTGGGTCTTGTCGGCGTGGCCGCGACCGACGACGGATTTCTTCACCGTATTGGCGGCGTATTCGGCGACCGGCAGACCGGCGAGCGCCGGCGCCAGAAGCGCGACGCCGCGCGCCTCGCCCAGCACCAGCGCGTCGCGAGGGCTGGCGTTGACGAAGGTTTCCTCGATCGCCGCCTCGACGGGGGTCCATTCAGCGATCAATTCGGCGAGCGCTTCATGGATCGCCGCCAGCCTCTGAGCCCGCGAAAGCGCCCGCTTCGGGCGGATGACCCCTGCGGCAAGGAAGGTAAGCCTCGTCCCATGGGCTTCAACGAGGCCCCAGCCGGTCGCCCCGGAACCCGGATCGACGCCCAATATGCGAATCACGCCTGTCATGGGCGGAGACTAGGCTGTTCGGCCGAAAGAACAAATGGGGAATATTCCATCGGCGTCACCGACCGGCGACGCGGAGTGCAAACGCCTAGTCGCGCAGGGTGATCGCCCTTGGCGATCCGCGTTCGATCGAGCGACGCAGAACGCCGGCCTGCGCGCGCAGTTCATCCGGCGTGTTGCGCGCGGCGATGATCTGTTCGACAAGAGAAAGCGCCGCGATGCGGTCTTCGCGTCGACCGTCGCCGCGCGACAGCGCAACGGCGTAAAGCAGCGCCGCCTGCGGATCGCCGGCGCGAAGCCCTTTCTCAAACCAGTCGGCGGCGAGCCCTTCCGCATCGCCGCGATGAACGATCAGCCCCATGCCGGCGAAGGCGGGCGGATAGCCGCCCTCCGCCGCGGCGCGCATGGCGCTCGCGGCTTTCGCCGCGTCCGGCGCGCCGAGCGCAGGCGAATCGTAGAGCAATGCGAGATTGTACGACGCTTCGGCATGGCCCCGCGCGGCGGCGCGCGCGAAACTCTTCGCCGCTTTTTCATAGCTTTGCGGCAATCCGTCGCCGTTGAGCCAGGCGATTCCGAGAAAAAATTCGCCGTCGACATCGCCCTTCGCTGCGGCTTTGGCGAAAAAATTGGACGCCGCCACGCTGTTCTGCGCGACGCCAAGCCCTTCCGCATAAAGAATTCCAAGTTTGACGTCGGCGCGCGGATCGCCTTGCGCCGCAGCGAGACGGAACCAGCCGGCGGCGCGTTCGTAATCGGCGTAAACGCCGTCGCCGTCGAAGGCGAGAACGCCGAGCGCGATTTGCGCGTCGGCGTTGCCGGCGATTGCGGCGTCGCCGTAATGGCGCAGCGCGGCGCCGATATCGGCTCTCACGCCGAGGCCTTTTTCATAAAGATAGCCGAGGAGATGATTGGCGCCCGGGTCATTTTTTTTCGCCAGCGGTTCGGCGAGCGCGCGCGCCTTTTCAAAATCGCCCTCGATGAGCGCTTGATGCGCCAGATCCATCTGAATTTTTTCAGCGCCGGCCGTCGACTTCGACGTTTGCGGCGCGGGCGCATTTACCAAAGTCTCGAACGCGCGCGGCGACGCCATGGCGCGATCGGACGCGCCGGACGATTGCGCCATTGCGGGACAGGCCGCCAGAAAAACGATTCCCGCCGCAATGAGATTCTCGCCGATACGCCGCATTTCAAGGCCGCCTCTTCGATTTGAGGGGCCTTGCGGAGCATCAACCGTGCCGCATCGCCGACGCCGCGGCGATCGCTTCATTAAGGCGGCGCACGGCGGCGGCCGGACCGTCACCCGCCCGCCAGACGGCGCTTGAGACGGCGATGAAATCGGCGCCGGCCCGAACGACGTCGCCGCAATTTTCCGCCGTCAGGCCGCCGATCGCGACGCAAGGGAGCGTCGTCGCAAGCGTCCAGTCGGCGATGATCGAAACATCGGCGCGCAACGGAGCGTCTTTTGTCTCGGTCGGGAAAAAGGCGCCGAAGGCGACATAGTCGGCGCCGGCTTCGCCGGCGCGCATCGCAAGGTCGTAGGAATTGTGACAGGTGACGCCGATCGTTGCGCCTTCGCCGAGAATTTTTCGCGCCTCATGCAGGCTCGAATCTTTCTGTCCGATATGAACGCCGTCGGCGCCGGCGCGTTTGGCGAGATCGGGCCGATCATTGATGACGAAATGAACGCCCGCAGCGCGCGCGACCGGCAACAGCGCCGCCGCCGTTTTCAGAATCTCGTCGTCGGTCGCGGCGACGCCGTCAGGGGATTTCAGGCGCAGCTGGAAACACGCCGCGTCGCCGCCCGAAAACGCGGCTTTCATCGATTCGACGAAACGCCCCGCATCCGGGATCAGCGGCGGCGATATCAGGTAGAGGCGGCATGGTTCGCTCATGGCGATCGCCATAGAATGTCGGGCGAAAAATTGGGAGCCCCGCCATGCAATTTGTCGCCGCCTTGTCGTTCCTTCTCGCCGCCGGCGCGGCGGACGCCGAGCCGCCCTGCCGCGCGGCGGCGCACGGCAAGGCCCTCGATTTCTGGCTCGGCGAGTGGACGGTCGCGTCGGAAGACGGCGCGACACGGTTCGGCGAAAACAGGATTGAGCGGGCGCTCGACGGTTGCGCCGTCTTCGAACACTGGCGCGGCGCGTCAGGCGGCGAGGGCAAGTCGCTTTTCTATTTCGACGCGCGCGCCGACCGATGGGAGCAAATCTGGGTGACGGCGGATACGACGCGCCCCGGCGGCCTGAAGCGCAAACTTCTTGTCGACTTCGCCGGCGCCGGCGTGCGCTTTCAGGGCGAGCTGAAATCCGAGGCCGGCGCGCCCTATCTCGACCGCACGACGCTGACGCCGCTTGAGGATGGGCGCGTCAGGCAACTGATCGAGATTTCAACCGACGATGGCGCGACGTGGAAAGCGACGTTTGACGGGTATTACGCCGCCGCAAACTAATGCAACGGCGCCTGCGGATTAACGGGGCTGAGGGGCGTCAGATAGGCGCGTACGGATTCCAGAAAAAACACATCCGCGGCGAAAAAAGCCGCAATCGCCGATGCGCCGCCAAACAGGAACCGGCTTTTCTTCATAGGCCCCTCCTCCGCTGAAGACGCGCTAGATGAAACCAAGCGATTGCAGCAGCCGGTTAAAGTCTTCGCGGTTACGCAACGGCTCGAGCGTCGGATCGATATAGGCGTAGGTGAGCCCCGAATCGCCGACATCCAAAGCCCTGTTCAGGACGGTCATCGCCTCGTCGGCCAGTTTCCATTGCGAAAGAACCTGCGCCTGCTGATAGAGGCCTGCGTCGCCATAGCTTGAAACAAGATCGGCCATCGCCTTGTCGGCCTCAGCCGCAGCGCCAAGCGCGCGATGCGCAATCGCAAGCGCCGGATAGCGCATCATGCCGCTCGGTTCTTTTTCCGCCGCCGCGAGCGCCGCTTCGGGACGGCCGAGCGCCGTCAGCGCCATGGCGATTCGCGCATGGGCGTCGCTCAGCTTCGAGTTAAGCCCGAGCGCACTGTCAACGGCGTCAATCGAGGCTTGATAGCGCCCCGCCGCATAATGCACGAAGCCGACTGCGCGGTGGATGGTCGCATTCAACGGATCGAGATCGACGGCGCGTTCGACCGCGGCGCGCGCTTCCCCATCGCGTCTTGTTGCGGCGGCGTAGCCGGCGAACCGTGCGAGAACGGGCCCGTCGCCGCGACCAAGCTCGTAGGAGCGGTCATAAGGCTCGCGCGCGTCGGCGACGCGCAATTGGGCCTGAAACAGAACATATCCCAAGGTCGAGTGCGCGTCGGCTGAAGAAGGTCCGGCGGCGATGGCGCGCTCGGCCGCGTCCGCCGCGCTTTGATAATAGAGCCTCGCCTTGACGATGTTGTTCGTCGTATTGCCGAGAGAGGTCAGCGATCGCGCCCGCGCCGCGTGCGCCGCGCCGAAATCCGGATCGCGTTGGAGCGCGCTGTCGAACCGCGCAAGCGCTTCAAGGTCCATCTCCGTGTTCGCTGCGAGCGCATACAGCCGATTTCCCTTGAGATAGTCTTCAAACGCGATCGCATCATTCGTCATTCCGTATTCCGCGTCGTCTGCGGCGCTTTCATCGCCGATCGACAGTTCTTTTTCGACGCTCGCGGCGATCGCGCTTTGCACGCGCGCGATATCGTCTTTCGGACGCTCAAATAATTCAGACCACCGCGTAAATCCCGTCTTGCCGTCGATAAGCTCGGTCGTCACGCGCACGCGGTCGCCTTCAACGCGCACATTGCCGTCGAGAAGGAAAGAGACGGCAAGCGTTTTCGCCATCTCCGCCGCGCTGAGGGCGCGCGCGCGGACAGCCTCGCACGAGGCTTGAGCGACGACCCGCAAGGCTGCGTTGCGGGCCAGCGCCGAACGAACTTCCGTCGACAGGCCGATCGACAAATAATCCTGCTCCGGGTCGCCGCTCGTGTTCCTGAACGGAAGAACGGCGACGCCGTTTTTCGCAAGAGACGGAGACATGATGCGAAAAGCGGCGAGGCCCGCGCCGCCGAGCGCGACCGCCGCGCCGCCGGAGATGATCGCTGCGCGGCGATCGAACCTGAAGGATTGCGCGTTCGGGGCGGGCCTTGCGATCACGCGATCGGCCTGCTCGCCGGCGCTCGGTCGAGCGCCGCCTTCAATAAAATTTTTCAGATCGACAAGAAAAATCCGCCAGGTCGGATCATCCGCGCCGCCGCGCCAATGCGTCAAATCGGCGGTTTGCGTCAGCTCGAACATGATCGGACGGTCGCAAGCCTCGATCATGCACGGGAACAGCGTGTTGTTGCGGCTCGCCAACGTCGCTTCGGCGCGCACCCAGCGAGAGACAACCGACTTTTTCGACCACAGGACGATGACCGCTTTCGCCGCCCTGAGGGCGTTTTCGGTCACTTCGTCATAGGCTTCGCCGGTTCTGAGCCCGACATCCCACCAGACGGAATAGCCTTCCCCCTCCAGCGCCGCCGCGAACATTCTGGCGCGCTCCTGATCCTCGCGATTGTAGGATAGGAATATGTCGGCCACGGACCGCCCCTGTTAGCCCGCCCCATGGATACTCGAAGGATAGCGCGCGGTCGACCCGTTCGCGCAGGACCGATGAATGGAAACGCCGCCGGGAGACGTCGGGCGATCAGGCCGCCTGGGCGAAGCCCTTCGTCTGCTCGCGTTCCGACTGGGTCGCTTTCACCTTCGGCCGCAACACGCTGTGTTTATCCGCATAAGGAATAGCGTTGTAAACGGTCGGCTCGATAAAGCCGAGTTCAGCGCGAACCTCTGCGAGCGGGCGCGCAAGCAGCGCCTCGACATCGTGCTGGAGGAGGAAATCGACCCTTTCGCCCATCTCCGCCGCCTGTCGCGCCGCTTTCAGGACCGGCATCGACCAGCGTTCGAGCTTGATCGCCGAAAGCCCCATGAAGACGATGAGCCGGAGACCGGGATTTCCCGTCTGCCGGCGCGTGAAGACGAGATTGCAGATTTCGCCGAGCGGGTCGCGGCTGTAACCCGTAATGACGTGCCAAAGGTCGTGGCTGACCTCGAGATGGGTGAAGACCCGGCGGAAGGCGTCAAGCTCGGGATATTCCTTCATGCCGACGCCCGCTTCTTCGGCGGCGTCGATGAGACCTTGCGGGGTGAAGCCCGCCTCGTCCATGAAATCGACATAGGCCTTGCCGAAAGAGCCTTCCGGCAATTTTCGCAGGCTCGCGAAGTCGCCGAGAATTTCTTCAAGCCTCACCTCGCCCTCGGCGACGCGGCGGCCGTAAGGGGTGGAAACGAAGCGCTCGAACAGGCGCCGGCTTGAATCCTTTGAGAGCGCCGAGACGACTTCGAAAACCTGGCGCGTATCGTCCTTATTGAGGATCAGCTTCACCGCCGAAGCGATGGCGTGGAACGGCCGAAATTTCGGGCTGGGCGGCGTCGCAAAGCCTTGCACGTAGACAAGGTCTTCAGGGTCGATTTCGATCGTCGCTTGCGGGGTCATGGGGCGTCCTGGCTGTTCTTGTTATCTGATTACACTGATCAGTTTACTTTTTGATAATGCCCAACCCCGGCGATTTCAAGAACAGCCACGGGCCCAATCCGCAAAAAAAAGCCGCAACCTGAACGGCTGCGGCTTCTTTTCTGAGCGGCTCGGGCCGGGTTCGGGCCGATCTATCCCTTCCGCGACGCCTCAAAAATGCTGTCGATGGTCGCGGCGAGGGTCGCATCGAACGCCTCATCGCTCTGGCCGGCCGAGAGACCCTCGGTCAGCGCGCGCGAGAAGCTCGCGATCATGCCCTTGTTCTTGGCGAGAAGGGCGTTCGCCTCATCGCGGGAATAGCCGCCGGACAGCGCGACGACGCGCATGACGCGCGGATCGTCGATAAGCGGCTTGTAGAGATTCGCCTTGGTCGGCAGCGACAGCTTCAGCATGATCTGCTTGCCGGCCGGAACGCCGTCGAGATTCTTCTTGATCTCCGCCAGCAGAATGTCTTCCGCCGCGGCCTTGTCGGGAATGGTGATCGTGACCTCAGGCTCGATGATCGGCATCAGGCCGTGGCCGAGAATCTGGCGCGCGACTTCGAATTGCTGCGCGACATTGGCGGCGATGCCTTTCGGATTCGCCGCGTCGATGACCGAACGCATCTTGGTGCCGAAAACGCCTTTCGCCTTAGCGCGTTCAAGGAGCGCATCAAGCTTCGGCATCGGCTTCATCAGCTTGACGCCGTCCGCTTCCTCGGCGAGGCCCTGATCGACTTTCAGAAACGGCACGACCCCGCGCTTTTCCCACAAATAGCGCGCGGTCGGCACGCCGTCGATTTCGCCGTCCATGGTGCGTTCGAAAAGGATCGCCCCCATGACCTTGTCGCCGGTGAAGGCCGGCGACTTGATGATGCGCGCGCGCATGTCGTGAATGAGCGCGAACATCTCTTCGTCATTAGACCACGAGCCTTCCTTGACGCCGTAAAGCTTCAGCGCTTTCGGCGTCGATCCGCCCGACTGATCGAGCGCGGCGATGAACCCGTCCTTGTGTGCGGCCTGATCGGCCATCTTTTCTTGCGTCATAACTCCTCCCGAGAGTGTCGATGTGATTTTGGACAGCGGGCGCCGATCAACGCTTCAACGCGGCGACGCCCGGCAATTCCTTGCCTTCCAGCCATTCAAGAAACGCGCCGCCCGCCGTCGACACATAGGTGAAATCGTCCTCGACGCCGGCCGCCCCGAGCGCTGCAACCGTGTCGCCGCCGCCCGCAACGGCGACGAGTTCGCCGGCTGTCGCGCGCTTTGCGGCGAACCGCGCTGCTTCGACTGTCGCCGTGTCAAAAGGTTTTGTTTCAAAAGCGCCGAGCGGGCCGTTCCAGACGAGCGTCTTCGCTTTTTCGATGCGCGCGGCGACCGCATCAACGCTGTCCGGTCCGAGATCGAGGATCATCTGATCAGGATCGACATTATCGACGGCGCGCACTTCGTTCTCCGCGCTTTCCTTGAATTCCTTGGCGACGACGACGTCGACGGGCAGTACGATCTCGCAGTCGCTGTCGGCGGCCTGCGCCATGATCTCGCGCGCCGTATCGGCGAGATCAGGCTCGCACAGGGACTTGCCGACCGAAACGCCTTTCGCGAACAGGAAGGTGTTCGCCATGCCGCCGCCGACGACGAGAACATTCGCCTTGCCGACAAGATTGAGCAGCAATTCGATCTTCGTCGAGACTTTGGCGCCGCCGACCACGGCCATCAAAGGACGTTCGGGATTTTTGAGCGCGGCTGTAAGGTAATCGAGTTCTTTCTCCATCGCGCGGCCCGCCGCCGCCGGCAGAACATGCGCAAGACCTTCGGTCGAGGCGTGCGCGCGGTGCGCGGCCGAAAAGGCGTCGTTCACATAGACGTCGCCGTTTTCAGCGAGCGCCTTGACGAAAGCGGGATCGTTCTTTTCCTCGCCCGAATGAAAGCGCGTGTTTTCAAAAACCGCAACGTCGCCGCCGATCATCTTCGACGCGATTTTTTTCGCCGGCTCGCCGATGCAGTCCTCGGCAAAATCAACCGAGCCGCCGAGCAATTGCTCAAGCTTCTTGGCGACGGGCTTCAGGCTCTCTTTCGGCTCGACCTTTCCCTTCGGCCGGCCGAAATGCGAAAGCAGGATGACTTTCGCGCCTTTCTTCGACAGCTCCTGGATGGTCGGCAGCGCGCGTTCGATGCGCGTTGCGTCTGTGACGACGCCGTCCTTCATCGGAACGTTGAAGTCGACGCGAACCAAAACGCGCTTGCCGGCGACATCCAGATCGTCAATCGTTTTGTGCGAGGACAACGCCGTCTCCTAGATGAGCTTGCCCATTTCGAGCGCGACATCGCTCATGCGCGTCGAGAAGCCCCATTCATTGTCGTACCAGGTGAGGATGCGGCAAATGCCGCCGTCGACAATCTGCGTCTGCTTGGTCGCAAAGATCGACGAATGCGGATCATGCAGGAAGTCCGAAGAGACGAGCGGCTTGTCGGTGTAGCCGAGAACGCCCTTCATCGGACCTTCGGCCGCTTCAATGATCGCCTTGTTGATTTCATCGACCGAGGTCGCGCGCTTCGGCGTGAAGACGAGATCGACGACCGAAACGTTCGGCGTCGGCACGCGGATCGACGACCCGTCGAGCTTGCCCTTGAGCGCCGGTATGACGAGCCCGAGAGCTTTCGCCGCGCCGGTCGATGTCGGGATCATCGACATCGCCGCGGCGCGCGCGCGATAGAGATCCTTGTGCATCGTGTCGAGCGTCGGCTGATCGCCCGTATAGGAGTGGATCGTCGTCATGTAGCCGCGCTCGATGCCGATCGCGTCATTGAGAACCTTGGCGACCGGCGCGAGACAGTTCGTCGTGCAAGAGCCGTTCGAAACGACGACGTCGCCTTTCGTCAACTCGCCGTGATTGACCTTGTAGACGATCGTCTTGTCGGCGCCGTCGGCCGGCGCGGAGACGAGAACGCGCTTGGCGCCGGCGGCGAGATGCAGAGAGGCTTTTTCCTTGCTGGTGAAAATGCCGGTGCATTCAAAGACGATGTCGACGCCGAGATCCTTCCAGGGGAGTTTCGACGGATCGCGTTCGGCGAACACCTTGATCGGACCGCGGCCGGCGTCGATCGTGTCGGCCGTCGTCTTCACGGCGACCGGGAAACGGCCGTGCACTGAATCATATTGCAGAAGATGCGCGTTCGTTTCGACCGGACCAAGATCGTTGATCGCCACGACTTCAATCCCCTTGCGATCGTTCTCGATCATCGAGCGCAGGGTCAGCCGGCCGATCCGTCCGAACCCGTTAATCGCAATCTTGAGCGCCATCTTCTTACTCCCTATCCATCAAATGTTTCGCGGCCTCGACCGCAGCGTCCGCCGTAATTCCGAAATGCTCATAAAGATCCGGCGCCGGCGCCGACGCGCCGAAGCCGGACATGCCGATAAAGGCGTCCTTCTTACGGAGAAACAAATTCCATCCCTGGCGGACGCCCGCCTCAATCCCGATGCGCGGCGCCTTGCCGAGCACCGATTTCCTGTATTTTTCGCTCTGGGCGGCGAAAAGTTCAAATGACGGCGCGGAGACGACGCGCGCGCGAAGCTTGTCGCAGGCGAGTTTCTTCTGGGCGTCGAGCGCAATCTCGACTTCAGAGCCCGTGGCGATGAGCACGACATGCGGGTCCGGCGCGTCGGCGAGAATGTAAGCGCCCTTCGCCGCAAGATTTTCATCCGAATGCGCAAGCCGCGCGGGCGTCAGATTTTGGCGCGTCAGAGCGAGAATGGTCGGCGTCCCCTTTTGCGCGAGCGCGATCGACCAGCACTCGGCCGTTTCGATCGCATCGGCGGGACGAAGGACGAGGAGATTCGGCATCGCGCGCAGCGCCGCGAGATGTTCGACCGGCTGGTGCGTCGGCCCGTCTTCGCCAAGCCCGATCGAATCATGCGTCATCACATAGATGACGCGCAGCCCCATCAGCGCCGACAGGCGGATCGAGGGACGGCAGTAATCGGTGAAGACCATGAACGTGCCGCCATAGGGAATGACGCCCTTATGCAGCGCCATGCCGTTCATGGCGGCGGCCATCGCATGCTCGCGAACGCCGTAATAGATGTAGCGGCCGGCGTAATTCTGCGCCGTCAGCGGTTCGAGCGCTTTCGTCTTCGTGTTGTTCGATCCTGTGAGATCCGCCGATCCGCCGATCGTTTCTTCAACAACGCTGTTGATAACCTCAAGCGCCATTTCCGACGCCTTGCGCGTTGCGACTTTCGGCGGCTCGGCCGCGAGTTTTTTCTTGTAGTCCGCGAGCGCCGCATCGACGCGCGCCGACGCATCGCCCTTCAGCGCGGCGTTGAACGTTTCATTTTGAGGCGACGCGGAGAGGCGGCGCATCCAGCCTTCGCGCGAGGATCGCCCGCGCGCGCCGACCTCGCGCCAGGCCGCAAAGACGTCGTCCGGAATTTCAAACGGCGGATGCGGCCAGTCGAGCGCCTTGCGCGCGGCGGCGACTTCATCCGCGCCAAGAGGACTGCCATGCGTCGATGACGTGCCCTGCTTGCTGGGCGCGCCTTTGCCGATAATTGTTTTCACTGCAATCAATGTCGGCCGGTCCGCCGACTGCGCTGCGGCGAGCGCGGCCGATACCGCCTTGCGGTCATGGCCGTCGATGCGCGCGGTCGACCAGCCGGACGCTTCGAAGCGCTTCAACTGATCGGTCGAATCGGCGAGCCCGATCTTGCCGTCGATCGTGATGCTGTTGTCGTCCCATAGAACGATCAGCTTTTTCAGACGAAGGTGGCCGGCGAGCGAAATCGCTTCCTGGCTGATACCTTCCATCAGGCAGCCGTCGCCGGCGATGACATAAGTCTTGTGATCGATGAGGTCGGCGCCGAAGCGCGCGGAAAGATGCGCCTCGGCGATCGCCATGCCGACGGCGTTGGCGACGCCCTGCCCGAGCGGCCCGGTCGTCGTTTCGATCCCCGGCGCGTGGCCGTATTCCGGATGCCCCGCCGTTTTGGCGCCAAGCTGGCGGAAATTTTTGAGATCCTCGATCCCCATCCCCGGATAGCCGGCGAGATAAAGAAGCGAATAGATCAACATCGAGCCGTGGCCGGCGGAGAGGACGAATCGGTCGCGGTCCGGCCAGTCCGGATCGGCGGCGTCGAATTTCAGAAAGTCGGCGAACAGGACGCTCGCCGCGTCGGCCATTCCCATCGGCATGCCGGGATGGCCGGATTTGGCGCGTTCGACCGCGTCCATCGACAAGGCGCGGATGGCGTTCGCCATCCGGGCGAAAAGCTCGTCGCTGATGTCAGCGGGTGCGCCGCCGCTTGGTGCCGCCATGGAGTCCCTCAAGGCCGACGCAGGGAAAGTGAACGCGGCGCCGGCGCGCGCCTTGGTGCGTTTTCGCGGGCTTCATGCCTTGCGCGCTTGTAAGGGTCAAGGCCCGCGCGGCGCCGCCCTGGAGGGTGGACAAGCTAGGCCGACGAAGCCCAGAATTCGCAGCAAGTTTGGGTCTTGTTCGCATGGGCACGCTGGAAAAATCGGTAAAACGGCTCGCTGGGGCGCTCGACGCCCTTGAGGAAAAACTTGAGGACAGTCTTTCGGACCTCGCCGCGAAATCCGAAGCGATTGATCAAGCGAAAATCCGCGCGCGCACGGCGAAGACGCAGACATCCGCCGCGGCCGAAGATCTCGCCGACGCGATCCGCGACCTCAAATCGCTGCTGACACCGGAAAAGGGAGCCTGACGACATGGCGCAAGTCGACGTTCTGGTGAATGACCGGCTGTTCAAGGTCACCTGCGAAGACGGCCAGGAGCAGCGTCTGTCGACCCTCGCCGCGCATCTCGACCGGCATGTTCAGGAGCTTGTCCGCGAGCTTGGCCAGATCGGCGACACGCGCCTCCTCCTCCTCGCCGCGCTCACCGTTTGCGACGATCTTTTCGAAGCGAAAGCGCGCATTGAAGAGATTGAGGCCGGCGGCGAGGAAATGGACGCGGCGACGGTTGGCGGCGCGGCGCGCGTCATCGACGCGGCGGCCAAGCGCGTCGACGGCATGGCCAAACGGCTTGCCGACGTCGCCTAGAACACAGTCATGATGTCCTTGAGCGCTTTTTTCTTGAGCGCGTGATTCGGAATGATCGCATCCTTTTCAGGACGCCCGACAACGATAAGCAGGTAAGGCTTTTCCGAAGGCGGACGGCCGAGTTTTTCCGACAGGAACGTCATCGGGTTCGGCGTATGGGTCAGCGTCGCAAGGCCCGCATGATGCAGCGCCGCGAGGAGAAACCCGCAGGCGATGCCGACGCTTTCATTGATGTAATAATTCTTGCGATTGTCGCCGACATCGGGCCCGCCGCGCTTTTGCGCGAAGACGGCGATCAGCCACGGCGCGATTTCCAGGAACGGCTTGTTCGGATCGGTGCCGAGCGGGGCGAGCGCGTCCAGCCACTCATCGCCGGCGCGGCCTGAATAAAACGCCTTCTCTTCCGCTTCAGCCGCCGCGCGAATTTCCGCCTTCAGCGTCGGGTCGCCGACGACGGCGAAATGCCAGGGCTGGTGATTGGCGCCAGAGGGGGCACGCGCCGCCGCGGCGATGCAGTTCTCAATAATGTCGAGCGGCACCGGGTCGGGACGGTAATCCCTGATCGTGTGGCGACGGCTGATTTCGTCGAAGAAAGCGCGCGAGCGGGCGCGCATGTCGTCAATATCGCGCTCGATGAAATCGCCGATCTGCGCAAGGCGCGTGAAAGGATATGTCGTCACTCGGTGTCTGCGAACAGCCGGCCGGGATCGGCGATTTCCGTGTAAACCCGGTGTCCGCCCGGCGTTTCGGACCCGTCCTTTCCTACATAGACGACATCGATCTCGATTGCATCCGCGCCGAAGGTCACTTTTGAGCGGACGGAACCGATGCTGTCGTGACCTTCAACCTTTTCCTCGGTGACAAGACCGTCATCGACGAAGTCGGAAGTTCCCGTCGTATGAAACCCCGCCGTCGTGAAATAGTGGAATACGTAGTTCTTCGCGCCCTCATCATAAAAAAAGATCGTCCGTCCGCCGTAGTCCTTGCCTTCAAGGCGGTGCGTCGACTGCAGCGCGCGGCCGTTCAGAATGAGCTCCCATTTCGCGAAGTCGACGAGGCGCTCGCCATTTTCGTCCGTCCATTCGCCGCGAAAGGTCTTTCCCGAAAACGGCGCGAACGCCGCCATCGGGGCGTAGGGTTCGACCGTGGAGGCGGCGTCGGCGGTCGCCGCTTCAATCGACGGGGTTTCGGCTGAGGGCGCTTCTGCGGCCGGCCTAGAGCAGGCGGCGAGCATGGCGACGGCGGCGAACAGGGCGAGCCTCATGGCGTTCTCCTTCGATAATATGTATCCTTTTAGTTACATATTTTGCGTTCGTCAAGTCTCACCGCCGGCCGAACAGCTTCTCGATGTCGGCGAGCTTCAGTTCGACATAGGTCGGCCGGCCGTGATTGCACTGGCCTGAATGCGGCGTCGCCTCCATCCGGCGCAGCAGCGCGTTCATTTCCTCCGCATTGAGGCGTCGCCCGGCGCGCACCGAGCCGTGACACGCCATCGACCCGCAAACCGCTTCGAGATTTTCCTTCAGCGCCAGCCCGTCGCCGATTTCAGCGAGATCGTCAGCGAGGCGGCGGACGATCGCGGCGACATCCGCGCGGCCCAAAAGCGCCGGGATTTCCCGGATGATGACGGCGTCGTCGCCGAAGCGCTCGAGAACGAGGCCAAGTTCTGCGAATTCCTCGCTGCGCGCTGCAAGCCGTTCGGCCTCTTCCGGTTCGACCCCGACAATCTCCGGAATGAGCAATCCCTGGCGCGCGACGCCGCCCGATTCGAGCGCTCGTTTCATATTCTCATAAACGAGACGTTCATGCGCGGCGTGCTGATCGACGATGACAAGCCCGTCGGCGGTTTGCGCGACAATATAGGTTTCATGAATTTGCGCGCGCGCTGCGCCGAGCGGGAACTCGTCCGCTTGCGGAGCAAACGCCGTCGGCGGCGCGCTGTCGGACCGCGCAGACGGCGCGGTTTCGATGAGCGGCGCTTCATAATCGCGCGGACGATCATGCAGCGCGGCGAAGTCGCGCATTTGCGGACGGAAAGGATTGGAACGGGGCGAGAATGACGCGCCTGACGGCGCCTGCATTTTCCCGAGTGCGAAAGCGCTTGTCGTCGTCGCGGCGCGATGACCTGCGGCGGCGAGCGCGTGGCGAAGCGCGCCGACGATGAGCCCCCTCACGGCGCCGGCGTCGCGAAACCTCACTTCCGTCTTCGCCGGATGAACATTGACGTCAACCTCTTCCGGGTCGATCTCGAGAAAGAGCGCGACGGCGGGGTGGCGATCGCGCGCCAGGAAATCGGCATAGGCGCCGCGCACCGCGCCGACGATCAGCTTGTCGCGCACGGGACGCCCGTTGACGAACAGAAACTGCTTGTCGGCGAGACCGCGATTATAGGTCGGCAGTCCGGCGAAACCCGTCAATGAAACGCCGTCACGCGCCGCCTTGATGGCGACGGCGTTGTCTTCAAAATCGCGGCCCATCACCGCGCCGAGCCGGCGAAGCCGGCCGGTTTCATCCTCTCCCTCCGCCGGAAACGCGAAAACCTTCTTGCCGTCGGACGCGAATGAAAAGGCGATTTCTGGATGCGCCATGGCGAGGCGCTTGACCGCATCGGAAACAGCGCCGGTTTCGGCGCGATCCGATTTCAAAAATTTCAGGCGCGCGGGCGTCGCGTAAAAAAGATCGCGCACGGCGATGCGCGTTCCGGCGCCGTTAAAAGCGTGCGGCTCCGGGCCCGACGCCGCGCCGCCGTGAACCGAAAGATGAGCGCCTTCGGCGTCGCCGCGCCTGCGTGAGGCGATATCGAGGCGCGACACCGCGCCGATCGAAGGCAGCGCTTCGCCGCGAAAACCGAGCGTCGCGATATTCATGAGATCGTAATCGCCGGCCTTTGTCGGCGCCAGTTTCGATGTCGCATGACGTTCGATTGCGAGAATGAGGTCCTCCGGCCCCATGCCGCAGCCGTCATCTTCAATCGTGATTTCAATCTTGCCGCCGGCGCGAAGCGAAACGTCGATGCGGCGCGCGCCGGCGTCGATCGAGTTTTCCACAAGCTCTTTGACGACCGCCGCCGGCCGCTCGATCACTTCGCCGGCGGCGATGCGGTTGACCGCGTCCGGCGGCAAACGCCGGATTACGGGCGTTGAAACGGCATCATTGGCGGCTTGTCGATTCGGCATGGCGCAGTATGGCGCGGCGGCGGCGCAATGTCAGGAGCGATCACCCGACTATTGGGCTTTATCGATCGACCAGGCGCGCGTCGGCAGATATTGACCCGGCGTCAGATCGATAAGGGAAAAGTCGCGCTGCATGCGCTGCAACGGATCGCGCCGGCCGTTCGCGCGAATGATCTCGCCTTCGATCGCGCATTCGGCATGGGCGTCTTCTCGGCGTTCGGACCGCAGGGGGAGCGCCACGCATTCAAGCTCGGTGAAACGAATTTCCCTCGGCTGTTCGCCTTCCTCGCAAGGATCGTCGCCTTCGACTTCCTTGCAGGTCAGTTCGTCAACGAGAAGCCGCGCGACCGTTTGGCGATCAGGCTTCTTGTCGACCGTATCGAGCGAGGCGCAGGAAACGCTCAGGAGCGCGCCCGCCATTATGACGAGCAGCAGCCTCATCATCAAAAGACGCCCGGCAGCAGCAGCGCGTCGTCATTCTTGATCGTGACTTCCGAATTTTCGCCGGTCACGTTTTCAATCGCGCGCTTGCGCTCAGCGTGCCACGCCTCAGGGTCGTCGACCTGAAGCGGCGCGGCCGCGTCATCGACATCCCCGCCGACGAATTTCCAGAACATCAGCTGATTGGCGAAGCTGCGGTCCTTTTCGGCGCGTCCGCCGTTTTCCGCGTCGAGGACCGCGCGGATATTCGGGTCGGCGACAGTCGCGCCCGCCTGCTGCAGCAATTGCTGCTCGCCGACGGTCGGGGGGGCGGCGCTCGCATCGCCGAGCAGCACCTGACGCGCGCGCTCGGAAGGAGAAAGTTCCTGCGGCCGCGATTCGCCGGGTTTCGGCGGGCGGAGCGCGTAATCCGGCGGCACGACGAGGGGGGCTTTGGTCGCAATCGCGAATTCATCGGGCGGGTTCTTGCCGCCGCCGATCGCCTTGCCGATGCCGGCGCAACCGGCGGTCGAAAGGGCGATGAAGCCGAGGGCGAGGCCCGTCCGCACTGCATTCGTCCGCAGGATTTTCGCTTCGATCATTACGCGACTGCTCCGTTCATGGTTCGGCGGGGTTATAGCGCCGGCCGCCGCCCGGCGCAAAGCGCCTTTATTAAAACGACGCAAAGCGCCT
Organism: uncultured Alphaproteobacteria bacterium; assembly: GCA_937895955.1. Taxonomy (GTDB): domain Bacteria; phylum Pseudomonadota; class Alphaproteobacteria; order Caulobacterales; family Parvularculaceae; genus Amphiplicatus. The sequence goes on along the minus strand of CALAZI010000017.1, from coordinate 2,455 downwards.
AGGAAACGGCTTTTCAATCCTTGTGGCGAAGCGCGTCAATAATAAGGCAGACGAAGCCGACATTGATCGCCGAATCCGCGACGTTGAAGACCCAGGGAAACATCAGCCCCGAAAAATCGAGGAAATCGACGACATAACCATAGCTGACGCGGTCGTAGAGATTGCCGATCGCGCCGCCGATAATGAGCGCGGCGCCGGCGGCGGCGAAACGCCGTTTCAGCCGGCCGAGCCAGACGATCATCACCGTCGCGATGGTGATTGAAATCGAAGACAGGATGATTCGCGAGCCGAGACCGCCGGCGAGCATCCCGAAGCTCGCGCCGCGATTTTCGACATAGGTCAGATCGAAGATCGACGAAATTTCGATGCGCCGCTTGATCGGCAATTCAACGATATTGACGATCCAGAATTTTGTCGCCTGATCGATGAGCGCGACGGCGCCCGCGCCGATCAGGCCGGAGACGAACAGCGGATTGGCGCGCGCATCGGCATGCCAGTGCGCGGCTTTCATTCTGAAATCGTCCAACGCGCCTGTCACGCCGCTTTCCCGTCAAGCTTGTCGACAGCGTCTGCGCAACGTCCGCAAGCGTCCGGATGATCGGCGTTTGAGCCCACGTCGTCCATGTAGCGCCAGCAGCGCTGACATTTCTGATGCGCGCTTTCGGCGACGACAACCGCGACCCCTTTCGCATCGTCAAGACGGAAGGCGCCGACAGGCCCCTCGCCTTTTTCAATGGCGACGTCCGACGTGATGAAAAGCTCCGCGAGATCGCGTCCCTTGACGGCGGCGAGAAGCGCGTCGTCGTTGAGGTAGAGCGTCGGCGCCGCTTCAAGGCTGGCGCCGATGCGTTTCTCGCGCCGTTCAATTTCGATCGCGCCGGTCGCCACGCGGCGGATGCGCCGAAGTTTCGCCCACTCGGCCGCCAGCGCCTCATCGCGCCATGATTTCTCCGTCTCCGGCAACAGCCGCAGATGCACAGACCCCTCGCCGCCGCGATGACGGTGCGCCTCTTCCATCGTGAAGACGAGAACAGGCGCGATCCATACGGTCAGGTGATCGAAGATCGCGTTCATCACGGTGCGGGCCGCGCGGCGACGCACATCCGTCGGATGATCGCAGTAAAGGCTGTCCTTGCGGATATCGAGATAGAAGGCGGAAAGGTCGAGCGTGCAGAAATCGAAAACCTTGCGCCACACGCCCTTGAAGTCGAACGCCTCATAGCCGGCGCGCACCTCGTCATTCAGCTTCGCGACGAGATGCAGCATGTAACGCTCAAGCTCCGGCATTTCCGCCGGCGCAAGTTCTTCCGCCGCCGAAAAACCGCTGAGCGCGCCGAGGAGATAGCGGATCGTGTTCCGAACCTTGCGGTAGGAATCGACTGACGAGCCGATGATTTCCTTGCCGATCCGCAGATCGTCGGAATAATCGGAACTCGCCACCCAGATGCGCAATATGTCGGCGCCGTATTCCTTCATGATGTCGGCGGGATCGACGACATTGCCGAGCGATTTCGACATCTTGCGGCCGTCCTCGTCGAGAACGAAACCGTGCGTCAAGACGCCGTCATAGGGCGCGCGGCCGCGCGTGCCGCAACTTTCAAGAAGCGATGAATGAAACCAGCCGCGATGCTGGTCGGACCCTTCAAGATAAAGGTCCGCCGGCCATTTCAGATCCTTGCGCCCTTCAAGCACGAAGGAATGCGACGACCCTGAATCGAACCAGACATCGAGAATGTCCTCGATCTTTTCGAATTCATTGTCGGAACCAGCCGAGCCGAGAAACACCTGCGCCGGCGTGTCGAACCAGGCGTCGGCGCCGCGCTCCCTCACCGCATCGACGATGCGTTTGTTGACGTCGGGATCGTTGAGGATTTCACCGGTCTTGCGATTGACGAAGATGGCGATCGGCACGCCCCAGGCGCGCTGGCGCGAGACGAGCCAGTCCGGCCGTCCTTCGATCATCGCGCGAAGGCGGTTCTTCCCGGCGGCCGGCGTGAACGTCGTCGCGTCGATTGCGGCGAGCGCGTCTTCGCGCAGCGTGCGCCCATCCGGCTTCTTGCGGTCAAGCGCGATGAACCATTGCGGCGTGTTGCGGAAAATGACCGGCGCTTTCGAGCGCCATGAATGCGGATAGGAGTGTTTGAGACGCCCGCGCGCGAGCAATTTTCCATGCTCGATCAGCGCGGCGATGACGGCGCCGTTGGCGTCGCCGTCCTGCCCCGCCTTCTTGCCCTCAAGGACGAGAACCTTCTTGCCCTCAAAGCCCGGCGCGTCGCTCGTGAAGGCGCCGAATTCATCGACCGTATGCGGGATTTCGACATCCGTGCCGAAGGCGGAGACGAAAGCGATATAGTCTTCCTGGCCGTGACCGGGCGCGGTGTGGACGAAGCCCGTGCCGTCATCATCGGTGACGTGATCGCCGGCGAGCAGCGGCACGTCGAATTCATAGCCGCCG
>CALAZI010000016.1 GCA_937895955.1 uncultured Alphaproteobacteria bacterium | reverse complement strand
AAAACGGCAAGCGCCGCGTCGTCGTGCAGGCCAATGTCCGCGGCCGCGACCTCGGCTCTTTCGTCACCGAGGCGCAGACCCTCGTCGAGCGCGACGTGGCGCTGCCCGCGGGAACATGGCTCGTCTGGGGCGGCCAGTTCGAGAACCTGAAAAGCGCCTCGCAACGCATTTCTGTCGTCGTCCCGGCCGCCTTCGCGCTCATTTTCGCGCTGCTCTACATGGCGCTTGGAACGCTGCGCGCCGCCGGCGCCGTCTTCTCCGCCGTGCCGCTGGCGCTCGCCGGCGGCGTCTTCACCTTGGCGCTGACCGGCATGCCGTTCTCAATCTCCGCGGCTGTCGGCTTCATCTGTCTCGCCGGCGTCGCCGTGCTCAACGGCCTTGTCGTCATGACCGCGATCAACGCCCGTATCGACGGCGGCATGGCCGTTGACGCCGCGATCCATGACGGCATGGCCGAACGCTTCCGCGCCGTCCTCATGACCGGGATCGTGCCCGCCATCGGCTTCGTCCCGATGGCGATCGCGCATGGCGTCGGCGCCGAGGTGCAAAAGCCGCTCGCGACCGTCGTCATCGGCGGCCTTATCACCGCGACGATCCTGACGCTGTTCGTGTTGCCGGCCATCTGCCGCCTCGTGCTGAGGCCGGCGCGCGCGAGCCGCGCCCAGATAGAACCAGTCTTTGTGCCGCAACCGGCCCCGGCGGAGTAAGCGGGCGCTTCCATGACTTTCGGGAATCCAGTTCATGAACCGCAACACCGCGCCAGTCGAAGCGAATGGCGATCTTTACACGGAGCAGGCGCCGGCGCCGCCGAGGCCCGATGACCATGCGGCGGCGCTCTCGTCGCCTCATCGAGGCAGCGGCGACTCGAAACTGGACCTGCATGAGCACGCCGGGATTTTCGGCCGCCATGGCGAACTCATCTTCGCGTTCTTGTCCGGCGCGGCGCTCGCCGTCGGCTGGCTGATTGAGCGCGGCGGCGGCGCGGCGCTCCCGTTCTACGCAGCCGCCTATTTCTTCGGCGGCTACTTCACGCTGCGTGAAGCGATTGGGAACATCGCGGCGAAGCGCTTCAGGATCGACACGCTGATGCTGGTCGCGGCGGCCGGCGCTGCCGCGCTCGGAAGCTGGGCGGAAGGCTCGCTCCTTCTGTTCCTCTTCAGCCTCGGTCATGCGCTTGAGGAATTCGCGATGGGGCGTGCGCGCCGCGAAATCGAAGCGCTCGCGAAACTCGCGCCGGATCGCGCAAACGTGCGCAGCGGCGGCGCAATCAAGCACGTTCCCGTCGAAGATCTCCGGGTCGGCGACCTAGTCGTCGTCAGGCCCAACGAGCGCTTGCCGGCGGACGGCGTTGTTGTTGTCGGAGAAAGCAGCATCAATCAGGCGCCTGTCACGGGCGAAAGCGCGCCCGTCGATAAGCGCCCGATCGCCGGCAGACCCGATGCGGCCGAGTTCGCAAAAATTTCGGCTGAGCACCGCGTCTTCGCTGGAACAATCAACGGCGCCGGCGCGATCGACGTCTATGTTGCAAGGCCAGCCGCTGAATCGACGGTCGCCCGCGTCGCACGCATGGTCGCGGACGCGCAGCTGCAGCGCTCGCCGACGGAGAACTTCACGGACCGTTTCGAGCGCCTCTTCGTTCCGTGCGTACTGGAGCTTGTCAGTCTTCTGCTATGCGCGTGGGTCGTCGTCGATGAGCCGTTCTCCAAGAGCTTCTACCGGGCCATGGCGGTCCTCGTCGCCGCAAGCCCCTGCGCGCTCGCGATCTCTGTTCCGAGCGCGATCCTCAGCGGCATCGCCCGCGCGGGACGCGGCGGCGTTCTCGTCAAGGGCGGCGCCGCGCTTGAAAATCTCGGAACGCTGAGCGTCGTCGCGTTCGACAAGACCGGGACGCTGACGGAAGGAAAGCCGAGGCTTGTCGATATCGTTCCGGCGAACGGCGTCGCCGAAGCTGAACTCCTCGCCGTCGCCGTCGCCATCGAGGAACAGAGCGATCATCCGCTCGCCGCCGCCGTCGTGCGCGACGCGTCGCCTAAACTCGGGTCCGCACCGCGGCTGATCGCGAAGGGCGTCGAAAGCATCACCGGCAATGGCGTCAAGGGCCGTATCGACGGCGCCATCGTTCACATCGGCAAGCCGGCGATGTTCGACGGGGAGAACGCGCTGGCGATGTCCGACGACGTTCGGGAAGCGGCGCGCCGCCTGGAGCAGGACGGCCGCACCGTGATGATCGTCCAGCGCGAGCAACGATCGCTCGGCGTTCTCGGGCTTATCGATGTCGAACGCAACTTTGCAGCCGCCGTCATCACGGATCTTCGCAAGCTCGGCGTTGCGCGCATGATCATGCTGACTGGCGACAACCAGAAAGTCGCAGACGCCATCGCCATGAAGGTAGGGCTTGACGAGGCGCGCGGTGCGCTGATGCCGGAGGACAAGGTCGCTTACATTCGCAAACTACGCGGCGATGGCGCCATCGCCATGGTCGGAGACGGCGTCAACGATGCGCCGGCGCTCGCCGAAGCGACGGTCGGCGTCGCCATGGGGGCAGCGGGCTCCGATGTCGCGCTTGAAACCGCCGACGTGGCGCTGATGGCGGACGATCTGCGCCATCTGCCCTTCGCCCTTGGCCTCAGCCGGCAGACGAGCGCGATCATCAAACAGAATCTCTGGGCGAGCCTCGGCGTCGTGGCGCTTCTCATCCCGGCGACGCTCTTCGGACTTAACATCGGCGCGGCGATCGTCGTCCACGAGGGCTCGACGCTGATCGTCGTCGCCAACGCGCTGCGCCTGCTCGCCTACCGCCGGGGGAAAAGTGATTGACTTGCCGCTCGGCGAGCATCGCAAGCCCCTTATGTCCCCTGATTTGGCCGCCAAGGGCCAAATTCCCGCTTGTCGCCTTATATGACACGTTAAGAAATTCTGTGTAGAACCGTCTTATGTTCTGCTTGCGCCGATGCCTCGCGGTCCTGATGACAGTCGCTCTCGCCCTCTACGGCGCGGTCGCGACCTCGACCGCGCATGCGCACACCTATTCGGGATTTCACGATGTCCATGTCCTCGGCGACGATCATCGGCACGGTGACGCCGACCATCACGAGGATTTTGCCGACGCCGGCTTCCGCGCACCAGTCGGCGATCCCCTGGAACCGGCCTCGGACCATCACGAAAGCGGCTTTCATTCGCACGCTGCGCCGCAATTCGGCCCGGCCGATTCACTGAGCGTCCTCAGTATCGCGCTTGCGTCGCAGCGCGCGTATTTCTTCGATCCCGACAGACTGTCGTCCAAAGCCCGGGACGAGTCTCCCTTCAAGCCTCCCCGCACATCCCTCTGATCGAAACGCCGACGCCGCGCATAGTGGCGCCTTCATCGTTTGCGACAGAGGAGGAACTCCTTGCGACTCGTTATCTCGGCGACCCTTTGGGGGATCGCCCTCATCACCGGCGCGCCCGCGCAGGCGCAAGAAACCTTGACCCGCCTGGAAGCGGTGCGCCGCGCGCTGGGCGACGATCCGGGCGTTGCGGCGGCGCGCGAGGGCGCGAACGCCGCTGAAGCATTAGTCCTCCAGGCGGGCGCGCGCGCCAATCCGACGCTCGACGTGCTGCTCGAAGATTTCGGCGGCACGGACACGTTTTCCGGGGTCGATGGCGCACAGGCGACCTATTCCCTGAGCCAGGAGTTCTCGCTCGGCGGCGACAGGCGCGCGCGACGGCGCGCCGCGCAAGGAGAGGCCGCGGCCGCGTTGCTCCGTGCAGGCTTGTCGCGCGCCGACCTTCAGGAGGCGGTCGAAGCCGCCTTTGTCGACGCGCAGGCGGCCGAGGCGCTGGCCCGGATCGCGACGCGCCGCGTCGCAACCGCGCGGGAGCTGTCAGCGGCGGTCGCCCGCCGGGTCGCCGCGGCTCGCGACCCCGCGGCCGCCGGATCGCGCGTCGCCGCGCAACTGGCGGAAGCTGAGACCACTGAAGCCGGCGCGATAGCGCGCGCGGCAGCGGCGAAAGCGGCGCTGGCAAGCTATTGGGGCGGCGAAACCACTTTCAGCCTCGACGCCCGATCGTTCGAGACCATCGCGCTTCGCGGCGCTACGGAAACGATTTCAGCTGACATCGCACTTGCCGAAGCGGAGCGCGCGCGCGCGGCGGCCGAGGTCGATGTCGAACGCGCGAAGCAAAAGCCGGACCCGAGCGTCACCGCCGGCTTCCGGCAATTGCGCCAGTCTGATAGTTCCGCGTTCATCGTCGGCGTCAGCGTGCCCTTGCCGATCTGGAAACGGAATGCCGGCGCCATCGCATCGGCGCGCGCGAAGGAGAGGCGCGCCGACTATGAACTGAAGGCGCGCGAGCGCGCATTAGCGCGCGAAACCGCTTATCTAGCCTCGCAGGCGACGGCCGCACGCGGCGAGATAGAGGCCTATGCGACGCGCATCATTCCGGGCACGGAGCAGGCGCACAGCGAGACCCTGTCCGCCTACGCCCAAGGTGGGCTTTCCTACATCGAAGTTCTCGATGCGGAGGCGGCGTTGACCCAAGCGCGCGAACGGCAAATCGCCGCGCTCGCAACCTTTCAGAAAGCTGAAATCCGGCTCGCGCGCCTCAACGGCGCCATGCCGACAACGTCGTTAGTGGAGAGTTCCGAATGACAACCCAGTTCCTCACAGTCCTGCGCGGTGCGCCGCTCGCCGCGCTGCTCGCGCTCGCCGGATGCGGCGCCGCGACTGCCCCTGTCGAAGAAAGCCATGCCGAGACGGCCGCGGCTGACTATGAGCGCGGACCCCATCGCGGCCGGATGCTGCGCGATGGCGAGTTCGCGGTCGAAGTGACGATCTTCGAGGACGGCGTCGATCCGGAATACCGCGTCTATCCGTACCTCAACAACAAGCCGCTCGATCCGGCCGGCGTTGATCTGACCATCGAACTCGGGCGGCTTGGCGGAGCCAACGACCGCTTCGCGTTCGCGCCGCAGGAAGATTTCCTGCGCGGCGACGCCGTTGTCGCCGAGCCGCACAGTTTCGATGTTTCAGTTCGTGCGACTCATGACGGCAAGGCGCATGCTTGGGACTACCCGTCCTATGAAGGACGCACGAGCTTCGGCCGCGCGCAAGCGGACGCCGCCGGCGTGGCGGTCGAGAAAGCCGGTCCCGCCACCATTGAAGAGACGGTGAACCTCGCCGGCCGTGTCGAACTGCAACCGCAGGGCCGCGCCGAAATCGCCGCGTGGTTTCCGGGCCGCATTGTAGAAATGACCAAGAAGATCGGCGAACGCGTTGAGAAAGGCGAAGTCCTCGCCAAGGTCACCGCCAGCAGCAGTCTCCAGACCTACGCGATCCCGGCGCCGATCGCCGGCGTCGTCTTCGAGCGCCGCGCCAATGTCGGCGATGTCGCCGGCGAAGCGCCGCTCTATGTCATCGCCGACGCGACGCAGGTGCGCGCCCAGTTTTATGTTTATCCAAGAGACGCCGAACGCCTCGCCGCCGGCCAGAAAGTGACCATTCGAAGCCTCGATGGCGAGGCATCGGCCGAAGCGGCGATCGAGGCCGTGCTGCATTCCGCCGACATGATGACCCAGACCATTGTCGCGCATGTCGAATTGCCAAACGAAAATCTCACCTGGCGGCCTGGTCAGGCGGTCGAAGGCGTCGTCGTCATCGGCAAGTCGGACGTTCCGCTCGCCGTAAAAACGGAAGCGTTGCAGCGCTTCCGCGACTTCACCGTCGTCTTCGCACGCGTCGGCGACACCTATGAGGTCCGCATGCTGGAGCTGGGCCGTCAAACGCCGGAATGGACCGAGGTTCTGGGCGGCGTCGATCCCGGCGTCGAGTATGTCGCGAAGAACGCGTTTCTCATCCGCCAGGACGTCGAGAAGTCCGGCGCCAGTCACGATCACTAGGGAGCACGAAGCATGCTCGACGCCCTCATCCGCCTTTCCATCCGCCATCGCTGGGTCGTGCTCGCGCTCGCAGTCTTGCTCGCCGCCGTCGGCGTCTGGAACTTCCAGCGGCTTCTGATCGACGCGACGCCGGACATCACCAATGTCCAGGTGCAAATCAATTCCGAAGCACCTGGGTTCTCGCCGCTGGAGGCCGAGCAGCGCGTGACGTTTCCGGTCGAGACCGCGATCGCCGGCGTGCCGGGCCTCACCTATACGCGCTCGATCTCGCGCTACGGACTTTCGCAAGTAACGGCCGTCTTCAGGGATGGAACCGACATCTATTTCGCGCGCCAGCTCATCAATGAGCGATTGCAAGGTGTCCGTAGCCAATTGCCGGCGGGAATCGAACCGGAACTTGGACCGATCGCGACGGGCCTCGGTGAAATTTTCATGTATGTCGTCGAGGCCGAAGCTGGCGCGAAAAAGCCTGACGGCTTCGCCTGGACGCCAGAGGATTTGCGCACGCTGCAGGACTGGGTGATCCGCCCGCAGCTCAGGACGACGCCCGGCGTCACCGAAGTGAATACCGTCGGCGGACATGTCCGCCAATATCATGTAACGCCCTGGCCCGACCGCCTCGCCGCCGCGCATCTCTCCATGAGTGACGTCGTCGCGGCGGTTGAGGCCAACAACGCCAATATCGGCGCCGGCTATGTCGAACGCTTTGGCGAACAATGGCTCGTGCGCTCGACCGGACAGGCGGGCAGCGTCGAGGATTTGAAGTCCATCATCGTCGCCAATCGCGGCGGCGTTCCGATCCGGATCGCCGATGTTGCTGATGTGACGATCGGCGAGGAACTGCGCACGGGCGCCGCGACCGAAGACGGCAAGGAGATCGTGCTCGGCACAGTCTTCATGCTGGTCGGCGAGAATAGCCGCATCGTCGCCCGGGCCGCCGGGGCGCGCCTTGAGGAGGCCGCGAAAGCGCTGCCCCCCGGCGTTGTGGCGAAACCGATCTATGACCGCACCGCGCTGGTCGAGCGCACCATCAAGACCGTAGAGGAAAATCTCGTCGTCGGCGCGATGCTGGTCATCGTCGTGCTCTTTGTTCTGCTCGGCAATGTGCGCGCCGCGCTGATCACCGCGGCGGTCATCCCGCTGTCGCTCCTCCTCACCATCACCGGCATGGTAGAGAACAGGATTTCCGGCAATCTCATGAGCCTTGGCGCGCTTGATTTCGGGCTGATCGTCGATGGCGCGGTCATCATCGTCGAGAATTGCCTCCGGCGGTTTGGGCTCGAACAGCACCGGCTCGGGCGGCTGCTCTCGCGCGAGGAGCGCTTTTCTCTCGCAGAGGCCGCGACCGTCGAAGTGATCAAGCCGTCGATCTTCGGCGTCGTCATCATCACGCTTGTCTATGTGCCGATCTTCGCGCTGTCGGGCATTGAAGGAAAAATGTTCCACCCGATGGCGTTCACGGTCGTGACCGCGTTGACGGCGGCGCTGATCCTGTCGCTGACGTTCGTGCCCGCAGCGGTCGCGATGTTCGTCAAGGGCAAGATCTCGGAAAAAGAAAGTCCGGTCATGCGCGGCGCGCGGGCGGCATATGCGCCGTTGCTCGATCTCGCGCTGCGGTTCCGCTTCGCCGTGATCGGCGGCGCGGCGGCTCTTGTTGTCGTGACAGGGTTTGCCGCCTCGCGCATGGGATCGGAGTTCATCCCCAATCTCGATGAGGGCGACATCGCCATGCATGCCTTGCGCATTCCGGGAACGAGCCTTTCCCAGGCGATCAGCATGCAGACGGCGCTCGAAGCGCGCCTGCGCCAATTTCCGGAGGTCGAGCGCGTCGTCTCGAAGATCGGCACCGCCGAGATCGCGACCGACCCGGTGCCGCCGAGCGTCGCTGACACCTTCATCCTTTTGAAGGACCGCAAGGACTGGCCGAACCCGCGCAAGCCTCGCGCGGCCATCGTCGCGGAGATGCAAAGCGCGGTCGACGAGATTCCGGGCAACCGATACGAATTCACCCAGCCGATCCAGATGCGCTTCAACGAGCTGATCTCCGGCGTCCGGGCCGATGTCGCCGTCAAGGTTTATGGCGACGATCTCGGCGAATTGCAGGGCGTCGCTGGTCAGATCGAAACCGTGATCGCCGGGACGCCGGGCGCGGAGGACGTGCAATCCGAACAGATCACGGGACTGCCGGTCTTGCAGATCGACCCCGACCGCGCCGCGCTCGCGCGCTTCGGGCTCAATGTCGCCGACCTGCAAGATGTGCTCGCCGCCTCGCTCGGCGGCGCAGGCGCGGGGCAGATCTTCGAAGGCGACCGGCGCTTCGATATCGTCGTGCGGCTGCCAGAAACCTTGCGCCAGAATATCGACGAGATCGGGCGGCTGCGCATTCCACTCCCCGGCGCCGAAGATGGCGTCCGGGGATTCGTGCCGTTACAGGAGGTGGCGAAAGTCTCGCTTCTCGTCGGCCCCAACCAGATCAGCCGCGAGAATGGCAAGCGCCGCGCCGTCGTCACCGCGAATGTCCGCGGCCGCGATCTCGGCTCCTTCGTCGGCGACCTGCGCGCGCGCATTGACCGCGAGGTCGAATTTCCGCCCGGCTATTGGGTCGGCTACGGCGGGACGTTTGAACAGCTGATTTCGGGCGCGCGGCGCCTCGCGCTCGTCGTCCCGGTGACGCTCTTGCTGATCCTCGGTCTCCTGTTTGCGCTGTTCCGCTCGGTGAAGGACGCCGCGATCGTCTTCTCCGGCGTGCCGCTCGCGCTGACCGGCGGCGTCTTCGCGCTCCTCTTGCGCGACATGCCGCTCTCGATCTCCGCCGGCGTCGGCTTCATCGCGTTGTCCGGCGTCGCGGTCCTCAACGGCGTCGTCATGATGACATTCATCCGGTCGCTCGCCGAGGAAGGCCGGCCTCTCGACGAGGCGATCCGTGAGGGCGCGCTGACGCGGCTTCGGCCGGTCCTCATGACAGCGCTCGTCGCCAGCCTCGGCTTCATCCCGATGGCGTTCAATGTCGGCGCCGGCGGGGAAGTGCAGCGCCCGCTCGCGACCGTCGTCATCGGCGGGATTATTTCATCGACTGCGCTGACCCTTATCGTGCTGCCGGCGCTCTACCGGTTGGCGCACGGACGATCGCTCCGGAGACGAGGCGCCCGCCTCCCTGAACCCGCCGCCGCAAGACCGCTATCACGGAGAATTTGACCATGTCGTCTAACGATCGCCGGCCGCGCCGCTGCTATGCCCGCTTCCTTGCGGCGATCGCGGCATTTCTTGCCGCCAGCGCGTTCAACGTCGCCTTCGCCCACGGCGTGCCCGAAGGCGACAAGGGCTACATTCAGGAAACGACCGGCCTTCTCTTCGGTCCGTTCCTCTATCTCGGCGCCAAGCATATGGTGACCGGATACGATCACCTGCTGTTCCTGTTCGGCGTCATCTTCTTCCTCTACAGGATGAAGGATATCGGCGTTTACGTCACGATGTTCGCGCTCGGCCATTCCGCAACGCTCATCTTCGGCGTGCTGTCGGGCGTTTCGATCAATCCCTTTCTCATTGACGCGATCATCGGCCTTTCGGTCGTCTACAAAGCCCTCGATAATCTCGGGGCGTATCAGCGTTGGTTCGGCTTCCAGCCGGACACGCGCGCCGCGACGCTGATTTTCGGGCTGTTTCACGGATTCGGCCTCGCTACGAAGTTGCAGGATTTCGAGCTGTCGCGAGACGGCCTGCTCGGCAATCTGATCGCCTTCAATATCGGCGTTGAAGCCGGTCAGCTTCTCGCGCTCGGCGCCATCCTGATCGTCATGGGCTTCTGGCGGCGCACAGACGGGTTCTGGCGCCACGCTTACGCGGCAAACGTCATCCTGATGACGCTCGGCTTTTTATTGACCGGCTACCAGCTCGCCGGATTGTTCATCGTCTGACAGGAGATCGCCCGTTGTATAACGCCAAAAAACCGGATCCGTCCGAATTACCCTCAACCAGCCGATTGCTCAAATCAACAGGCGTCGCCGCGCTCGTCGCTGCGATTCTTCTGGTCACGATCGTTCTGCCGGCGGAGTATGGCGTCGACCCGACGCGCCTCGGGTCAGTTTTCGGCCTGACCGAGATGGGGCGTATCAAGCAGCAGCTCGCGAGGGAAGCGGAAGCCACTGATTCGGCCGCGCCCGTTGTTGCTGCTGCTCTGCCCGACGACCAGAGCGACGCTCCGCCGTCCCTCGAGACGCTCGCTGCGAAGCCCACTTTCCAAGCGGCCGCCGAGGCTGCGCCAGCGGTTGCGCTTTGGAAGGACGAAGTGTCCTTCACGCTCGCGCCGGACGCCGCCGCCGAGTTCAAGCTTGTGATGAAGGAAGGCGTAGCGGCGGAATTCCTTTGGTTCACCGACGGCGCGCGCGTAAATTACGACACGCATGGCGACCGGCCGGGCGTCAGCTATCACGGCTACGGAAAAGGATCGGCAGCGCGGCTCGAGGGCGACCTTGTCGCCGCGTTCGACGGTAGTCATGGCTGGTTCTGGCGAAACCGCTCCGGCGCGCCGATGACGGTGACGTTGCGGACGCGCGGGGACTACAGCGAGGTGAAGCGCGTCCTGTAATGGATGGCCGCAGCGACCCTTACGCCTGTCTCATCAAAGCGAGACGCCGAAGCGCGCGAGCACAAACGTCATCGCCAGATAAAGTACGCCCGTCAGCGCTACGCCTGCGCCGAGCGTCAGCCAGAACGGGATGCCCGCGCGCAGCAACGCCGGGATCACGAGAAACATCGGCAGGCTCGGCAACACATACCAGAATGTCGCCTCGGCATGGTTAGCGAGACGCGTCGAATCGCTCGTGTCGCGCCACAGCCAGATCATGCCGAGAACCGACACAAGCGGCAGCGAGGCGATAAGCGCGCCGAATGCCGGACTGCGTTTGGCGACCTCCGAAACCGCGACGATGAGGATCGCCGAAATCACCGCTTTCACGACAAGATAGTACATCCAGGAGGTCCTTTCGCGGCCGGGCGGCGCTTCGCGATTGCCAATAAGCAATCTGTGGTACGCCGGTTGCGGTCGGAATCCTTGTACGATGCGCCGCTGCGTTTTTCACGGATCTTGATCGACTGGACGCGCTTCCAGGCCGCAGTCACCCCGAATGACAAGTGCGGTTACTTCGTCTTCTCAGTCTTGGCCCCGCGCGCACGGCGGGTTTTCGCAAAGTCCGTTCTGTGAATTTCTTCCGTCGTTCAGCGGCCGGAACCTGTAGCGTCGGAGGGATGAACGCCTCAGCCGGCACCCCCGAACGGCAATCGCGTTTTTCGTGCGGGTCCGCGGGCGCCAGTCGTCTCCCTGCAATCGCGCGCCGGCCGATCGCAACCTCGAATGGCCTGATCTAGGCGAAGGTCGGCTTCGCCTCGACGCCTTTGACGCAACGGCGGCGCCCGAACTTTCTTCCCCTGGCGGCCGAAGAAAGCCGCCATTCCTCGCGAGGCAAGAAACTTCGCCGCCTGCCGTCCTCCGCTTGCGCTCCGGGTCGTTCCGACTGCGTCGGCGTTCGCCTTCGCCTTGCCGATCGCCATCGAGGCCGCGATGGGCGGCCCGAACTAAGAATGGAGACGAAAATGGCTACGATCGGCACCTTCACCAAAACCGGCGACGGCTTCACCGGATCGGTCTCGACCCTGACCCTCGACGCCAACGTCCAGGTCAAACCGGCCGAGAAGACAAGTGAGAAAGCGCCCGACTTCCGCATTTTCGCCGGTCGCGCGGAGATCGGCGCCGCATGGAAGAAAACGTCGAACGAGAACCGCAGCTATCTCTCGGTCCGCCTCGACGATCCTTCGCTCGCCGCGCCGATCCTCGCCAATCTCTGCGAGATGGAAAGCGGCGAATACGACCTCATCTGGTCGCGCCCGAATCGTCGCCGCAGCGGCGACTGATCGCACGCGCGATCCGCGCCCCGCCGCAAGGCGGGGCGCTTTCGCCCCCGCGTGTGATGCGCGCGGGGGCTTTTCTTGCGTCTCTGGAGTTCACCAAAAAAGCCAGGTTGATCACGAATTCGTGTCACTGAAAATCGGCGGCGTTACGCGTCCACCCCTCATTACTGGCATCGAAGCTGCATCGCGCCTTGCGCATCAAAGTTTTGCGGGTGGGGGGGATCGATGCAGTGTATTTTCAGCTATTGCAAAGAGGACCTGTCGGGCGATCTTTTGGTCGTCGCCTTTTACGCGGCCTTGGTGCTGCTCACGCTTGGCGCGGCGTTCCTCTCGCGGTCACGCGTCATCCGTACTGCCGCCAGGCTCATCGCCGGCGCCTGGCTGGTCGGAACATTCTCTTTCTTCTACCTGAAACTGCCGGCCCATTATCTCGTCGCCATCGCGCTTGATGCGATGCTAGCCTTCTGCTTCTGGCGAATGGCGCAGCGTCGAATACTGGCGGCCGCGCTCTGCCTCATTCACCTTGTCGAAATCGCCTTCATCACAGCCGCCTTGTCCGCCGAATTATCCACCTGGTGGACGCTGTTCACGCTCAATCGGTTGTTCGAACTGACGCTTCTTTATCTCATCGGCGATTCATTGCTCCGCTTGCATCTCCGCCAACGCCAGGCGAATTCGCAGACGCCGCTCACGGGCTGGCGCGCGAATTTCATGGCCGGATAGACCTTGCGGCGCGTCATTCCGGAATTATGCAGAGGCAGCGCCTGACACCGCCGCGAAACGGCTAATTCAGCAGCGGATCGTCCTCGGCGAGTTCCTCGGCGAGGAGCCGCAGGAACGCCAGGAATTGCGAATTGACGGTAACGGTCTTGCCCGTCGACAGCGTCACGGTGATGGAGCCGTCAGCCGCCGGTTCCGACATCTTCCGGCGCCATTCCGCCTCTTCGAAAAGATCAAGCTTCATCGGCGATCCGTCGCGTGATTTCAGCGCGCCGAAGGAAATAAGGTCGATCCGGGGCTTTGTCACGTCGCTCATGCGCTATCGTCCGTGATGACTTTGAGGTGCGGCGTCGCGCCGATGAGAACCCCGAGCGCGGCGCTGTCCTTGATGCCCGGCGGACACCGGCGCCGATACTCCGCGGCGATCGCGAGCAGCGCTTCTGCAGCGCCGTCGCGCGGGCCATTCTCGATCGCTTCGAGATTTTCGTCGAGCAGGAGATGCGCGAGAACAAGCGTCTCGATCCGATAGCCAGCCCGGTCGGCGACGCGCTGCAGTATCCTCATCGAGATCGCTTTTTTGCCCGCTTCCATCCGCGAATAAACGGGCTGGCTGACGAACAACAGCTCGGCCATTTCTTCCTGGCTGAGATGGCGAAGGGCCCGATAGACCCGCAACAGCGCCCCGAATTCGAGCATCGAAAACTGCTCCCAATGACGCCTTAAAGTCTGATCTCGAAAACGAGCGGGCGCAAGAAAAACCGTCGCGGCTTGCCACACCGGATACGCGAATTTTTCTCTTTTTCGGAGAATTATTCAGCAGGCGAATAAATTATTCGCAGGCGGAATAAGACCCCTCAAAATTAGAATAATGACCCCCTGTTTTTGAATAGCGATCCGCTCCCGGATTCAGATTCCCGGCGCCAAGATGCGGTCGGCGTTCGAACGCGTTTGCGCTCGTTTCAGCGTGGGGCGCGATAATCCGAGGAGGCGATGAAGTCCATGGTCGCAAAACATTCAGGAAGCGAAGAACGGCCTGAGCAGGAGAGTCTTGGAGAGACCCCCTTCCTGCACCCCGACGAGGCGGCGGACTACCTCCGGATCACCCGTCGCGCCCTCGAGAATTTCCGCGTTACCGGCAAGGGACCGCCCTATCGCAAACATGGCGGGCGCGTCGTCTATCACATCGAGGATCTTGAGGAGTGGTCAAACGATCGGCGCTACCGGTCTCGGTCGGACAAGGATAATTCGTGATGCGGCGGCGGCGTCTCCTGGCGTTCGCGCTAAGCGGCGTTTCTATTGCGGCGCTGGGGCTTGCGAGCGTCACCCAATTCACGCCGCGCCTCGTCTGGAACGCCTCGGCGAGCGCTCCGATCGGGCTCTATCGAATTGAGATGCGCGCACCGGAAATTCGCGATTACGTACTGGTCCAGCCCAATCGAGACGTTGAAATTCTCATCGCCGAGCGGGGTTATCTCCCCGAAAACATCCCGCTCCTGAAACGCGTCGCCGCGCTTCCCGGCGCGAAGATTTGCCGGAAAGGGGAGGGAATATTCATCGACGGTATTCGTGTCGCCGACGCCCTTCCGGTCGATTCTGCGGGCCGCATTCTCCCCGCTTGGGTCGGCTGCTTTTCGCTGTCGGCGAATGAGAGTTTTCTTCTGAACGACCCGAAAAACTCCCTCGACGGACGGTATTTCGGGGCGACCCATTTCGATGATGTTATCAGCGTCGCGGTTCCGCTTTGGGTCTTGGAGAGCGAGCGGTGATGGACGAGATAGGAGGCAGGCGGAGGATGGCAAGATTAAGGGCTCTGCACATAGTCATGTGCAAAGCCAGTCTGCACGTCTCATTTCCATGCACATGGCCGACCGCGTCCTGTGCATCGATGCGCATCGCTTTATGAGCGGCGCCGACGACGATTTCCGCCCGCGACTCGGCCGCATCCGCTCAGCGGGCGGGCGTTCAGCAAAGCGCTATGCGGCCAAGCTCGCGGCCGCGATGGAGAAGGCTCGGCCCGGCGCGCTCGCTAAGCGCTCGGGGCGAGGCTATTCGCTGTCGCATATCGGGCGCGGCGCCGGGATCGCCGCCGCTCTCTCGATGAAGGCTCACCCCTTCGCGAAATTTCGCGCGCGCCGCGTCGCCGTCAAAATCCGCTCGGTGCGCTTGGGCAAGAACGGCATCCCGAAAGCCCGCGCGCATCTTCGCTATATCCAGCGCGACGGCGCGCAGAAGGACGGTACGCCGGGCAAACTCTACGGGCCGCAGCGCGACGGCGTCGATGACGCGGCGTTCCTGGAAGAAGGGAAGAGCGACCGTCATCAGTTCCGGATCATCGTGTCGCCGGAGGATGCCGGCGAGCTTGAGGACCTCAACAAATTCACGCGCGGCGTCATGGCGGCGGCGGAACGCGATTTGGGAACGAAACTCGACTGGGTCGCCGTCAATCACCACGATACCGATCACCCGCATATCCATATCGTCCTGCGGGGATGCGCCGATGACGGAGAGAATCTCGTCATCGCCCGCAATTACATCACGCAAGGGTTCAGGCGGCGCGCGGAGGAACTCGCGACCCTGGAGCTGGGAGACCGCAGCGATCTTGACATCGCCAGGGCGCGCCTCCTGGAGGCGGGCAAAGACCGCTTCACCTCGATCGATCGCGAGCTCGAGGAACTGGCGGTAGGCGGCGTCATCGATCTGAAGCAGCCGCGCACGATCTATGAGCGCTTCCGCACGAAGCTCCTGAACGCGCGCCTCAAAACCCTTGAAACCATGGGGCTCGCGACGCGCGCGTCCGATGGCTGGCGATTGTCGCCGCGCCATGAAGATACCTTGCGCGACATGGGCCGGCGCGGCGACATCATCCGCTCCATGGGACAGGCGCTCGGGACCCGCTTCTCGCCGGCGGCGATGCGCGATTATGCGGCGGAAGTTGCGCCGCCGGTTTTGATCGGCCGCGTCGCCGGCTCAGGCGCGTCGGACGACGCCCATGAGAAGCGCTTCCTCGCGATCGACGGCGCCGACGGCAAGCAATGGCATGTCGCGGTTGTTTCGGGCGATTCTTTTACGCCGCCGAATGAGGCAATCGTTGAGATCCGGCGAGAAGCAGGCGCGGCCCGCAAATCCGATCACGTCATCGCCGCGATCGCGGAGCGAAATGGCGGCGTATATTCGGACGCGTTGCAAGAACGCGCCGACCCGCGATCGACGCCCGAATACCGACTCGCGCACAAGCGGCGGCTCGAAGCGTTGCGCCGAGCCGGCATCGTCGAGCGCGAACCGGACGGCTCCTGGCGCGTGCCAGAGGATTATCTGAAACGCGCCGCCGAGTTCGAAAGCGGGAAGGGCGCGGCGAATGTCCGTGTTCTCTCCTTCGTGACGCTTGAACAATTGCAAAGCGCGCCGGGGGCGACATTCCTCGATGATGCGCTTGACGGAAAACGTTCGATCGAAGCGACAGGCCACGGCTTTGGCGCTGAGCTGAAAGACGCGCTCGGCGCGCGGCGGCGCTGGCTCCTGGCGCAAGGCCTCGCCGAAGACGCGGACGGCGCCTTTCGGGTTGACCGTCGCGCACTCGCGTCTCTGCAACGCGACGCGGTCGCTAGGGAAGGTGCACGGCTCGAAAAACGCCTCGGTAAATCCTTCATCGAGCCGGTCGAGGGCGAGCGCTTCTCCGGCGTTTATCTCCGCCCCTTCGATCTCGCCTCCGGGCGTTACGCGCTGGTCGAACGCTCGAAAGAGTTCACGCTCCTTCCCTGGCGCGAGGCGATTGAGGCCCGGCGCGGCCTCGAAATCTCCGCGGTTCTCCGCCGCGGCGGCGTTGCCTGGGATATCGGAATAGAGCGGGGACTGGGGCGGTGAGGCGACGACTGCCGTGTTCTGGGCAATAAATGGCGCGAAGGCCGCCTTATCAGCGTTTTTGCGCTGGATTTGTCTCAATGTCATAGGCCGACGGCCGGACCCGCCAACCGGCGCCAATTTCGGCGCGAGGTATTCAACCCATTGTTTTTACTTACTCATATCCGACAGGGCCGTGCCCAGAGCGCCCGGCTGGCCTGGCCAGTTGATTTCTTGGGAAAGTACATCTATATCTTCTTCCACAGGAAAGGCTCTATCCATGGCGCTCGCTCCTCAGTTGGCGACCAACAATGCCCCCGAAAAGGCGCGCGTCCTGACCAAGGCGGTCGTTCGCGCCGGCGACGCGCTCGGTCTCACCTCGGCGGAGCTCGCCTCTATCATCGGCGTCTCGCCCGCGACCATGAGCCGGATGCGCAAGGGCGACTATGTCCTTGGGATGAAAGATAAGTCTTACGAGCTTGCGGCGTTGCTGGTGCGGTTTTTCCGGTCGCTCGATGCGATCGCCGGCGGCGACAATGCTGTGAGGACAGCGTGGCTGCGCGGTGAGAACGCCGCCCTTGGCGGCGCCCCGGCCGATCTCATTCAAACCGTTTCCGGATTGACCAATGGCCTTGCCTATCTGGACGCACGACGCGCTCCGATCTGACCGAAGGCCGTTCAAGGGCGTCTTCTGGCGCTGCGTCGAGGCGCAACACCTCGTCTCGACGCTCGCCCTCGTCGATACGCTCGAAGAGCAGCGCCTCCTTGAAGACATCCTTGAAGAAACGAAGCCGCCAGCGCCGCCTGAATGCGAAGGCCTTCACTATCTTTACATGACGCCGTTCCGTTACGGGCTCTATCCCAAAGGCTCGCGGTTTCGAAGGGCCGGCAAGACGCCGGGCGTTTTCTACGCCTCCGCTGCGCCGCAGACCGCGGTCATCGAGACGGCGTTTCATATCCTCCTCTTCTACGCGGACTCAGCCGCGACGCCCTTTCCGGCGAACCCCAATGAGTACACGCTGTTTGATGTGCCTCTCGCGACAAAGTCGGCGATCGATCTGACATCAGCGCCATTCAACGCAGCAAGTGATCTGTGGACGGAGTTGAACGATTATTCCGGCTGCCAGGCGCTCGAAGAAAAGGCGCGAGGCGAGGGCGTCGATCTCATCCTTTATCATTCCGTGCGCGATCCGGAGACCCGCATGAACGGCGCCTTGCTCGACTGTCGCGGCCTCGCTGCGAAGAAACCGAAACGCCATCAATCCTGGAAACTCTGGTTCAACGCTGCCGGCGTCCACGCGATTGAGGAATTCGGGGAGGGAAGATTTTCGATGGCGCCGGAGGCGTTCAGCAAGGATCAGCGGATCGCCGGGATGGCGTGGGAGAGGTAGGTCGCTGGGAGCTTTCTCCGCGATTGGCTGGGCCAGGCCGCTACCGAAGGAAGAGGCAGCGAGCCGAAACCTCAAACGCGCGCCCAATCGCCCGGATTTTTTGCAGCAAGCTTGATGCTGCATCGCCTCTTGACAGACTACGGCTGGCCGCCTAATTATCGTGCATCATGACGATTGATGCATTAAAACTTAATCTCGGAACGCTGGCATCGGTCACCGCCGGCTTTCCCCTTCGCACAGCGGCGGATGCGCTTCCCGCCGGCGACGTCAGCTTCGTCCAGATGCGGGATGTGGCCGACGGCGCCTCGGTCGATTGGGCCGGGGTTCCGCGCGTCGAGCTTCCCGGCAGACGGCCTGTGAGCTGGCTTGGCGACGGCGACATTCTTTTTGCCGCCCGCGGAACGAACAACTACGCGCTTGCTCTCAGGAATGTTCCCGACCGGGCCGTGTGCTCGCCCCACTTCTTCGTTCTGAAGGTATCGGACAAGGCGAGAATCGACCCTTATTTCCTCGCTTGGCAGATCAATCAGAGACCGGCGCAGGATTATTTTCGGC
Organism: uncultured Alphaproteobacteria bacterium; assembly: GCA_937895955.1. Lineage (GTDB taxonomy): Bacteria > Pseudomonadota > Alphaproteobacteria > Caulobacterales > Parvularculaceae > Amphiplicatus. The sequence continues at coordinate 594 of CALAZI010000016.1, read as the reverse complement.
AGTCTGCTACAGGATCGCATATCCCCAATATTCGCCGCAGCGTGCTGGAAGGCCTGGAAATCGGCGTTCCATCCGTGTCCAAACAAAGAATGATCGCAGACCTCTGGAATGCGGCGCTTGAAGAGAAGCGGCAACTGAACGCCCTTCTCACGAACAGACAACAACAACTGGATTCCGTTGCGGCGGATCTGCTGACCGGACGCATGAGGTAGACAATGACCCAAGCCATCAAACAGGACGACATCAACAAGGCCGTATGGTCGGCCTGCGACACGTTCCGGGGCACGGTCTCGGCGGACATCTACAAGGACTATGTCCTGACCATGCTGTTCCTGAAATATATCAGCGACGTGTGGCAGGATCATTATGACGGCTACAAAAAGGACTATGGCGACGAGCCCAAGCTGATCGCCGAGATGATGAAGACGGAGCAGTTCATTCTGCCAGAGAGCGCCAACTTCACCACGCTCTACAAGCGCCGCCATGAGGCCGGCAATGGCGAGCGGATCGACAAGGCGCTGCACGCGATCGAGGAAGCAAACATCGCCAAGCTGCGCGACGTGTTTCAGGATATCAGCTTCAACTCGAACAAGC
>CALAZI010000015.1 GCA_937895955.1 uncultured Alphaproteobacteria bacterium | reverse complement strand
AGGTCGGCGAGCGTTTCGCCTGAACGGAATTCGAAATTCTCGATAACAAAATCGGCTTCGCGCGCGGATTTTTTCCAGTCCTGCGCGGCTGCGGCTGTGGCGAAGGTCAGCGCCATCGCGGCGATCATGATACGGATCATTGTTGTTTGCGACCTCCTGTGCGCTCATCCCGGCTGTCGCCGGGATGAGCGGCGAGGGTGGGGCGGCATGGCGCCGGGATCTTCTTCATTCGACGACCAACACCGCTTTTCCCTTCACCTGCCGGCCTTCGACGAGCTTCAGCGCCTCGGCGGCCTGTTCGAGCGGGAAGCGGGCGGTGACGCGCGGTTTCACTTTTCCTTCCGTGTACCATTGAAGGAGTTCGGCGACATGTTCGCCATGGCGCTTCGGATTTCGCATGGTGAAGGCGCCCCAGAAGACGCCGACGATCTGGCAGCTTTTCAATAGCGTCAGATTGAGCGGCAGGCGCGGGATGCCGGCGGGAAAACCGACGACGAGAAAACGCCCTTCCCAGGCGAGCGCCCTGACGGCGGGCTCCGCGTAATCGCCGCCGACCGCGTCATAGACGACGTCGACGCCGTCGCCGCCCGTCAGCTTCGAAGCGGCCGCTTTAATCTGATTGGACAAAGTCTTTTGCCCGTCCTTGTCGATGTCTTTCGGATAGATGACGAAATCATCGGCGCCGAGCTCGCGCGCGAAAGCGGCTTTCTCGGGCGATGAAACGCCGGCGATCACTTTCGCGCCCATCGCCTTGCCGATTTCAATCGCCGCCGCGCCGACACCGCCGGCGGCGCCCAAAATAAAAAGAGACTCGCCCGCTTTCAAATGCGCGCGGTCCTTCAGCGCGTAGTGCGACGTGCCGTAGGTCATCAAAAAGCCGGCGGCTTCATCAAACGGCATTGCGTCCGGAATTTTGATCGCGGCTTTGGCGTCGACGACAAGATCGCTCGCATAGCCGCCATGCAGCGTCATCGCGAGAACGCGGTCGCCTTTCCTGAACGCCGAAACGCCGTCGCCGAGCGCGTCGACAACGCCCGCGACTTCGCCGCCCGGCGCGAAGGGGCGGGGCGGCCGGAACTGGTACATGTCGCGGATGATGAGCGTGTCGGGGAAATTGACGCCCGCCGCCTTCACGCTGATTCGGATTTGCCCGGGACCGGGATCAGGGGTCGGCGTTTCGGTCAGCTTCAGGCTGTCCGGCCCGCCCGGTTCATGGCTCATCATCGCTTTCATCGGAATTCCTGCTTGGTCGGCTTGCGCAAGGGCGGCATCTTACGCATGGTCACGGCCTCGACAATGTCGAAACTCAGATGTCTCGGGGCGAATTCACGCGGAGGGCTTTCATGCGCATTTCGGGTCAACTCATCGGAGCGGCCTTTTCGCTCGTCTTGCTCGCCTCCTGCGCGACCTCGGCGAAAGCGACGCTCAATGATCGCTTTCAGGCGATCGGCCTGTCGCCGGCGATGGCCGACTGCATGGTCGACGACCTTGACGATCGGCTCGACGATCGCGACTTGCGCGATCTCGCCGATTTCACGGTCGGCGTTTCACGCGCCGACTCGGCGCTTGAAGCGGTCGAGCGCCTTCTCGAAATCGACAATCCGCGCGCCGTCGCCGCAATCGGCCGCGCCGCCTTTTCCTGCGTGACCGGGTTTGTGCGGTGAGGGATGTCGCGGGCGATCCCGCGCCGGCGAACAAGGCTGACGAAAAGACGAGCCCTTATTCCTGGTATGTCCTGGCGATCCTGACGCTCGTTTACACGTTCAATTTCGTCGATCGTCAGATCATCGCCATCGTATCGCCGGCGATCAAGGATGAGCTTGGGTTATCCGACTCCATGCTCGGTCTTTTGAAGGGGCTCGCCTTCGCCGTTCTTTACACGCTGCTCGGCATTCCGATCGCCTGGGCGGCTGATCGCTGGAACCGCGTCAACATCGTATCGATCGCGCTTGCGGTGTGGTCGGCTTTCACGGCCATGTCGGGGCTCGCCGCGAACGCATTTCAGTTGACGCTTGCGCGCATCGGCGTCGGAATCGGCGAGGCGGGCGGTTCGCCGCCGTCGCATTCGATCATCTCCGACTATTTTCCGAAGGAAAAGCGATCGACCGCGCTCGCGATCTATTCGCTCGGCATTCCGTTCGGCCAGACGCTCGCTTTTCTCGCCGGCGGCTGGGTCCTTGAAAATCTCGGCTGGCGCAACGCCTTTTTCGTCGTCGGCATTCCGGGCATCGCGCTTGCGATCCTCATGAAGCTCACGGTGCGCGAGCCGGTGCGCGGCGCGCAGGACGCCGGAAAATCATTGCATACGGTTTCGTTCAAGGAAGGCGTCAAGACGCTGCTCGCCATTCCGTCCTTCTGGGGATTGCTTGTCGCGGCGACGGCCGCCTCTTTCACCGGCTACGGCGTCGGCCTGTGGGCGGTCGATTATTATCGCCGGACGTTTGAACTTTCCTATCAGGAAATCACCGTGCCGCTCGGCATCCTGAACGGCACCGCCTATGTGATCGGCACCTATCTCGGCGGTTATTTGACCGATCGTTTCGGCAAGAAGAATAAAGGCGCCTACGCCTCCATTCCGGCGCTCGGCATGCTTTTTACGATTCCCGTCGGCCTTTTCCAGCTTTGGGCGCCGTCGCCCTTCTGGGCGTTTTTCTGGGCGGCGCCGTTTCTGGTCGGCCTCGGCATGTATCTCGGGCCGACATGGGCGCTCGTTCAAACGCTGGCGCCGGCGAACATGCGCGCCTTCGCCGTCGCGTTCATGTTTTTCATTTTGAACCTCATCGCGCTCGGTCTCGCGCCGCTCTGGGTCGGCGGCTTGTCAGACATCTTTGCGGCGACATACGGCGAGGTGAAGGGACTGCAGATCTCGATGTCGACGCTCGTCATTTCAAGCGCGATCGCCGTCGCCGCCTTTTTCTGGACGGCGAGGAAACTGCCGGCTGACTGGGCGAAAGCGACGAAAGAAGCCATTTAGCGAGCGGAGGGTGCGATGCCGACAGTGAAAAAGAAAAAGTCCGTCGCGAAACCGGGAACGCCCGCGAAGAAAAAAACCGCGAAGAAAAAAGCGGCCGATCTGAAGACCAAGCCGAATTCAAAGAGCGTTGAGGCGTTCATCAACGGTGTGCCGAACGAGCAACGACGCAAGGACGCCAAAACCGCGCTTGCGCTGATGAAGAAATGGACCGGTCTCAAGCCGAAAATGTGGGGGCCGTCGATTATCGGTTTCGGCTCGTATCATTATAAATATGAGAGCGGGCGCGAGGGCGACATGTGCATGACCGGCTTTTCGCCGCGCGCTTCATCGATCGTCTTCTATGTCATGGGCGGCGCGCCGGAGGGCGACCCGCTGTTCAAAAAGCTTGGCAAACACAAGACCGGCAAGTCCTGCCTTTACGTCAACAGGCTCGACGATATCGACCTCGGCGTTCTTGAAAAAATCATCCGCCAATCCGTCGTCTATATGCGCAAGACCTATCCGACGACGGACTAGAAAACCGAAACGCCCGCGCGCTATTTAAAGCGCGGCGGGCGTTTCGTCCCCAGCCGACGACTTATTCAGTCACCTGCGCCGTCTCCGGCGCGTGACCGTCAATCCTGCAAGCGCGGCGCCGAACAGGAAGAACGCGCTCGGGATCGGCGTAACGAGCACCGGCGGTTCGGTCCCGCCCCCCGGCGGTTCGGTCCCACCCCCCGGCGGTTCGGTCTCACCATCCGGAGGCGTCGTTCCGCCGCCGCCCGGCGTTTCCGGATTCGTACCGCCGCCTCCATCGCCCCCGCCTGGCGAGCCGAGAAGCCCTAGCGCGAGGACCATATCGAAGCCCTGAAGGGATGTGACGCCGCCCGGCTTTTTCCCGTCGCCGCTGACGCCAGAACTCTCGCCGGTCAAAACGGCTGCGATCGCCATCGGCGACCCGTCGGCTGGAATATTTTTCAGCGATGGCGCGCCGACGATTTTTGATGCGCGCGCGGATGTCGGTTTTGTTCGTTTGGCTTCCGCGACGGCCGGCTGCGCCGGCGCATCCTGATGCAATGGCGCGGTTGCGGTCGTGAGCGCGATTGCGCGCGGCGACGCGGGCGGCCTCTCCGGTTGACGAAGCTGATATTCCGGCGCCACGGCGACATAGATGTCGGCGGCGAGCAGCGCCAGGCCGAGAATGCCCGCTGAGATAAATGCGGCGCGTCGTCTCGTTCGAGCCGCCTTGCGCCGGCGTCTGATAAGCCCGCCGCCGGCGCCGTAAGTTTGCAACTGCTCGGCTGTCGATGACGTCGTCGTGTCAGCTGGCCGCGTCAGAGGTCGCCTCAATTCTTACGTTGGCGGCGCGCAAAGGCGAAGCCCGCGAGCGCAGTGCCGAACAGGACGGCGGCGCCGGGAATCGGAACCTCGGGCGCCAGAAGATCCTGTGTTCCGGCCGCGGCGAAAACGTCAAAACGGACCGGCTTGAAATCGCCGGTCGCAATGAGCGCCCAGAACGCTTCAGCCTTGCGCAGGACGTCGAGCGTCAACACTTTGAAAGAACCGGACCTGAGATTGAAATTATCGGCGCCGTCCTCGACGATTTCCCAGAGGACGGTTTGAAGAGCCGCGGCGGACGTAGAATCATGAAGCCCGATCTCCGGCGTCAGGAAATTGCCGTAGAGCGTTCCAATCGCGTTGCGATCCGACGCGCTCGGAAAATAGGCGTCGTCATCGACCGTTTGATGATCCTTCGGCAGCGTCAGCCTTTCATCGAGCTGCAGGCAAAAGGTCTGAAAATCCGTCCAGCCGCCGTCCTGTTTGAACTGCAGGCTGAAAACGCCGGCGCCGACGGTGCGGTTGGCGCCGTTATGCGAGATGGAGACATTCCGTCCGAGGCCCGTCGCGAAGACCGACGAGCCGTTATTCGGGTTGTCGCGGACGGTGACGATGGCGGCGTCGGCGGCGCCGGCGAGCGCGAAAGCGGCGGCCGCAGCGGCGAAAACTGTCTTGAAGCGGGACATTCGGGCCTCGAAAGCGGGTGAACAGAGGGTTTCGAGCCTTTCCGCTTCAAAAAAGCGGCCAATCGCGCCGCCAGAGGACGCGCGCCTTGTTCCGGGCGCCGGCGAACCGCTATAGCCCCGTCAACGACAAGCTGAGAAAGACCGCATTCGTCCCATGGCCCGCATTCTGATCACTTCGGCGCTGCCCTACATCAACGGCATCAAGCATCTCGGCAATCTTGTCGGCTCAATGTTGCCGGCCGACGTCTATGCGCGGTTCGAGCGGGCGCGGGGGGCGGACGTTCTCTTCCTGTGCGCAACCGACGAGCACGGGACGCCGGCCGAACTCGCCGCCCGTGCGGCGGGGCAGACGGTTGAGCAATATTGCGAGGAGCAGCACGAGATTCAGAAAAAGGCCTGTGTGGAATTCGCGCTCTCCTTCGATCATTTCGGGCGCTCGTCAGGGCCGCAGAATGAAAGGCTGACGCAGCATTTCGCGGCCGTCCTTGAACGGAACGGCCTGATCGAGGAGCGCGTCGACCGCCAGATCTATTCGATCGACGATCAGCGTTTCCTGCCCGACCGCTATGTCGAGGGGACGTGTCCGCATTGTCAATATGAAAAGGCGCGCGGCGATCAGTGCGACAATTGCGGGCGGCTGCTCGACCCGATCGAATTGAAGGACCCGTATTCCTCGATTTCCGGCTCGAAGAACATCGAAGTGCGCGAGACGAAGCATCTCTATCTTTTGCAATCGCAGTTGCAGGAAAGGATCGCCGACTGGGTCGCGTCCAAACCCGACTGGCCGCAGCTTACGAAATCGATCGCCGGCAAGTGGATCAAGGAAGGTCTTCAGGACCGTTCAATCACGCGCGATCTTTACTGGGGCGTGCCGGTTGAGGTCGACGGGAAAGCGCGCGCCGGTTTCGAGGCGAAAGTTTTCTACGTCTGGTTCGACGCGCCGATCGAATACATCGCCTGCACCGAGGAATGGGAAGCGGCCGGCAAGGGCGAGAACTGGCGGTCGTGGTGGCGATTGGACGAAGGCGCCGGGGATGTCCGTTACGTGCAGTTCATGGGCAAGGATAATGTCGCCTTCCACACAGTCTCTTTCCCGGTGACGCTTCTGGGGTCCGGCGAGCCGTGGAAGACGGTCGATTCGTTGAAGTCGCTCAATTGGCTCACCTGGTATGGCGGCAAATTCTCGACCAGCCGGAACCGCGGCATCTTCATGGATCAGGCGCTTGAATTGCTGCCTGCCGACTATTGGCGCTGGCATTTGATGGCGAACGCGCCGGAATCTGACGACGCCTCATTCACGCTCGAACATTTTGCGGGCGTCGTGAACAAGGACCTCGCTGATGTTCTCGGCAATTTCGTCAATCGCATCACGCGCTTTTGCGCGTCGAAATTCGGGCAGGAAATTCCGGCGGCCGGCGCATATGGCGAGACGGAAGAAAATCTTATCGCCGATCTCGACGCCAAGATCGCGGCCTATACGGCGGCGCTCGAAGCGATGGAGTTCCGGAAGGCGTTCGCCGAACTCCGCGGCATTTGGGTCGCCGGCAACGAATATCTGCAGATCGCCGCGCCCTGGACGGCGTTCAAGACAGACCCTGACCGCGCCGCGGCGGGCGTTCGCGCCGGGCTGAATTTGATTGCGCTGTTCGCCGCGCTCTCTGCGCCGGTCATTCCGAATACGGCGGAAAAAATGTTTGCAATCTTCGGCCTCGACCCGAAAGCGGCGGGCAAATGGCCGACATCGGCGAGGGCGGCGCTTTCCTTCCTGAAGCCGGGCCACAAATTCGACCTGCCGGACGTGCTGTTCAAAAAAATCGAAGACGAACAGATCGCCGAATGGCGGGAGAAGTTTGGCGCGGAGTGATCTTAGCGCCCCACTCGGCCTCGCTTTTGTCTCCGCTCATCTCGGCGAAAGCCGGGATCCATCTTTTTCCTGCGCCGCTTCCGCGTCAATCCGGATTCCGGCTTTCGCCGGAGTGCGCGGAATTTGGTCTATCGATATTCGTTCGCCAATCACTGTGCGAGCGTGATGACTTTGCCTCGCTGCCGGCGCTAAGTTGGGGTCGATATTTTCCACGCTAGACCGGAGCGCCATCTGATGAAAAACCTCTTTTCCCTCGAAAACCGCACCGCTGTTATCACTGGCGGTTCGCGCGGCATCGGCAAGATGATCGCGCGCGGGTTCCTGGAGCATGGCGCGCGGGTTTACATTTCGGCGCGCAAGGCGGAACAATGCGATGCGGCCGCCGAAGAGCTTTCTCAATACGGAAAATGCGTCGCGATCCCGCAGGACGTCTCGACGATCGAAGGCTGCAAGGCGCTAGAACGCATCTACGGCAAATCGGAATCCTCGCTCGACATTCTCGTCAACAACGCCGGCGCCGCCTGGGGCGCTGAATTCGACGAGTTTCCGGAAAGCGGCTGGGACAAGGTGATGGACCTCAACGTCAAATCGCCTTTCTTCCTGACGCAGGCTTTCCATGAGAAAATGAAAGCGGCGGCGCGACCGGAAAAACCCGGCAAGGTGATCATGATCGCCTCGATCGACGGCATCCGCATCAATCCGTGGGAGACGTATCCCTATCAGGCGTCGAAAGCCGCGCTCATTCATCTGACGCGGCGCATGGCGGCGCGGCTCATTAACGACAATATCTGCGTTTCGGGGATCGCCCCCGGCGCCTTCGCATCTGAAATGAACCGCGCCGCGCGCGATCATGAGGAGATGGTCGCCAAAATGGTGCCGGCGCGCCGCATCGGCTCTGACGAGGACATGGCGGGCGCGGCGATCTTTCTCGCCAGCCGCGCCGGCGATTATGTCGTCGGCGACACGCTCGCGGTTGACGGCGGCGTCGCCTATTCAAGCTTCGGCCATTTTGGAGGGTAAGCGAATGACGAAACAGCAACCAATCGATTCGCCCTTCCACGCAAAATCAACAGCGCTTGAGGTCGTCAAGGGCGTCGATCTTTCCGGCAAAAACGCCATCGTCACCGGCGGCTATTCCGGCATCGGCGTTGAAACCGTGCGCGCGCTTGTCGCGGCAGGGGCCGAAGTGCTCGTTCCGGCGCGCGATATCGCCAAGGCGAAAGATGCGCTCGGGGAATTCGGCGCGAAAGCCGCCGTCGCCGCAATGGATCTTTCGGACCTTTCAAGCGTCAGAAAATTCGCACGCGACGTTATCGCCGACGGCGAACCGGTTCATTTGCTGATCAACAATGCGGGCGTGATGGCCTGTCCGGAAATGCGCGCCGGCGATAATTGGGAGTTGCAATTCGCGACCAATCATATCGGCCATTTCGTGTTGACGAATGAACTGGCGCCGTCGTTGAAAAAAGCGAACGGCGCGCGCGTCGTTTGTCTCTCTTCCACGGGGCATAAACTGTCGCCGATCCGCTGGGGCGATATTCATTTCAGGAAAGAGCCCTACAACAAATGGATCGCCTACGGTCAGGCGAAAACGGCGAATTCGCTCTTCGCCGTTGAACTCGACGCGCGGATGAAAAATGACGGCGTTCGCGCTTTCGCCGTGCATCCGGGCGGCATCGTCACGCCCCTGCAGCGCCATCTCGACAAGGAGGAGATGATCGCGCTCGGCTGGCTCGGGCCCGACGGCGAATTGTCCGACATGGCGAAGCAGATGTTTAAAACGCCGGAACAGGGCGCTTCGACGACAATCTGGGCGGCGACATCGGCGCAGCTAGACGGCGAGGGCGGCGTCTATTGCGAAAACTGCAATATCGCCAAGCTCGGCGGCGAGGGCTCGCCGCGCTGGGCGGACGTGCAGCCGCACGCCGTTGATAGGGATCAGGCCGCGCGCCTCTGGCGCGAAACGCAAGCGATGATCGGCGGTTAAAAAACCGCCTTCGCCTCCGCTTCATCCATCATCGATTTCCGGACCATCGGGATCGGCGGACCGCCATAGGAAAGGAATTCGTCATGGAATTCCTTCCAGCCTTCAAGCCCTGTCGCGTTAGGATAGTTTTTCGCAACCCAATCATCACGCAGGCGCTTAATCATCAGCTTGCCCATGGTGTAATTCAGATAAGCGGGATCGCGCGTGCCGCGCGCGGCCTGCTGCGTCGAATTGCCGGCGTCCTGATAACATTCGTTGCGGAAGAGGTTGAAGCTTTCCTCGACCGTCATGCCGCGCGCGTGGAGTCCGATCGCCGAAAGGTAACGGCAGTCGCGCAAGAGCGCGTTCGAAAGCTGGCCGATCTTGGTTTCGGGATCGCCGTCATGCAGCCCCGCCTCCATCATCATCTCTTCGGTGTAATGCGCCCAACCTTCGGCGAAGGCGTAGCCGACGAAAAGTTTGCCGAAAATCGACTCGGCGCGATTGGCGTGCAGGAAATTGAGGAAATGCCCCGGCCAGACTTCGTGAACGGAGGTGCCGAGAAGATCCATCTTGCCAGGGATGTAATTGGCGCGCGTCGCTTCATCCCATGACGGGTCGGGCGGCGAGATGTAATAGACCGACGGCAATCCGGTTTCATAAGGCCCCGGTATGTCGATATAGGCCGAATTCTGCCGGTTATAGGGCGGAGATTCCTCAACCAGCGCTTCTTCCGTCCCCGGAATGGAGACAAGATTTTTCTCGATCAGGAATTGCTTCAGCGGCGGCAATTGCGCGCGCGCTTCCTCGACCGGACCGACTTCGGGCTTGTTCGCCGCCATTTTGCCCATGCAGTCCGCCATCGACGCGCCGGGCGCATAAACGGCGCAGGCGTCGGCGAGCGCATCCTGATTGCGTTTCAGATCCGCGCGGCCGATCGCTTCAAGCGCATCGAGCGAAATGTCGACGCCTTCGGTGCGCCGGACCATCGCCGCGAATTTTTCCGCGCCGAGGGCGTAGCCGTCATCGGTCGCAGGGACCGAGCCGATATGATCGGCGATATCCTGCATCGCGGCGGAAGCGTCGGCGGCGGCCGTGTCGAATTTCGCCTGCAATTCGGCGTCGTCGACATCGGCGAAGGCGGCTTTGGCGTCGCCCTTGTAATAGTCTGCGTAACCGCCGAAGCCCGCCTGTCCGAATTTCAGATAGGTTGCGGGGAGCGGAAGCTTCAGATTCGCTTTGATATGCGCCGCCGCGGCGGGAACGTTTTCAAGATAGGCGATGAACGCCTTCATCCGCGTTTTCTTGTCGGCGTAAGGGCGCGTGACATAAGTCGACGGATCAAGCCCGCCGACATAGAAGCCCGGATTTTTGTGCGGCCAGTCGGCGTCTTCGAGCCAGAAAAGCTCGCCGTCCATCACGCTGATGAGGTAATCGCGTTCGAATTTTTCGGCGTCCGACATATGCGCCTCATCGACGGCGCGCGCGTCGGCGATCGCTTTCTTGCGCATGGCGATATTCGCGGCGAGTCCTTCCTCGCTCCAGTCGGGAAGCAGGCCGTCATAGTCATGTTTGCCCTGGTAGACCGCAAAACCCGGATTGAGCGGGAAATAGCTCTCCAGAAACGACGCCATGAAATCGGGCCAGGGCGAGGCGGCTTGCGTCTCGGCGGCGGCATCGGTTGCTGCGGGCGTCGCATCCTGCTCGGCTTTTTTGGCGCAGCCCGCAGCAGCGAGTGCGGCGAGAGAGGCGGTGAGCAGGAGTTTGCGCAATTTCATGGAGGTCTCCGGTCTTGCGATAAGGGAAAAGCGGGCAAGACCATGGCACGTTGCGACGGCGGTCGCCACCGCCCGCGACATCAACTCGTCGCAACGCCGAACAGGCCGCCGATCGCGAATGTCGCCGCGCCCGCGAGCGCGCCGATCGCCAGCATTCTGACGCCGCCGAGAAAGGCGTTGCGCCCCGAAAAAAGGCTCATGACGGCGCCGACGGCGAAAAGCGCGACGCCGGCGAGGGCGGCGGCGATCGGAACGGGCGTCGTTGCGCCGACAAGAAACGGCAGCAGCGGTAAAAATGCGCCGCTTGAAAAGGCGACGAACGACCAGAAAGCGGCGCCGAAAGCTGAACCAAGATCGTCCGGGTTCAGCCCGAGCTCTTCGCGCGCGAGCGCGTCAAGCGCCGTCTTCGGATCGGCGATGAGCTTTTTCGCGACGTCGCGAGCGTCGTCGAGCGGCAGGCCGCGCGCTTCATAGATGAGCGCGAGTTCCTCGGCTTCTTCCTCGGGATAAAGTTCCAGCTCTTCCTTTTCCTGCGCGATCTGGTGCTCGAACATTTCGCGCTGCGTCTTCATCGACACATATTCGCCCGCCGCCATCGAAAATGCGCCGGCGAGAAGACCTGCGACGCCGGTAAGGAAGACAATGTCGTTCGACGCCGCTGCGCCGGCCATTCCCATGACGAGGCTGGTGTTGGAGACGAGGCCGTCATTGACCCCGAAAACCGCCGCGCGGAGCGCGCCGCCTCCGGCGCCCTTGTGGCGCGCGCCGATTTCCTCGGTCGTTGTCGGCATCGGGTGAGCGCCGGGGCGCATCTTGCCGGAATAAACGGAGACGCCGCGCACCTTCATGGCGGCGAGAACGCCTTTCATCCGCCGCGGGCCGAAAGCGCCGATCAGCTCTTTTACGATCCGCGCTCGCAGGGCCGGCGAGAATGGCCGATCGATCTGATATTTGCGGGCGATGATCGCCGCCTGGTCTTCGCCTTCAGCGGCAAGCTTTTCGAACAGACGCTTGTTTGCAGGGTCTTTTTCGGCGGCCGCCGCCGCCGCTGTCAGAAACGCGGCCGTCTTTTCCTGCCGCCAGCGGCGTGTCTGGTCGTTTTTCGATCCGGTCATCTGCGCAGCGGGCCTTTCGAATTGCGGCGAATGGCCTAACATGACCTGACTCGGGCGTCCTGGAGGGGTGTTGATGAGGTTGATGGCGTTCGCGGCGGGGATCGCCGCGATGATGGGGCAGGCGCTGGCGCTGCCGGACGGCGTTTCGGCGCGCAATGATGCGACGGGACCTCATAAGCGGCTGATTATCCGCGGCGCGACGCTGATTGACGGATCGGGCGCGCCGCCCTTCGGCCCCGTCGACATCGTCGTCGAGAACGATCGCATCGCGAAGATCGTCGGCGTCGGCGCGCCGGGATTGCCGATCAAGGATGAAAACCGGCCGGCGCTCGAAGGCGGAACGGAGATCGACGCGACAGGGAAATACGTCCTGCCGGGCTTCGTGAACCTGCACGGTCACATCCACAGCTACGGCACGGGCCAGGACGTGCCGCCCGATTACGTCTTCAAGCTCTGGCTCATGCACGGCATTACGAGCGTGCGCGAGGTCGGCAACGACAAGGGCGCGAAATTCACCGCGGAGCTTGCGACAGCGAGCGCGCGTAATGAAATCGATGCGCCGCGCATCTACTCCTTTCCGTTCTTCGGCACCTGCGCGATGCGCGACGTCGATACGGCGGAAGACGCGCGCGCTGAAATCCGCGCCTGCAAGAAATACGGCGCGACGGGCGTCAAGTTTTTCAGCGGCCCGGAAGAGGTGCTCTGGGCGGCGTTTGACGAAGCGAAAAAGCAAAAACTGAAGACGACGATGCATCATGCGCAGCTTGCGGTCGCGCATGCCGACGTTCTCGACACCTCGGCGCGCGGGTTGAATTCGATGGAACACTGGTACGGCCTGCCCGAAGCGCTGTTCGCCGACAAGGCGCTGCAGAACTATCCTGTCGACTATAATTATTCAGACGAGCAGCATCGTTTCGGCGAGGCTGGAAAGCTTTGGGCGCAGGCGGCGGGACCCGGAAGCGAGCGCTGGACTTTCGTCCGCGACACGCTGCTTGAACGCGATTTTGCGATCATCCCGACTTTCACCATCTATCTGTCAAGCCGCGACTGGATGCGCGCGCGCCGCGCCGAGTGGCATGACGAATTCACCATGCCCTCGCTCTGGAAGTTCTACGCCCCGGACCGCAATGCGCACGGCTCCTACTGGTTCGACTGGGGCACCGAAGAGGAAGTCGCCTGGCGTGATAATTACAAGCGCTGGATGACGTTCATCAATGAATACAAAAATAACGGCGGCAAGGTCGGCGCCGGCGAAGACGCCGGTTATATCTATTCGACCTACGGCTTCGGCTACATTCAGGAACTCGAACTGCTGCGCGAGGCGGGGTTTCATCCGCTTGAGGTCATTCGCGCCGCGACGCTTGACGGCGCGCGCATTCTCGGCGCCGAGCGCGATATCGGCTCCGTGCAGGTCGGCAAGAAGGCCGATCTCGTCATCGTCGGCGAAAATCCGATCGCCAATCTTAAAGTCCTTTACGCCTCCGGCCACATCAAGCTTGATCCGGAGACCAACAAGCCGATCCGCGTCGGCGGCGTTGAGACGGTGATCAAGGACGGCCTTGTCTATGATGCAAAGGCGCTGGCGGCCGAAGTGAAGGAAATGGTCGCCGCGGAAAAACAGAAAGCCGGCGTCGCTCCAGGGCCGATGCCGATCGTCGATTTTACTTTTGAGCGTACGGAGAAGCCGGAATGAAGAAATTGTTGCTCGCCGCCGCCGCGTCGCTTGCGCTCGCTGCGCCGGCCGCCGCCGAAGATAAGGCGCTCGCTGACGCTGTTGCGGCCGATTATCCCTACGTTTTCGAGCTCTACAAGCACTTCCACCAGAACCCTGAGCTTTCCTTCAAGGAAAGCGAAAGCGCCAAGCGCATGGCGAAGGAGTTGGAAGGACTGGGCTTCGACGTGACGATGGGCGTCGGCGACAAATGGACGAAAGCGAAAGCGAAAAAGGACGCGGGCAAGGTCAATGAAGGCGTCGGCGGATACGGGCTGGTCGCCGTCATGAAAAACGGCGAGGGGCCGACCCTGATGATCCGCGCCGATATGGACGCCTTGCCGCTCGAAGAAAAAACCGGCGTTCCCTACGCCAGCAAGGTCGTCTCGACCGATTACAAGGGGCAGACCGCGCCGGTCATGCACGCCTGCGCGCATGACAGCCACATGGCGATCATGATCGGAACGGCTCGCCGGCTCGCCGCCATGAAAGACCAGTGGCAGGGAACGCTTATCATGATCGGCCAGCCCGCCGAGGAAATCGGGCTCGGCGCGACGGCGATGCTGGAAGACGGGCTCTACAAGAAATTTCCAAAGCCCGATTACGTCATCATGGAGCACACGTCCGGATGGGACCCCGCCGGCGCCGTCACCTATACGTCCGGCTACGCGCTCGCCAATGTCGACAGCGTCGACATCTTCGTCAAAGGCGTCGGCACGCACGGCTCGGCGCCGCATACCGGCAAGGACCCGATCGTCATCGGCGCGCAGATCGTCAACGCGCTGCAAACGCTCGTTTCCCGCGAAACCAATCCGCTCGATTCAGGCGTCGTCACGGTCGGCTCGTTCCAGGCCGGCTACAAGCACAACATCATTCCCGACGAGGCGCATCTGCAAATCACCGTGCGCTCCTACAAGGATGAGGTGCGCCGACATCTCCTCGACGGCATCAAGCGCATTGCAATCGCGCAGGCGCAGTCGGCGGGATTGCCGCCGGAACTGATGCCCGAGGTGAAGATCGAACAGGATTATACGCCGTCGACCTACAACAATCCGGAACTGACGGCGCGCGTCATGGCGGCGGTCGGCGAAAGCCTCGGCCAAACGCGCGTCTATGAGCGCCCGCCCTCGATGGGCGGGGAAGATTTCAGCCAGTTTGCGCGAACGGATGAAAAAATACCGACCATGATGATGTGGGTCGGCGGTCTCGATCCCGCCGCCTACCGCGCCGGCGCCGACGGAACAGGCCCCATCCCGCCGGGCAACCATTCGCCGTTATTCGCGCCTGTTCCCGAACCGACATTGAAAACCGGCGTTCAGGCGATGACGGCGGCGGCGCTTGATTTGCTTGGATTGAATTAAGGATGTTAGTCTTCCCTGTCATGGGAAGACTGATGGTTCGCGTTGCTGGACGAGCCGCCATCGTCGCGGCGATTTTTTCGGGCGCCGCTGCTGCGGTCGAGCCCGGATTCTATGAGTGCCGCATCAGTTCGGCGACAGTGCTAGCGGCGGGTGCGCCCGCCGCGCAGGCGCTGGCGGACGCGCCCGAGAAATTCACGCTGGAAATCGGCGAGGGACCGATCTTCGGCGATCAATTGCGTGAAACGCCGTTGCGGACGACCGACATTTATGAACCGGAACCGAGAGCCGTCATGGTTGCGCGGATTTCTGCGCCGCTTTTCGCAAATCGACCGGTGACGATGCGATCAAGCGACAGGTCGAGTTTTGCCGGCGCAGACGCGGGAATCAGCGTCACCGATGACGGCGCCTTTGCGGCTTACGGCCGCAAGCAGTACGAAAATACGCCGGGAGCCGCAATCTATTCCGGACAGTGCGTCTTGATCCGTGGGACGCAAAACTGACGCATTTCTTAGTTTCGCAATGCAACGAAAATTCTACTGTTTGAATCTGAGTTCGTTGCGTGGAGCGACGTCGCTGATAATCGAAAAAATTTGGCCGTATCCTCTACGCAAAGAAAGCCGCCAGATAAGTGCGGAAAATTGAAGATTACAATTTCCGATTTGAATTTACGCCGCGGCTTCTTGTGATAGATTGCCTCTGGGGGACGGCCGGTTGAGACCGCCGCTTCTTCACGCGCCTCCCATCAGGGCGCGTCTCAATCAAAACTGAATCTGATGTTTATTCTTCAGAGGGAGGACTCATTGAAAAAAACATTGATGATGCAATCCGCTGCGCTGCTTTGCCTGGCGGCGTTCGCCGCACCGGCGCAGGCCGCGCCGGACAGCGCCGACGGCGCAAAAAAAATCGGCCCTGCGCTTGAGCGGGTCTACCGGCAAAACGAAATCGCCAAAACGAGCCGGAAGGGCGTCGTTGCGCCGAAAACCGCGGCGAAGCCCCGGCTGAAGGGCGGGGAGGTTGATCGGCCCGCGTCGGACTCATTCGATGCGAACACGCTTTTCCTCGGCAATGTGTCGAGCGACGGCTTTGTGAGGATCGATGCGATCGCGGCGAATGCGGCGTCGGATCTTGCAGTGACGATGCGGTCCATGGGCGCGCGCAATCTGACGACGCGCGGACGCACCGTATCGGCGGAGTTTCCGGCGGGCCGTTTGATGGAGCTGGGCGCGAACCAGTATCTCGCCTTTGCGCGGCCGGCGCTGGCGACGACGAATGTCGGTCTTGTGACATCGCAGGGCGATCGCTCCATGCGCAC
>CALAZI010000014.1 GCA_937895955.1 uncultured Alphaproteobacteria bacterium | reverse complement strand
CGCCGATTTCGCGAAGGCCGCCCCGGTCGATCTCCTTTTCGGCGGGCTTTTCGCCGCCGCAGGCTGGCTGCTGATCGCCTTGTTGGCCGTCTTTCGCCTTCCCTATCTCGCCTACCCCCTAGCGATGGGATTCGCCCTCGTCGCGCCGTTTGCGGCGATCGCCTTTTACGCCGGCAGCGACCTCATCGACCGCGGCGAGCGGCTGACGCTCGGCAATGTCGCCAACCGCATGAGAAAAGGCGCACGCGGCGATGTCCGGTGGATGTCGCTCGTCACCGGCTTCGCCCTCGTCATCTGGATGGACCTCGCGGCTTTCATCTTTTTCGCCTTTGTCGGGCTTAACGGCTTCTCGATCGATTTTGTGAGCCGGCTGTTCACGACGCCCGCCGGACTCATTTTTCTGGTCGTCGGAAACGCCGCCGGCGCGTTGATCGCGCTCTGCGTATTTTCGATCAGCGTCATTTCCTTCCCGCTTCTCTTCGACCGCGAGACCGATTTCGTGACGGCGATGGCGACCAGCGTTCGCCTCGTGCGCGAGAATTTCCTGACCATGCTCGTCTGGTGCGCGATCATCGGCGTCGCGGCCGCCCTCTCGGTCGCGACCGGCTTTATCGGCCTTCTCATCACCCTGCCCGTCATCGGGCACGCCAGCTGGCGGCTCTATCGGCTTGCTGTCGTCCCGCAAGGCTGATCAGCCCTCCTCAATTGTTCTTCAGGCATTTTTAGCAGGTGCAGCATAGCGACCGCTTGCCTCGCCCGTTCCTTGCTGAAATATGCGGAACGGGACGTCGGCATCTCTTTGGGTTGTCGGCCTTTTTTATTAGCCCCCCGCTAGCGGCGCGTTAGGATAGAAGCTCGCCGGCGGGGAAAGCGGGCCTATCTGATGACCAAACCGATTGAGGAAATTTCGATCGTCGTGCGCTTCGCCGGCGATTCAGGCGACGGCATCCAGCTTCTTGGCAGCCAGTTCGCCGATTCAACCGCCATGGCGGGGTCGGACTTCTCGACCTTTCCCGACTTCCCGGCGGAAATCCGGGCGCCGGTCGGCACGACCTTCGGCGTCTCGGCGTTCCAGATCAATCTCGGCGCGCGGCGCATCGCGACCGCCGGCGACGCGCCCGATGTTCTCATCGCCTTCAACCCGGCCGCGTTGAAGGTGAACCTTCCGCTGATGCCGAAAGGCGCGACGATCATCCTCAACACCGACGAATTCAACGAACGCAATTTCCTCAAGGCGAACATCAAGCAGGACCCGCGATCGACCGGCGAACTCGCGGATTTCCGCATCATCGAAATTCCGATCAAGACGCAGACGCTCGAAGCGACGAAACCTTCCGGCCTTTCAAAGCGCGACGCCGAGCAGTGCAAGAACTTCTGGGGCCTCGGCGCCGTTTTGTGGATGTTCGGCCGCGACCGCGCGTCGATCGAAGCGTGGATCAACAAGAAATTCGCCGCAAAGCCCGACGTGCTCGCCGGCAACATGATGGCGCTCGCCGCCGGTCACGCCTATGCCGAAACGGCGGAGCTTTCGGCCGAGATCCCGCAATATCGCATCGGCGCGGCGCCGATGAAGGAAGGCGAATATCGCTCGATCACCGGCGCGGAAGCGCTCGCCCTCGGCCTCGCCGCCGCCGGCGAACTTGCGGACAAGCCGATCCTCTTCGCCGGCTATCCGATCACGCCGGCGTCGGCGCTTCTTCATTATCTTTCCCGCCTCGGCGAGCTTGGCGTTTCGACATTCCAGGCGGAGGATGAAATCGCCGCCTGCTGCGCGGCGATCGGCGCTTCCTATGGCGGCCAGATCGGCGTCACCTCCTCATCAGGGCCCGGCATCGCGCTGAAGACCGAAGCGATCGGCCTCGCCATCGCGACGGAGCTTCCGCTCGTCATCGTCAATTCGCAGCGCGGCGGACCGTCGACCGGCCTTCCAACCAAGACAGAGCAATCCGATCTTTATCAGGCGATCTACGGCCGCAACGCCGATGCGCCGCTTCCCGTCATCGCCGCGTCAGGTCCTGACGATTGCTTCGATGTCGCGATCGAGGCGACGCGCGTCGCGCTGCGTCACATGACGCCGGTCTTCCTGCTGACCGACGGCTATATCCAGAACGCGGCGGGTCCCTGGCTCATCCCCGACATGGAAAAATACGCGAAGATCGAAACGAACGCGCCGCCAAGTGTTCCGCAGACTGATGATCCAGTCGACGTCAAGCGCGCGATCTGGTCCCGCAATTCCGAAACGCTCGGCCGCCCCTGGGTCTATCCGGGCATGGAAGGCCTCGCCTATCGCGTCGGCGGCATTGAGAAGGATATCGGGACGGGCGACATTTCCTACGAACCCGCGAACCACCAGAAAATGACCGATCTTCGCTTCGCGAAAGTCGCCTCGATTGCGAAATTCATCCCGAAACAGGACGTCGAACAGGGCGCCGACAAAGGCCCGCTCGCCGTCGTCGGCTGGGGCTCGACGCACGGGCCGATCTGGCGCGCGGTCGAAGCCGCGCGCGCCGAAGGGCTCGACGTTGCGCAAATCCATATCCGCTGGCTGAACCCCTTTCCCGAAAATCTCGGCGATTTGCTGAAAGCCTATGACCGCGTTCTCGTCGCTGAAATGAATATGGGCCAGCTCGCGACCGTTCTGCGCGACCGCTTCGAAATCCCGGTCGAGTCGTTGACCAAGGTCTCAGGCCAGCCGTTCAAGATCAGCGAAATTCTGGAATCCATCCGCGCCCATGCGCGCGTCGCGAAAGCGGCGGAGT
>CALAZI010000013.1 GCA_937895955.1 uncultured Alphaproteobacteria bacterium | reverse complement strand
ATTATGCGCCGAGCGATATGGTCATCGCAGCGTCGGGGGCTGTCAGCGTTGACGACTTCGTCCGGCTTTCCGAAGACTTGCTGGGCGCGCGCGCATCGGTCGAGCGTCATGCGCGAGAGCGGGCGCCGCGCTATGTCGGCGGCGCAAGGCATGATCCGCGCGATATCGAGCAGACCCATATCGCGTTCGCCTTTCCCGGCTCATCGGTGAAGGACGGCGATTATTTCGCAACCCGCATATTTTCAGAATGTCTCGGCGGGGGCATGTCGTCACGCATCTTTCAATCCGTTCGCGAAGAACGCGGGCTCGCCTATTCCGTCTATTCATTCTCGGACAGCTACGATGAAGTCGGCGCGACGGGCGTCTATGTCGGGACCGATTCCGGCAATGCGGCGGAAGCGACCGCGCTCGTTCGGGCGGAAATTGAGAATCTCTCGAAAACGCCTACCGATGCGGAAATCAAACGCGCCCGGGCCATGCTCAAATCGACGATGCTCATGGGGCTCGAGAATCCGGCGACGCGCGCCGAGACCGCCGTCGGCCAGCTCTATGCGCATGGGCGGCTGCTGTCTACGGAGGAAATCAGCGCGCGGCTTGAAGCCGTTTCAGCCCACGACATTCGCGGCGTCGCAAGAAAAACGCTGGAAGCGGGCGCGCCCTCGCTCGCTATCGTCGGTCCCGCTGATTTTGGCGCAGTGCAAAAGGCTTTGAACGGCTGACGCGCTTTGTTATCGCTGCGCGGCCTGCTGAGAGTTCGGCGATGCTGAATCTGGATTTCGCAAAATCATCCTTGCGCGCGCCGGCGCTTGAGCGCGGCGCGGTTCGCCTGCGCGCGCCGCAGCTCAGCGATTATGAGGCCTGGCGCGCCTTACGTGAAGAAAGCCGCGCGCATCTGACGCGCTGGGAGCCCGACTGGACGAAAAAAGATGTCGAGATCGAGGCCTTCCGAACGCGCTTGCGGCTGCAGGAGAAACTATTCCGCGCTGGCGTCGCCTTGTCGTTTTTCGTCTGTTTGAAGGACGGCGGCCGACTTGTCGGCGGCGTCACGCTTTCGGATATTCGCCGCCAGGCGGCGCAATCGGCCGTAATCGGCTATTGGATCGGCGCGCCTTTTCTGCGTCGCGGCCATGGCGGGGACGCTGTAGCCGCCGTTGTCGACTACGCCATTCGCGACGGCGGCCTCAACCGCATTGAGGCAGCCTGCCAGCCCGGAAATTCGGCTTCCCTGGGCCTGCTGCAAAAGCTCGGATTCAAGGAGGAGGGCTTCGCCCGGGATTACCTCCACATCAACGGCGCCTGGCGCGATCACCTTCTCTTTTCGCTGATCGCCCGGGATTATTGCGGCGCACCACCGGCAATCTAGAGATTAACCACGAAAATCGCCGCGTTTGGTCGCAGCGGCTCTTGCAAAAGGCGGCGCCAACCGGAACTATCCGAACGGGTGATGCAGGCTCGCGTTTCCGGCAGGGGGGGAGCGCTGAGCCGGGTTTTCAGGGGTTATTGCGGGGCGTGATGTTGGTAGGGGTTGTTGCAGCTGCGGATGCGGCCGTAGAAATTTCAAAAGCCGTCGGCGAATTCGGGCTTGGCGCCGGCGCGATATTGGGCGCCATGATTGTCGGCGCCGCTTTCCTCGCCGGCATGGCGGTCCTGAAGCGGAGCGCCGCCGCGACGTGCGGCTTCATCCTGCTGGTTCTCGCAACGGCGCTGCAAGCAATCTGGCTGGGTCTTGCGCCGGCGCCCGGCGAAAACATGATGCTGTTGCTGTTGGGTCTTCTCGCGGCCGCGGCGCTTGTTTTTCTGTCGGCGACAATCGGGATGGTCGGCAGAAACCAGTTGCTTGGCGGATTGATTTTCGCCGGCGCGCTGTCGATGGCCGGAATCGGCGTCATCAATGCGGCGCTGGCGGGGGAAGCGTCCGGACTTCTGCGCTTCGGCATTGCCGCTGTCGCCGTGATCGCCGTCGGCTTGTCCGCGATTGCGGGCATGAAAGGCGATGTCGCCGCGAAACTGATTTTGCCGGGCGCTGCGCTCGCCGCTGCGGCGCCGCTGCTTCTCGGGATCGCCGGGTCCGGTTCGACATTCGCGCTTGCGCCGCATGCGATTTTCGCAATCGGCGTTTTGACCGCCAGTCTTGTCGCGCTGGGGGGCTTCGGGACGGCGCAAGCTGTCTCGTTAGGCCGAAACGGTTTCGCCGCGGGATCCTATTCCGCCGGCGACGCCGTCTCGCCGCGCGACGGTTATTCCGCCGAACAGGCGTTGCGCGTTTCGGAAAACCAGCTTGCGGAAGTGCTCGATTATGCGGGCCTCTCCGTTCTCGACTGGAGCCGGCGCGGCGGACACCAGACGCCGTCCTTCGCCGCCCGCATGGGGGCTGATTGCGACGGCGCTTTCTCTCCGGAGACGCTGAAGGATTTCATTCATACGAGCGATGTCGAACGGTTTGAAAAAAACGTATTCGGCGCGACCGAGGGTGACGGAGGGTTCGACGAAACGCTTAAGCTTCACAATGGCAAGCTTGTGCGCATGCGCGGCGCGCGCGCAGTCGATGCGAACGGCGCGCTGGAGCGCATTGTAGTGTTTCTTGAATTTGCGCCGAACAAGGCTCCCCATAGCGGCGTCGGCAGCGAGGCGCTGAAGCGCGCAGCCGCGTCTTTGACCGGCGCAGCTGCTGCGGCGGCGACGTCGCCCGAAACAAGTCATGTTCCGGAAACTGTAAAACCGGCGGAAGCGCCCGCAACCTCGGCGTCACCTTCGCTGGCTGATGAAATTGTCGAGGCTCTTGATCGGTCGGAACTAGCCGCGGCCTTTCAGCCGATCGTCTGCTTTGAAAACGGAAAAGCGTGCGGCGCCGAGGCGCTGCTTCGCTGGCCGAAAGCGGCGTCTGAAGCAAGCAAGGCGGCGCCGACGGAAGAAATCGTTCGCCTGGCCCAGGAAGCCGGCAAAGGCGGCGCGCTTGCCTCGCTGATGCTGACGGCGACAGCCAATCACATCGCCGAGAAAATCGCGGCCGGCGAAACGGACTATTTCGGCGCGTTCAACGTCTCGCTCTCCCAGGTGCGCGAACGCGGCTTTATCGACGAAGTCAAAAAGGCGATCAGCGACAGAAAGCTGCCGAAAGGCGCGCTTGTTCTCGAATTAACCGAGGCCGAAAGGCTGAGCGATACGCCGAAAATAAATGACCTCTTCAAGAAATTGCGCGCCGCCGGCGCAGCGCTCGCCTATGACGATTTCGGGGCGGGATTTTCTTCCCTGTCGAACCTCCATCGCTATGATTTTGATTATTTGAAAATCGACAAATCATTTATCGACGATATCGTCGCTAACGGGGGCAAGAAGAAAATCGTCGCCGCGCTGGCGCGCCTCGGCCGCGATTTCAACATGACCGTGATCGCTGAAGGCGTCGAATCGAAGGATGCGGCTGAGACCGCAAGGATGATCGGCTGCAAAATGGGGCAAGGCTATTATCTGGGCGAGCCGTCGATTTCGGAAGCGCAGGTGATCATCGAAAACCCGAGCGCTCCCGTCGCTGATGCCGTTGAGACTGACAATGCCGGCGATGACGTGCTCGTTCTCGATCAAAGCCTCAAGACGCCGCAGCGCTCGCGGCTTTTCCGGCGGCGGCTGTTTTCGTCGGCCGGTCGATAGCCGCGTCTGTCATCTTCAGTTGAGCGGCGCGTCGTCGGCGCGCGCGTTCGACCATTCCGGCGAGAACATGGCGCTCGTCACGCCGAGGCTTTTCAAGGCCGCGCTCCACAGATCGCGGTTTTCCGCGCCGAATATCAGGCCCGCATCGGCGTTGGAATGGCACCAGGCGTTGACGGCGATTTCGCTTTCGAGCTGGCCCGGCCCCCATCCGGCGTGACCGATGACAAGCAGATAGTGCGACGGCGGCTTGCGCGCCGCATTGGCGCCGCCGATATCGACAAGGATTTCCTTTGACGCCGTAACGCCGACATCGGCGCCGACCGGCATTGTTAGCGAAGAATGATAGTCGAGCGTATGCACGACGAGACCGCGATCGGTCTGCATCGGCCCGCCGTAAAAAACGGGATCGCCGCCGGAGCCTTGCCGCGGGTCGATTTCAAGTTGTTCCAGAAGATCGCCAAGCTCGATATCCGCCAGCGGCTTGTTGATGACGACGCCCATCGCATGGTCAGCATCGTGCGAAACCATCAGGATGACCGACTTTTCAAATCTCGGGTCAGTCATGTTCGGCATGGCGATGAGCAATTTTCCGGCGAGAAAATCCTGCCGCCCTGCGGCGCTCACGGCGGGTCTTTTCGACGGTCTCTTCCCTTTTTCGGGCATGAAGCCGACGTTAAAAGGGGCCGCCCGGCATGGCAAGGACGCAAAATCGGCGCTCAGCGGCGGTGAGGACTGGAAAGGACGCTCGCCGTTCGATAGAGGGCGAGGGCTGGATCTTATTCATCGCCGGAATGTCAGGAGGACTGAATGACCGTGAAAGTTGGCGACAAGGCGCCGGATGTCGAAGTGATGCTTGCTACCGTTGATGGGCCGCAAAAGGCGTCGACGAAAGATGTGCTGGGTTCGGGGAAAGTTGCGCTCTTTTCTGTTCCTGGCGCCTTTACGCCGACCTGTTCGGCGCGCCACTTGCCGGGTTTCGTTGAAAAAGCCGAGCAGCTGCGCGCGAAGGGCGTCGATAAGATCGTTTGCATGTCGGTCAATGACGCCTTCGTCATGAAGGCCTGGGCTGAAGCGCAAAGCGCAATCGGCAAGGTTGAAATGCTTGCTGATGGAAACGGCGATTTCGCGCGCGCACTTGGGCTGACGTTCGACGGCAAGGGCTTCGGCATGGGCGAGCGCTCGCAGCGTTTCGCCGCCGTCCTTGAAAACGGCGTGATCAAGCAGCTTTTTGTCGAAGCGCCGGGCGCCTTTGAAGTGTCGAGCGCCGACTACATGCTTTCCAAGCTTTAGGCTTACGTGGCGATTGAGGCGAGGCCGGCGCGCGCAAGCGCGTCGGCCCGCTCGTTTTCGGGATGGCCGTTGTGCCCCTTAACCCAGCGCCAGTCGACGGCGCGCCCCTCGACGGCGTTATCCAGCGTAAGCCAGAGATCTTTATTCTTGACCGGCTTGCGGTCGGCCGTTCGCCAGCCGTTTCGTTTCCATCCCTTTATCCAGGTCGTGATGCCGTTCTTGACATATTGGCTGTCCGTATAAAGACGGACTGGTCCTGATGTCGTTTTCAGCGCTTCAATGGCCGCCGTTAATTCCATCCGGTTATTGGTCGTCGACGCTTCGCCGCCATACATCTCGCGTTGCGAGTCGCCGTCGATGATCAAGACGCCCCAACCGCCCGGGCCGGGATTGCCGGCGCAAGCGCCGTCAGTGAAAGCTTCGATCATTGTTGCTCCAAGCGAGAAGCGCGTTGGCGGAAACGAACGCCTGAATAGCAGCCGACGCCGCTTCGTCAACCGGCGAGAAGCGCCGGCGTTTTGAAGAAGACGTCTTCTTGCGTCTTCTCGATGGTCTGGATTTCAAGACGAAAAAGCGAGGCGAGGCCCGCGAGCAGCGATTCGACGAGATATTCCGGCGTTGAGGCGCCGGCGGTCACGCCGATGATCCTCATGCCTTGAATTTTCGAATAATCGAACTTGGACGGATTTTCGACGAGCGCCGCCGATTTCGCGCCAGAAGCGATCGCGGTCTCGACAAGCCGGTTTGAATTCGATGATTGCGGGGAACCGACGACAAGGACTTTGTCGGCGCCGGAGGAAATCAGTTTTACGGCTTCTTGTCTGTTCTGGGTCGCGTAGCAGATATCGGATCTGCTCGGCCCTTCAATCGCCGGGAAGCGCGCTTTCAATGCATTGACGATTTGCGTCGCATCGTCGATTGAGAGCGTCGTTTGCGTCACGTAGGAAAGATTGAATGTCGGCGGCGCGACGCATTCAGCGTCTGCGATGGTCTCGATGATCGTGACGGATCCGGCCGGGGCCTGGCCGAGCGCGCCCAGGACTTCCGGATGTCCTTTGTGACCGATCAGGAGAACATGCTTGCCCTTGGCCGCGCTGCGTCTGATTTGCTGGTGAACTTTAAGGACCAGCGGGCAAGTCGCATCAATCGGCGCTATTGAGCGCCCGCGCGCTTCGTCGAACGCCTTCTGGGGCGCGCCGTGCGCGGAAAAGATCAGCGGCCGGCGCGGGTCCGCCTCGGCGACTTCTTCGATGAAAACCGCGCCCATCGCCTTCAGCCGTTCGACGACATGAGCATTGTGGACGATTTCATGGCGGACGAAGACCGGCGCCCCGAACAGGGCGAGCGTTTCCTCCACGGTTCGAATCGCCCGCTCCACGCCGGCGCAGAACCCGCGCGGCGCGGCCAGCCGCACGATGAGCGGCTCTTTCAGGTCACTGGCGGGCGACGATGCGTCCCCCATTTCGATTCCCTCCCGGGTGCGGCCATTCCCGGCCGTTGCGCGTCACGCCGCTAGCGGCTACGAGACTGGACCACCCATTGAGGGCGCGGTCAGGGCCATTTCCGGGCTTTGTTCCGGCGCTCGCGCGTCCCGGTATTGAGGTTCGCTTTGATGAAAAAAGAGTTAGTCCTCGCGTTATTCGCCGGCGTCGCCCTTGCAGGCTGCGGTTCGACGAAAGAAAAACGCGAAGCCAATCCGGGGCTTTGCCCGAATGTCGTGGTGCTTGATGACGCATCCCGATTGATTGACTTCGCCGGCGAGGAGAAGGTCGAAAACGTCGCCTGGTCGGCTGAGATTGAGGGCGTGTCCACCACGTGCCGGTATTTCGGCGATCGGCCGATCGAGGCCTCGGCGCGCCTGTCGATCGCTTTCGGCAAGGGGCCGAAAGCCGATTCTAACCAGCATGATTTCGCCTACTGGGTCGCCGTCACGCGGACCAATCGCGAGGTGATCGAAAAGCAGGAATTTATCGTTCCCGTCAAATTTGACAGCGATGGGAACATTGAGCGGATCGAGCACGAGATCGAGAAGATTGTCATCCCGCGCAAGGACGACACGATTTCAGGATCGAATTTTGAGATTGTCGTCGGTCTTGTCGTGACGCCCCGGCAGGCGCTTTTCAACCGGGCGGGCAAGAGCCTCAAATTTCCCGAACTCTGATGTTGCTGACGGAAGAGCTGTCCGCGCTCGTCGGCCGCGCCTTCGCCGCCGAGGGCTTTGATCCGCAATTCGGCGCCGTACGGGTTTCCGATCGCCCTGACCTCGCGCAGTTTCAGTGCAACGGCGCCCTCGCCGCGGCCAAGGCGGCGAAAACGAATCCGCGCGCCGTCGGTGAGAAGGTCGCGGCCCGGCTGAAACAGGACAGGATTTTTGCTGACGTCAGCCTTGCGGGACCTGGCTTCATCAATCTCGTCCTGTCGGATGTTGCGCTCGCCGCGCGCGTCACGGCGCTTGGCGGCGATGAACGCCTCGGCGGCTGGACGGCGGGCGCAGCCGAAACAATCGTGCTCGACTATGGCGGGCCGAACGTCGCCAAGCCGCTCCATGTCGGCCATCTGCGCTCGGCGATCATCGGCGAATGCCTTAAGCGGCTCTTTCGGTTTGTCGGTTATGTCGTTTACGGCGACATTCATCTCGGCGACTGGGGATTGCCGATGGGCCAGCTCATCACGGAGCTGAAGCGCGAGCAGCCGGGACTTCCTTATTTCATTCCGGATTCTGACGGCCCGTTCCCGCCCGACTCGCCGGTTACGCTGGAAGATCTCGAACGCCTTTATCCGCAAGCCTCCGCCGCCTGCAAGGAAGACCCTGCGCGCGCCGCAGAAGCGCGCCAGGCGACGGCCGAATTGCAGGCGGGGCGCGCCGGCTATCGCGCGCTCTGGAAGCATTTCGTTGACGTTTCGCGCGCCGGGATTGAGCGCGAATACGCCGATCTCGGCGTCACGTTCGACTGGTGGAAGGGCGAGGCCGACGTTGATCCGCTGATTCCGCCGATGGTCGAGAAATTGCGCGCGGCCGGCGTTGCGGTCGATGACGCCGGCGCGGTCGTCGTTCATGTCGCTCGCACGGAAGACAAGAAAGAATACCCGCCGCTCATCCTCTATAAATCCGACGGCGGCGTCATGTACGGCACGACCGATCTCGCGACGATTGTAGACAGGGTTGAGAGCGTCGATCCCGACCGGATGCTCTATGTCGTCGACGGACGCCAGCGCGACCATTTCGAGCAGGTCTTTCGCGCCGCCGACATCGCCGGCATCTATCCGAAAGAGCGGCTTGAACATCTCTGGTTCGGCACGATGAACGGCAAGGACGGAAAACCGTTCAAGACGCGCGCCGGCGGCGTTCTGAAACTGCGCGATCTGATCGACATGGTTCAAGAGCGCGCCGCCGAACGATTAAAGGAAAACGGTTTCGCCGAAGGCTGCGGCGGCGCGGAAGCGGACGACATCGCCCGCCGGATCGGACTCGCCGCGCTCAAATTCGCGGATCTCTCCAATCCGCGCACCAGCGATTACATTTTCGATCTCGACCGGTTTGTCGCTTTTGAAGGCAAGACCGGCCCTTATCTCCATTACGCCAGCGTTCGCGTGCGGTCTGTTCTGAAAAAGGCGGAAGCGGCGAACGCCGGCGCGCCGGGACCGATTATCATCGCTGAAAAAGAAGAGCGCGACCTTGCGCTCGTCCTGCTGCAATTCGGGGACGCGGTGAAGGACGCTGTCGCCAAGCGCTTGCCGCATTACCTTTGCGAGCACGCCTTCACGCTCGCCCAGACTTTCTCAAAATTCTATGCGGCCTGCCGGATCGTCGATGAGAAGGATGACGCCGTGCGCGCCGCGCGCCTCTCGCTGGCGACAGCGGCTGGCCGCCAGCTTGACGTCATTCTCGATTTGCTCGGCATGCCTGCGCCGGAGAAAATGTAGTCAGGCGGATGCGGCGCCCGTCGCCGGCGCCGGCATGAATGCGACCAGCAGCGCCGCAACAAGCGCTGCGCCGGCGTAAATCATGAAGATCGGCGAGAAATTCCCCCAATGATCGGCCGTCCATCCGGCGATGGTCGGGCCTAGCATCGCGATCGTCGCGGCTAGATTTGCGCCGCCGAGGAGGGCCGGGCTGTTCTTCAATCCGAAATATTCGATCAGGAGCGCCGTCGTTGCGAAAAGCGCCATGCCGAAGGCGAAACCGTCGAACACGGCGAAAATGATCGCGACAGCCGGCGTCGACGCGAAGGCGAGGGCGCTCATGCCGACGACATTCGCCAGCATTGCGGCGACAAGGAGCGCGCGCGCGTTGATGCGCCGGACGACGGCGCCGCCGGCGGCGCGCGCGCCGGCGTTAAGGCCCGAGTAAAGACTGAACATCGCCACCGCGAAGGCGGGCGCAAATCCCGCTTTTTCTAGATGCGCGACCGACCAGGTGCTGACCGTGACGCCGCAAAAATAGGCGACGGTGAGCGCAAGCGAGATGATGATAAAGGCCGGCGTCGCCATGGCCGCTTGCGGTTTCCAGACTTTTTCGGCGTCGGCCGCATCTGCGCTCGCGTCCTCATGAATGTTGCGCGCGCCGGATAAGCCGCGCTCGGCGAGCAGAGCGATAATCGCAGCGATTATCGTGATGGAGATCGCCGCCCAGAACCAGAACTGGCGCCAGTCGGCGCCGCTTTGGAGGTGCGCGTTCGCCATCAGAGGGCCGAAGACGCCGCCGGCGCCGCCCGCCGCGAGATAGGCGCCGATGGCGAGGCTGCGCCATCGGAGCGGGGTCGCGTGCCCGACGATGTAGGTGCCCGGCACATTGGCGAGCAGCGCAAAACCCGCGCCAAGGAGCGAGGTTGCGACAAGATAGGCGAGGACTGACTGAGCGCCGGCGAGCAGGAGATGACCGCCTGCGACGACGGCGCCGCCGATCGCATAATGCGCGCGCGCGCCAAGCCGTTCGAGCGAGGTCGCGGCGACCGGGCTGAAAACGCCCGTGAGCAGCGCGAGCATCGTGAAGCCCAGTCCCGCCGTCCCCCAACTCCAGTTAAATTCTGCAATCATCGCCGGCAGCACAACGCCGAGCGAGGCGAACGTCGTCGCCGTAATCAGAAAAAACGCCAGGCTGAGCGCTAAGCAGAGCGCGCCGGCGCGCGGCGAAATGCGGTTGGTCATCAGAAAGACGCCTTCAGGGTAAGGGAATATTCGCGCCCGCGCCCGGGTAGAACGCCGACTTCCTCATAGACGTTCTGCACCGGAACGAAGTGGCGTTTGTCCAAGAGGTTATCGACATGCGCGGTGAGCGTGAAATTCTCGAACGACCAGAAGAGCGACGCCTTGGCGAGCGCGTAATCGGGCAGGCGGATCGCGCCCGCGATCTTGCCGCCGGTCTCGCCGACATAAACGGCGCCCGCGGTCGCGCCGAATGTTCCGGCTTGCGTGCGCGGCGAGGTGTAGGTCACAAACGTCGACGCCATGAATTCAGGCGTCGTGCGACGCTTGTAGCCGTTCTGCAGTTCAGGAACGCAACTCGCATTGAGCGCCGCGAAGAGCCCGCCATAGCCGGCCGCCGGCCCAATGCCGAGATAGGAGGGCGGCAGCACGATGAATTCGCCATTGCCCGATCCGCACGGGCCCGGCGCGCCGATCCTTGCTTCCTGCAGCGTCGCTGTCGAGGTGAGGCTCCAATTGTCGGAAATCAGATATTTAAGCTCCGCTTCAATCCCCTTCGAGCGCTCCGTGTCGAGATTGCCGAAGGGATCGCTTCGCTGGCGTTCCTGGCGGTAAAAAGCGAGCGAGGCGAAAAGATCATTGCGCCCCGCCTTCAGCCCGATTTCGATCAAGTCGGAATCGGCGATGAAATTGCCCTGATCAATCCGGTCGACTTCAACGCCGCCGCCGTCATTCGTTTCAAGCGTGTTGTTTTCGGCGTAGGTCGCATAGGCGGTGACGCCGCCGAGATCATAGCGGAGAGAGGCTTCATAACTCGCCTTGAAGTCGTCGCCGTCGAACTGCGCAAAGCCGAGCGCCGGATTGAAAATCGTCGACCCCGTATTGATTGACGACGCCGTGAACCGGTCAAGGCGCAGGCTCGTCGTCAGCGACAGGCGGTCTGTCAGGGCGGCGTCAGACACGAAGAAAAACGCGAGATCATTAGTTGTCGATGCGAGATCGGTGTCCCAGCCGATCCCATTCGCGTCAGCCGAAAACGGATCATCGAAAATGTCGCCGCCGGACGCGCCGACGGTGAGGTCGCGGCGATCGACGACGAGATAGCCGGAAAGGAAGGTCTGGCGCGTCCGGTTTTCATAATGACGCCACGAAACGCCGGCGATGTTGCTCAGCTCGATCCCGGCGACTTCAAGCGGAAATTCATAGCTGGCGCGCAGCTCGACAACGTCGGAATCATATTGGGCTGCGAAGCCGTAGCTTTGATAGAGATCGCCGTTCATGGAATCGAAGAACGCCTGGAGCCGCAGCGTGCGGTCGGCGCCGGCGTTGATCGCAAGATCGGCGTAGGCGGTCGCCGTTTCGGAATCGGCGATATCCTGATCTGAGATGAAAACCGTTCGCGGATCGAGCGTTGCGGTTCCGACATTCTGATCGAGCGCGAAGGCGGCGCCGGGGAATACGCCGAAATCGACGAACTGGCGGATGTTCGACGTACCGAAGAAGGAGCCGACCGCGGCGTCGACCTCGTCCGGCGTCAGTCTGCCGTCGCCGTTGATGTCGCGAAGGTCGGTATCGACGCCGGTGACGTAAGTCCCATTGTCGATGAGATCCTGCGTGACGCGGTTCCAGCCGATGGTCTGCTTGTATCCTTTGGAGGAATAATAGGCGCCGCCGACTTCAAGCGAAAAACTGTCGGCGTCGGCGAGCGTGAACGCCGCCTGCGTCAGCAGGCGTTCCGGCTCGATCTCGCGATAAAAGCTCTTGGAATTCTCATATTCGACATAGGCGTAGGCGCCGGCGTCGTTGTTTCCGAGCGCGAAAGCCGCGCCGGCCGCGCCGTTGACGATGCGCTTGTCATAGGAGCCGATCTCGCCGCCGATCTCAAACAGGCGACCGCGATCGCCAATCAATCTTTGCGTCAAGGCTGTCAGAGGCGTGACATTGACGAATCCGCCGACGCGCCCGGCGCCGTATATCGCCGGCGTCGGGCCGCGCACGACCTCGATGCGCTCGCTGGCGCCGATCGGCGTCGGAAAGGTGCCGGGATTTTCAATCCGCTTGAAGCCGCGGAAATAACTGTCGGCCCTGTTGCCGCGAATGGTGACGCTTCCGGGGACGCCGAAAAAGCTGCCCGTGAACGTGCCCGGCGCGACGGCGGCGAGATCGTCAACGGTTTCGATGTTGAAGCGGTCGATCGTTTCATCGCTGATCGCCGAGATCGAGCGTGGCGCGTCGGCGTAGGAAAGATTGAGGCCGTAGACCGAGCGGCTGCCCTCCAGCTCGATCAGTTCCAAAGGGTCGGCGACGACGATGATCTCATCGATCGGCCCGCCCGTTTGCGCGAAAGCCGCACCAGGCGCCCAAACCAGCGCCGCCAAGGCAAGTCTCGAAACGCCAGACATAAAAAAATCCCGACTTCGCGAGCGGAAAGTCGGGGCGGACACAGGCGCTTCGCGCCCGGTCGGAACGTCGTCTGCGCATTGACGCGCAGCCGCGTTCGCGCGCGAGGGCGCAACGCCAATGCGATCTTCTCTCATCCGGACTATGACCGTCGGCTCTGGAGTCTCACCAGATCCTGCTCTGCGGGAAGAATTCGGTCCTCTCGCTCGGCTCGCGGGCTTATCGGTTTTCAGCCGAATCACCGCCGGTGGGGACTTCCGCCCCGCCCCGAAGATCCTATCTCGCGGATTGAACCGCGGTTGGTTATATAGCCGCGGCTTTGAAACGGATCAACGCGCGGCCGCAGCGCCGCAAAGGACGTTAACGCTGATGAAATCGCCTCGTAGACAGCCGGCGGAATGGATGACGCACGAAGCCGTCTGGGTCGGTTGGCCGTCAGCCGCCGATCTCTGGGAGGACGATCTGGCGCCGGCCCAGGCGGAGGTCGCCGAGCTTGTCAGCGCCATCTGTTTTCCCGATCCCGGCGATGAAAAGGGCGAAAAGACGCGCGGCGAGCGGGTCGAATTGCTGGTGCGCGGCCCCGATGCGCGCATCGCCGCCGAGGCGATGCGCCTCGCTCTGCCTGACCCGTCGCTGGTGCGGCTCCATGAGGCGCCGATCGGCGACATCTGGCTGCGCGATACGGGACCGATCTTCGTCGACGACGGCGCGGCCGGCGTCAACGCCAGCGCCTTTCGCTTCAACGGCTGGGGCGGGAAATATCTTCTGCCGTCGGATGACAAGATCGCCGGCCTCGTCGCTGAAAAAGCCGGCGCAAGGCTGCATCGTTTCGACGGGCTTGTCGCGGAAGGCGGCGCGATTGAGGTCGATGGCGAGGGAAGCTGCATTACGACGCGCCAATGCCTCCTCAACAAGAACCGCAATCCGTCCCTGTCGGAAAAAGATGTCGAAGGCGTTCTGAAAGAAGCGCTCGGCGTAGAAAAAGTCATCTGGCTTGATGACGGCATGATCGGCGATCACACGGACGGCCATGTCGATAACATCGCGCGGTTCATCGCGCCGGGGAAAGTCGTTTGCATGAAGGCGAACGGCAAGAACGATCCGAACGCCGCAGTCTTCGCCGCGATCAGGAAGACGCTTGAAGGCGCGCATGACGCGCAGGGCCGGGCGCTTGAAATCATCGAAATCCCGTCGCCGGGCCGCGCCGATCTTGACGGCAAGACCGTTCCCGCAAGCCATATGAATTTTTACATCGCCAATCACTCGCTTGTCATGCCGTCCTATGGCGGCCTGACCGGCGAGGATGAGTCGGCGCTTGAATGCCTTGAAATCCTGGAGAGGCATGTGGACCGCCCGCATTTCTACGCCATCGACTCATCGCATTTGCTCACCGGCGGCGGTTCGTTCCACTGCATCAGCCAGCAGCAGCCCAAACGGTAGCGCGCATGGCGGCTCGTCTTTTCGCATGAGCGGACCGGCGCCCCTTGGCGGCGGCCTCAGCGACGCGGAGGCGGCGCGACGTCTTGAGACCGACGGCTTCAATGAATTGCCGCATGGCGGCCGCCGGTCGGCGTTCAAGATCATCGGCGAGGTCATCCGCGAGCCGATGCTCGCGCTGCTGCTTGCGGGCGGCCTGATCTATCTGCTGTTGGGCGACCGGACGGAAGCGGCGATGCTGCTCGCTTTCGCGTCCCTGTCGATCATCATCACGGCTGTTCAGGAAGCGCGAACCGAGCGCGTTCTTGAAACGCTGCGCGATCTGACCAGTCCGCGCGCCCTTGTCATTCGCGACGGCGTCAGAAAACGCATCGCGGGGCGGGAAGTCGTTCGCGGCGATCTTCTCATCCTCAGCGAAGGCGATCGCGTGCCCGCCGATGCGCGCATCGTCGAGTCGACGCATCTCCAGACGGATGAATCGTTGCTGACGGGCGAATCCGCGCCGGTTTCGAAAGGCGATAAGGATCAGGATGTTTATTCCGGTTCGCTCGTCGTCAGCGGCGCCGGGACTGCGGTCGCAACGGCGACCGGCGCGAGCAGCGAAATTGGAAAAATCGGCGCATCGCTCCATGCGCTCGATTTCGAACCGCCGCGGATGCAGCGCGAGATGCGGCGGCTCGTCCGGATATTCGGGACTGTCGGCGCGGCGGCCTGTGTCGCCGCAACGCTTCTCTACGGGTTCTTCCGCGGCGGATGGCTCGACGCGCTGCTCGCCGGCATCGCGCTCGGCATGTCGCTGCTGCCGGAGGAATTTCCCGTTGTTCTGACGGTTTTTATGGCGATGGGCGCATGGCGGATTTCGCGCGCGCGCGTGCTGACGCGCAAGGCGGCCGCAATCGAATCGCTCGGCGCAGCGACAGTTCTTTGCACAGACAAGACCGGGACGCTGACTGAAAACAGGATGAGCGTCGAAGCGCTTGTTTCCGCAGAGGGCGTGCGCGCCGACGGCGATTTGGTGCGCAGGAACGAGTTTGCGCCGATGATCGAAACGGCGGCGCTGGCGAGCGCGCGCGACCCGTTCGACCCGATGGAAAAGGCGATCCGACGCCTTGCGGGAGAAATCGGCGCCGTGCCGCCGAATGTCGAACTGGTGAGAACCTACGGCCTTTCGACGGGTTTGCTCGCCGTGACGCAGGTCTGGCGCGACGAAGAGGGGAAGACGTGCGTCGCCGCCAAGGGCGCGCCTGAAGCGATTATCGAGCTCTGCCGCGTCGAGGAGCCGGAGAAAGCGAAGATCGTTGAATTCGTGGACGAGATGGCCCGGGACGGTCTGCGCGTGCTGGCTCTCGCACGCGGCGCTCATGCGGGCGCTTTGCCCGATGCGCCGCGTCAGTTCGCGCTTCAGTTCTCCGGGCTCGTCGGGCTCGCCGATCCGATACGGGAAACCGCGGCGGCGGCGGTCGCTGAATGTCGAGCCGCCGGCGTTCGCGTCGTCATGATCACGGGCGATTACCCGGCGACGGCGCGCGCCATCGCTAAACAGGCCGGTATTGACGGAGACGATATCGTCACCGGCGATGCGATCGCGGCTATGGACGACGCCGCGCTCGCCGACGCCGCACGCAACGCGACGATTTTCGCGCGCGTTCGCCCGGAGCAGAAGCTGCGCATCGTCAATGCGCTGAAAGCCGACGGGGAAATCGTCGCGATGACCGGCGACGGCGTCAATGATGCGCCGGCGCTCAAGGCTTCGCATATCGGCGTCGCCATGGGCGGGCGCGGATCGGATGTCGCGCGCGAGGCCTCGGCGATCGTTTTGCTGGACGATGATTTCGGCGCCATCGTCAAAACCTTGCGGCTCGGCCGCCGCATCCACGATAATCTTCGCAAGGCGACAAGCTTCATCCTGTCGGTTCACATTCCGATCGCCGGCATGGCGTTGTTTCCGCTCTTGACGGGTCTCCCGATCATTTTCGGGCCTGTTCACATCGCGTTTCTCGAGATGGTGATTGATCCCGTCTGCTCCTTGGTGCTGGAGGCGGAAAAGGAGGAGGCCGATGTCATGCGACGCCCGCCGCGGCCGCCGAAAGAGCCGTTGTTGACCCGGCGGCTGGCCTTGTGGAGCGTGTTTGAAGGCGGCGTCGCATTTTCAGCGATTGCTGCGGTTTACCTCGTCATGATCGCTCAGGGACTTCCGGAAGAGACGGTTCGCGCCATGACGTTCGTCGCCATCGTCGCCGTCGTGTTCGCGCTCATTCTTGCGAACCGGACCTACAGCGCGTCGCTCTTGCGCGCGTTTTTTTCGCCCAATCGCGCGCTTGCGGCGGTTTCCGTTTTTGTCGTCGCCGTGTTGTCGGCGATTTTCGCTTTCGAATACGGGCGCGAGCTGTTCGGTTTCGGCGCGCTTTCGCTCCCGCAGATGGCAATCTCGGCGAGCGCCGGCGCGGCCGCGTTGTTTGCGCTTGAGGCGCTGAAATTCATATTCGCTCGCCGCAAACGCGCGGCGGCCTAGTGATCGGTTGATCCCCAGATTGCGCGCACGCGCGCATCGCGGCGGCATGCGGTGCGATAATAACGGTACCGCAGCGGATTCTTCTTGTAATAATCCTGATGATATTCTTCGGCGCGCCAGAATGCGCTTTTGTCCAGTATCGGCGTGACGATTTTTCGTCCGAGCTCTCTTTCGGCTTCTTCGACGGCGGCCTGCGCTTCGGCCCATTCATCCGCATTGGCGGCGAAAATCGCGCTCGTGTATGAATGGCCGCGATCGCAGAACTGGCCGCCCTCGTCCAGCGGGTCGATGTGGCGCAAGAGATAGTCGACAAGCTCGCGATAGGAAACGACGCCGGGATCGTAATAAATCTCGGCGGCTTCGAGATGCCCGTCATGATTCTTGTAGGTCGGATTTTCAAGAAGGCCGCCCGAATAGCCGGAAACGACTTCGCTGACGCCCTCCAGTTTTTCAAAGTCGGATTCGACGCACCAGAAACACCCGCCGGCGAAAACCGCGGTCGCTTCCTTTTCGCTTTCGGCGGCGGCATTGGAAACCATCGTTGCGGCGATGGCGGCGGCTACAATCGCGAACGCATTGCGGCGGAAGATCATGGAAAGGGCCGTGACATGGTGAAAGATGCGTTTACCTAACTCACGCGCGGCCCTCGCGCCAGAGACCTCACGGCCTTGTCAAAGTCGGTGATTGCGGCGCCGTAGACGGATTTTCATCGCGTTCACCATGTATTTTGCGAAAGTTTTAATTGCCGAAGGCGCATTAACATTCTCCAGTGTGCATCGGAGCGCCTATGCGTGCCATCTTCGCCGCGATCATTCTGTCAGCAACGCTGTTCTCGCCGGCGCATGCCGCCACGACGGTGTTCGGCGCTTCGGTTTTTTCGACGTCGGGAACAGTAATCGCGCCGGCGAATGGGCTCGGCGCCGCAGACGGCTTGTCGACGACGATCTTGCGCGTCCCGGGCGGCAGCCGGCTCGTCCTCCAGTTTGGTCAGCCGATCACAGGCGCTGGCGCGTTGATAACCGGCCTCAGACTGACGCCTGGAACGAATGTGCAAATCGCTGTCGGAGAAGTGATCGGCGGGGTCGCGACTTTTTCCGCAAATACGGCCTTGCCGGCCGGCCTTGGCCCGAACTTCGCGCTTAACCTGATGAGCGCCTGTTCGGCGCTTTCGCCGACCAATCGCTGCTCGCTTCTGCGGATCACCGTCAACGGCGCGCCGGGAAGCGGTTTTGCGCTTGACGGCGTGCTGGGCGTGACGCCGGAGCCTTCCGTTTGGGGGTTGATGCTGCTCGGCTTCGGCGCGACGACCTGGCGGCTGAAAAACGGCCGCAAAGTCGTTGTCCGGGCGCTCGCCTAGAAACGGCCTGATCGCTCGAATTGTTAAGGTTTCGGCAAGCTTCCTTTAAAAGAGCCTAACTAATCTCCAACCCGCTGAATGGGGGGGCGTGGCAATGTCACGTCCAAGGAGAATGCCATGACAATGGCGACCCGCATAATCATCGTCGTTCTGGCGGCGATGCTCGCTGCGTTCCCGGCGCGCGCAGCGACGACAGTTTACGCAGCGTCGGTGTACAGTCAGAGCGGCGTCACGAACGCCAATAACGCGCTGTTCGGCGCTGACGGCTCAGCCGCTCTGATCGCGTCCGGCGGAGATCTTGTTCTTCAATTCGCAAATCCCCTGACCGGGCAGTCGATCGCCGCGAGCCTGCTCCCTCTCGCTTCATCGCCCGCCTTCAACGTCCTCGCCGTTTCAATCGGCGAGGTCATCGGCGGCGTTGCGACGTTCTCCGGCGAGTTCGTGCTCGTCGATATGGGCGCCGGCGGCGTTCTCAACGCCGATCTCACGGCGCTGTGCTCGTCTGTTTCGGGAACAGGATGCTCGTTGCTGCGCTTCCGCAACGCTGCATCCTTCAACGCGCCCGGCGCGCTGCTTGACGGCGTCAGCGGCGTCTCGAACGCGCCCGAACCTGTCGCCTGGGCGCTCTTGATGCTCGGCTTCGCCGGCGTCGGATGGCGGATGAAAACGCTCCGCGGCGCGCGGCGCTTTAAGGGCCTTTCGTTCGCCTGACGTCCGCCGCGCAATCCCCCCAGCCGTTCACCCCTCCGAACGGCTCAGAACCGCCCGGCTGACCCCGCCGGGCGGTTCATTCATTTCGCGATGACGCGCTTCCATTGATAGCTTCGCCGCGGCTTCCATTCGCCGTCGACAATGTCGAAGCTCTCCGTGAGATAGGTGTTTTCGTCAAGGAAGCGGCTTTTGTGTCCGACGCGCGTCACGGATCCGTCCGCATTGTAAAAGGTTTGATCGGACATGGTGCCGCCGTCATTTTCGGTCAGGGGCCCGACGCCGAGCGCGCCGCCCCATCCGAATTGCTCGACGACGGCTTCGTTGCGGCCGGGATGCCAGTATTGACGGAAAGACCAGAAGTCGAAGCTTGTTTCTTTTCCGTCCTTGAAGCCGAAAAGCCGGCCGCTCATCGTTTGGCCGTCAAATTCCGATCGCCATTCGGTCGCGTAGGACTCGAATTGTTCCTGTTCGTTCTTGTACTGAGCATTATCCGCTATCCAGCGGCCGCCGGCCGCGCTCAGCGCCTTGATGTCGTCAAGATACCATTGCGGCGGCGCTTGTTGCGCCAGCGCCGGACCGAACCCGATTGTCGCGGCGGCAAGCGCTGCGGCGAAAAGGCGACGCATATCGATCCTCCCTCTGAACGGCGTCGATTGCGAAAGAGCGCATCGTCGAACGCAATGGTTTTGCGTCAGACCGTGCCGAAAACGCGACGAAAAATCGTGTCGACATGCTTTGTATGATAGGCGTCGTCGAAAAGCGCTGAGAGCGCCTTGCCGTCCAGCAGCGCGGCGACGTCCTTATCCGCCCTGAGGTTTTCGAGAAGCGAGCCTTCGCCGCGCCAGGCCGGCATCGCATTGCGCTGCACGAGGCGATAGGCGTCCTCGCGCGAGGCGCCTGCCTGGGTCAGGGCGAGGAGAACGCGCTGCGAATGCACGAGGCCGCCGAGCCTGTTCAGGTTTTCAAGCATCCGCTCAGGGTAAATCACAAGATTTTCAATGACTCCGGCAAGCCTGTTCAGCGCGAAGTCGAGATGGATGGTCGCATCGGGGCCAATACCGCGCTCAACGGAAGAATGAGAGATGTCGCGCTCATGCCAGAGAGC
This sequence comes from uncultured Alphaproteobacteria bacterium, assembly GCA_937895955.1. Lineage (GTDB taxonomy): Bacteria > Pseudomonadota > Alphaproteobacteria > Caulobacterales > Parvularculaceae > Amphiplicatus. The sequence continues at coordinate 6,791 of CALAZI010000013.1, read as the reverse complement.
GACGTTCTCCATCGCCGGAATGACGCACATCCTGACAAGCCGGGCTAGGCCGGTCAGGTTTTCCGTCAACACCGGATTGCGCTTGTGCGGCATGGCGGAAGAGCCTTTTTGCCCCGGTGAAAAATATTCTTCCGCTTCGAGCACTTCGGTGCGTTGCAAATGCCGGATCTCGGTCGCCAGCCGTTCGATCGACGAGGCGATGACGCCGAGCGCGGCGAAGAAGGCCGCGTGCCGGTCGCGCGGGATCACCTGCGTCGATACGGGTTCGACCGCAAGCCCCAGTTTATCGGCGACATGCTCTTCGACCGCAGGATCGATATTGGCGAACGTGCCGACGGCGCCCGAGATAGCGCAAACGGCGATTTCCTCGCGCGCCGTTTCGAGCCGGCGTTTGGCGCGTTCGAACTCGGCGTAATAACCGGCGAGCTTGACGCCGAAAGTCGTCGGCTCGGCGTGTATCCCGTGACTGCGTCCGATCGTCAGCGTCATCTTGTGTTCAAAGGCGCGCTTTCTGATCGCCGCGAGAACGCGATCAATATCTTTCAGCAAAATTTCGGCCGCGCGCGCCAACTGAACCGACAGGCAGGTGTCGAGAACGTCGGACGACGTCATTCCCTGATGCACGAAGCGCGCTTGCGGACCGACGATTTCCGACAGATGCGTCAGGAAGGCGATAACGTCGTGTTTGACCTCGCGTTCGATGGCGTCGATGCGGTCGACATCAAACGTCGCCGTCGCGCCTTTCTCCCAGACCTTCGCCGCCGCGTCTTTCGGGATGACGCCGAGCTCGGCGAGCTTGTCGGCGGCGTGCGCCTCGATCTCGAACCAGATCCGGAAGCGCGTTTCGGGCGACCAGATCGCGGTCATTTCTTCTCGGGCGTAACGGGGAATCATCGACGGCTCCTTCTCGCGGCGCGGAGGTACGCCGCCAATCCGGGGCTGTCAAAGCGGGCGCCGCCGCCGCCGCAGGATCAGGCGATCGCGGACGCCTGTTCGGCCCATCTTTCGCGCGAAACGCGGCCCGGATCGTTGAGGCGCAGCTCGATCCAGCGCGCCGCGCTTTCATCCCAGCCGGCGATCTGCCGCAGATGGAAAACCCCGATCTCGTTGAGCTTGCCGGCGGTTTCAAGATCGATGCCGATGATCTGCGTAAGATCGTCCGGCTCTCCGTCCGGCCGGTCGAACAGGATCGCCGGCTCGCTCGCCTGCACTGACGTCGCGCCCGCTGTTCTCACGGCGGCGCGGCGTTTCGCCGGGCGGCGGTTCTGAGCGCTGAAAGCCCATGCGCTGACGCCGACGCCGAGCGCAAACGCCGCGATCATCAATCCCCATATCTGCGCCGCCAACCAAATCATGGATCAGACGTTCCGTTTTCAGCCGGCGTTGCGGCAAGCGCAAACTCGATCCGGCGATTTGCGCGACGACCCTCGATTGTGCGGTTTGAAGCGATTGGGCGGCTTTCGCCATAGGCCTTGATCGCGAATATCGTCGCAGGCGCGCGCGGCGCCAGATAGTCCGCAACGGCGCGCGCGCGCAAACCGCTCAAGCGCATATTGGAAACGGCTGAGCCGGAGGCGTCGGTGTGCCCTTCAATATCGATGGCGAAACCGTCGCAGCTCCGCATTTCAAGCGCCAGATCGTTGAGAATGGCGTGATCGGACTCATTTAAAGACGCACTTTCGGACCGAAAGGTGATGCGCCGGCCGTTGAGGGCGCGTCGCATCGCATCTCGGCAATCGTCAATTGAGGATGCGGACGACGGTGCGTCCGTTGCTGCGGTTTCGGTCGACTGCCCGCTGCGCTCGCTGATCGGCCCTTGGTCCCCCAGAGAAGGAGATGCCGCTGCGGCGGTCGAGGCTGCAAGCGAAACGCCGGTCGACACGATGCGCCCGGGGCCGAGACGATCAAGCATGTCGATCGCTGAGCGAAGGTCTTCCTCGGAAGGGGCCTCGCCGCTGAGATGAATTGTTGCGCCTTCGGCGCGGATGCGCGCCCAGCTGAGCCCCGCGCGCCCGATTTCATCGTCAGCCCGGCTTTTGAGCCGACCTTCGACGCCTTTCGCGCCGAGCGGACCCGCCGCGATCAACGCGGACAGGGCAAGGAAAGCGATCGATCCGATTGTCAGCCGAATAAGGGCGTTTTCCACAGGCGCTACCGCTTCGCCCGCCGGCGAGCAAAAAGGGGTCCGTCGCGCCATGATTGAGCAGTTTTCAACCGGGCGCCACCCTTCGGTCTTGCAGGCATTTGGTTTAGGCTTGGTTATGGCGGCGAAATCAGGCGGTCTCAGCGCGGTTCAGCGTGACGATGAAGGCGCGGCGCTGCCGTCCATGGCGATGCCGGTTTCGGGCCGGCGCTGGATTCTGAGCCCGACGCGGGCCGCCGATATTGATTCAATTGAAAATGAATTGCAGCGCCCGCGCTTGCTTGCGCGGCTGTTGGCGGCCCGCAATATTCCAGCGGGCCGGGCGGCGCGTTTTCTGAATCCGTCCCTGAAGGACGAACTTCCCGATCCGTCGACGCTTGCCGACATGGACAGGGCGGCTGAGCGCGTCGCCGCAGCGATCATGGCCGGCGAGCGTTGCGGCGTTTTCGGCGATTATGATGTTGACGGCGTTTCCGGCTCTGCGATCCTCAAGCGTTATTTTGATGCGATCGGCGCCGATCTTTCCGTTTACTTGCCGGATCGAATTTTGGAAGGCTACGGACCGACGGTCGATGCGTTTCGCATTTTGCGTGACGACGGCGCCAATCTCATCATGACGGTCGACTGCGGCGCCGCCGCTCATCAGGCTGTCGACGCTGCGGCCTCGGAAGGAATGGAAATCGTCATTCTGGACCATCACCAGATGGACGGCGCGCCGCCTCGCGGCGCTTACGCCACCGTCAATCCGAACCGGCCGGACGACAATTCCGGCTTGAGGGAGCTGTCAGCCGCCGGCGTCGCGTTCATGGCGGTCATCGCCGTCAACCGCGCGCTGCGCGAGCGGGGCTGTTTCGCCGATCGCGCCGAACCCAATCTCACCGCGTTTCTTGATCTTGTCGCGCTGGGGCTTGTCTGCGACGTCATGCCGATGACCGGCGTCGCGCGCGCCTTGACCGCGCAGGGTCTGAAAATCCTCGCCAATTCAGGCAATCCCGGTCTTGCCGAGCTTGGCGCGCGCGCCGGCGTGTCGGCCGCGCCGACGACCTATGATCTCGGTTTCCTGCTTGGGCCGAGGATCAACGCCGCCGGCAGGATCGGTCATGCGCGCCTCGCCTTCGAGTTGATGACTTCGGACGATCCGGAAACGCGGGCGCGGCTCGTTGAGCGTCTTCATGTCATGAATGCGGAGCGTCAGGAGATCGAGCGCTCGGTTCTGGCCGCGGCGACCGCCGCGATCGAAAAGAACAAGCTCGCGGACGCGCCGGCGATCGTCGTTGCGGGCGAGGGCTGGCATCCGGGCGTCATCGGCATCGTCGCCGGGCGCCTGAAAGACAAGTTTGATCGACCGACGATCGTCATTGGAATTGAAGGCGATGCCGGAAAGGGTTCGGCGCGTTCGATTGCAGGCGTCGACATCGGCGCCGCCATTCGCGAAGCCCGCCGCAATGGGCTGCTTGTCGCCGGCGGCGGTCATGAAATGGCGGCCGGCCTGACAATCGCCGCGAACGGCATTGATGCGTTAGCTGAGTATCTGGCGCATCGCTGTCGAGAAGCGGTCGACAGGGCTCTCGCCAATCGTACGCGCGCGATTGACGCGGTCGTCGCCGCCGCCGCCGTTACAGCGGATACCGCGCATCTGATCGCCGATATCGGACCGTTCGGTCCCGGCAACCCTGAGCCCGTCTTTGTTCTTGAAGAGATGCGCGTTGATCGGACGCGCATCGTCGGGACGGGCCATATCGCATGCGATCTTGTCGGGCCTTCCGGAGAGAGCGTGCGGGCGATCGCTTTTCGCGCCGCTGGAGAGCCGCTTGGCGAGCTGTTGATGACGGCCAAGCGCTTGCATCTCGCCGGGCGGATCAAAGCTGATTCCTGGCGCGGCGGCGGGGCCGGCCAGTTCCAGATAATCGACGCGGCGGAGGCGGTTTAGGAATTCCCGAATGGGGCTTGCGCGCCGCGCAAATCCTCGCCTATACAGCGCCCTCGCTTTGCAGCCGCAACGCGCTGCGGGCCCTTCGTCTATCGGTTAGGACGTCAGGTTTTCAACCTGAAAAGAGGGGTTCGACTCCCCTAGGGCCTGCCATTGCGCCGCGAAATTCCACCGCCGGCTGCGCCATCCTCGCCGCGATCTGCGATTGATTCCGGAGCCGTTTTCCGGTGTATTAACGATGTTCGACGCGAGTATGGTGGAGGGGCGTAATGCTCAAGGGGATTGGGGTAATCGCAGCCGCCGCGGCGCTGGCGCTTGCGCCGCTCGGCGCGGCTGAGGCCGCCGGCGTTTCAAAGGCGCAAATCGCGCGATCGCTGAGCGAAAAGGGCTATTCGGTCCAGGATTTCAAATCGAACATGCTTGCTGTTTCGGTCGGCGAGCATGTCGTTCTTGTCGGCGTCGACGGCGCTGACGCGGATGTTTCGTACATCGCTTATTTGAACGATGTGCGGCTTGGCGATGGCGGCCACAGATTTCTGAGCAAATTCAACAGCGAAGTGAAATTCGGCCGCGCCTATATTGATCGTGACGGCGATCTCGCCCTGCAAATGGATCGCAACTCCAGCGGCGGCGTCACTGTCCAGAATATCGAGTCGGACTTTGAAGTGTTCCTGTTGCTGATTTCGAAGTTTCTCTCTGATTTTCAGGCGCAGGGCTCAGTCTGACGACGCTTTGGCGGAAGCCTCCGCCTTTGGCCGTCAGTCGCGAGATTTTGTAACAAGGTGAAAAAAAACGAGACCATTTCGCCAAATTGGTGCAAGCTGGCGAATGGGTTCCCTTTTTTGGCGACATCGTCTCGGGCTGTCGCAGGCTGAACGAGTCAGGCCATAATCGGGAAGCTGAGATTCGCGAATGATGACGAAGGCGGAGCGGCGTTCCGGCTTGCATCAGACTGAACGGGGATTGCGGCTGTTATGGCGGAGACTTCTGGGGGCGCAGAACGCGCCGAGTCGCCGGTTGGACAGGACGACGGGGAGACTTTTACGGTCGAAGGGATCGTAAAATGGTTCGACCCGACGAAAGGTTACGGATTTGTCGTCGCCACCAATGGCGGCGGGGATATCCTCATCCATTCGTCCTGTTTGCGCGAGGCGGGCCGTTCAACGGCGCGCGAAGGGGCGACGATCGTTTGCGAAGTCGTCAGGCGCTCCAAGGGCTTGCAGGCGCTGCGGATCATCGAGATTGACGATTCGACCGCAACGCCGTTGACGCCCTCTCCATCCCTGCTCAGCCAGACGCCTGCCGGCGATTTCAAACGCGCCTCGGTGAAGTGGTTCAACCGCGCGAAGGGCTACGGCTTTCTCACCCGCGGCGACGGCACGGAAGACATCTTCCTGCATATGGAAACCCTGCGAAAATGCGGCATGGGCGAAGTGATCCAGGGCCAGCGCGTCCAGGTGTCGTTCGCCACAGGCTCAAAGGGCCTGCTGGCGATTGAGATCAGGCCCGATCAGGAAATCTAGCGCGCGCAGCCGATGGAAGCAGGATTGATGAGTATTCGTCGGCTTCTGTGTGTCGGCCTTTTCTCGCTTTTCGCCTCAGCCGCATCCTGCGCGCCGATCGACGGCCCGGACAACGGCGACGTTCTCACAATCGTCACGGCGACGGGCGAGCATCGATTTGAGGTGGAAATCGCCGACGACGATGAAGAGCGCCGGATCGGCCTGATGTATCGGACGTCCCTGCCTGAAAACGCCGGCATGCTGTTCGATTTCGGCCCGGAGACCGCCATCCGCTCAATGTGGATGAAGAACACGCTGATCCCGCTCGATATGGCGTTCATCGACCAAAACGGCCGCATCGTCAGGATCGCGGCGGAAACGACGCCGCGTTCGCTCGCCTCAATCAGCTCCGGCGCGCCGGTTCTCGCCGTGCTTGAAGTCAACGGCGGCCGCTTTGAGGCCCTCGGCGTGAAGGAGGGCGATCTGGTTCGCCATAGGCTGTTCGAGAAGCCGTGATCTTTACAGCGCGTTCGGGTTTGTCCAATAGCACCATTGGCCGGAGGCGGAGCGTGGCGCAGTCTGGTAGCGCATCTGCTTTGGGAGCAGAGGGCCGCAGGTTCGAATCCTGCCGCTCCGACCAGTCGGCTTCAGGAAAAAAGGATCGGCGGCGTGTTTGCTAAAATCTATCAACCGGCGAAAACGGCGATGCAGTCGGGCAAGGCGAAAACAGGCGCCTGGGTTTTGGAATTCGAAGCCGCCGCCGCGCGGCGGATCGATCCTTTGATGGGATGGACCTCGTCCGAGGATACGACGGCGGGGCAGGTGCGGCTTTCGTTTGACACCAAGGACGCGGCGATTTCCTACGCCGAGAGCCGCAACATTCCCTATCAGGTGAAAGAGGCCGCGCGGGCGACGCCGGTCGCCAAGGCCTACTCCGACAATTTCGCCTATCGCCGCCGCAAGCCGTGGACGCATTAGGCGTGCGGTTTTCGACTCCGTAGCTCAGCTGGATAGAGCACCCGCCTTCTAAGCGGACGGTCGCAGGTTCGAGTCCTGCCGGGGTCGCCATTTCTTCTACAAATCAGATTTCGGGCAATTCCGTTTCGTCCACGTCAGTTGTCGGCGCCGAGAGCTCAAGCGTCACTTTGACGGAACGCTTGTCGGGCGACAGCGTCACCGTTTGCGAAACGTAGCCGGCCTTTGCGATTTTCGCCTC
>CALAZI010000012.1 GCA_937895955.1 uncultured Alphaproteobacteria bacterium | reverse complement strand
AGGGCGGCCTCGACCATCGGCCGGTCGATCACCTTTTCGATTTGCAGAAGCATGCCTCACCAGCTGCGAATAAGTCGCGTTTTCATATGTATCCGTCGCCTGTATGATGCCTGCGCCTTCGAAAGGGAACAATGACATGAAGCGCCGCCTCAAACTTCTCACCGGACTGTCGACGCTCGCGCTTGGCGGGGCGATGGCGCTCTCGGCCTGCGGCGGCGAAGGGGAAGGCGCGGAAGGCGAAGGCGCGAAGACCGCCCATCATGGCGAGGCCGAAGGCGGCGAGGGCGAAGGCGAAGGGGCGCCGGCGCCCGCCGTCGGCGGCGAGGCCGAAGGCGCCGCGCTTGTCGATGCCGCGACCGACAAGGCGGCCTATCTGTCGGCGTTGCAGATCGTGCGCGGCCATTTGCGCGCCGGCGTTGAACTCTACGCCGAAGGCGATCGCGAACTCGGACCGCAGCATATGCGTCATCCGCAGGCGGAGATTTTGACATCGCTGTCGCCGGCTTTCGCCGCCTATGGCGCTGAAAGCATCGAACCGGCGATCGACGCGCTCGCCGCCGCGGGCGAAGCGGGCGCGCCGCCGGCCCAGATCGGAACGCTGGATGAAGCCGCGCTCGTTTCCATCGCCAAGGCGGGCGCTGCGGCCGATGCCGCTCTCAAGGACAAGCTGCTCGCCGTCGCGAGGACGCTCACCGTCGCGGCGGACGAGTATTCAGTCGCTGTCAAGGACGGCGTGATCGTCAACATGCACGAATATCACGACGCTTACGGATTTATCGCCGTTGCGATCGAAGATCTGCAAGAGATGACCGGAAAAACGGACGCTGAAAAACAGGCGATCAATACGGTTCTGGAACAGGCGAAAACGGCGGCGACCGCCGCGCCGACCGTAACGCCGCCAGCTGACTTGAAACCCGCCTCAACGATCTACGGCGCCGCCGCGAGGATCGAAATCGCGGCGCGGGCATTGTAGCGGAAAAAATCACCGTCGGCGCGGACGTTTCATGACGTCTTCCGCGCTCGGGCCCGGCGGCAATTGTTCGCGGATGTCTTTCGGGTTCCACGGCCCGTAGGAAAAGCTGCGTGCGCCGGCATGCGGTTCGTATCCTGTGAACGGCGTGCGCTCGGTCAAAGGCGGCGTTCCGCGCATTTCCGGACGCGGCGCCGGCTCCCTGCGGCGAAAAAGGCCGAAGAGGCCTGTCGGGGCGACATATTTGACGGTCGAGCGCGAAAGCCGGTCGGGGAAGAGCGCCATCAAGTCGCTGATATCGGATGGCATGTTGGTCGACACGTTAAGCCCGATTTCGCGCGCTTCAGCCGCCTCGATCGGATAATCATGCGTCCATTTGCCGGTCGCGAGCTGGTCGGCGACGGCGGCGGCGGCGTTTTCAGAGATAGTGCCTTTCAGGAGCTCGCGCGCGGCGCGCTTCAACTGATCGATCGCCATCTGCCCGACATCGGCGAGAACATATGTGTAATCGTCCGTCGCGTCGGCGGATTTTTCCTGTCTGAGACGCAACAGGGAGGCCGCGGGCACGCCGCCGATCTGCGGGTCGATGGGCCCTAGCACGGCGTGCTGGTTCAAGATGATTTCATCCGCCGCAAGCGCGATCAGCGTGCCGCCGGACATGGCGTAATGCGGTACGAAAACCGTCGTCTTCGCCGGATGCGCCTTTACGGCGCGCGCGATCTGCAAGGCGGGCAGCACAAGACCGCCCGGCGTGTGCAGAACGAGATCGATCGGCGTCGATCTCGGCGTTGTGCGGATCGCTTCAAGCACGTCCTCCGCATCGTTAAGGTCGATATAGCGGAGCACCGGAATGCCGAGGAGGCCCATCGGCTCCTGACGATGAACGATCGCGATGACCCGCGATTTCCGCTTGCGCTGGATTTTGGAAAATTGCCGCTCGACTTCCGCGCCGCGCTGGCGGCGGGCCATCGCCGGGATGATAAAGAAAAAGATCAGCAGGATCAGAAACGGCAGCGAACCCAGAAGATCGTCCATGCTCAAACCCTCATACTTCCGCGCCGTCCGCCGTCGGATCAGCGCGGTTCTTTTTGTCGACATTCAGGAAATTCGTCTGGAACAGGATCGCCGCCGTAATTTCCGAAATCATATCGCTCTGCGGATAGGTGGCGCGCGTCTTAACGTGCCAGCCATGCGTCACCCCAAGCCAGATCGCCGTCTTATAGGGAACGCCGTTGATTTCGCCGACATCGAACGCGCCGGCGGCGGAGGGCGATGACGGCGTTTCGATATTGTCGCCGCTTGCGTCCTTCAGCTTGACCGAAATGACCGGAAGGTCGCCCTTGACGGTGAAACTGCGGGCGATCGCCGCCGCCGCCGCCGCGGCGTGGTCCTCCAGCGAAACGTCCGGATAAAAGGATGCGTAAACCGTGATCGACGTCTGGCCTTCGATCGCATAATTGCAGGAGACGTCGCGGCCGCGCTCATCATATTTCGTCACGCCTTTCAGCGCGAGCGCGCGGCGCGCCTCATTAAGCGAGACGTCGTATTCGAGCGGGCATTGAAGCCCGCTCTCCTCATGGACCAGCCTATCATCAGCGCCGCTGCGTTCGCGGCGCCATCCATTCGGCGTTTCGGTCGCATCGGCGGCGATCCGCGCAAATTCCGCGCGGGCGTTGCGTTCTTTGCCGAGAGCGAAAAAGTTCCGTCCCGAATAAAGGGCTGCGGCGTCGCTTTCATGCGCCAGCAATGAGTCCGTCGGTCGCGCGTCCGTTACGCGCAGGAGATCGGCGTTCTCATTCTCTTCAATGGCGTAATCATACGCCGCTTCATTTGAGGCGACGGCGTCGATCAGCGAGAAAATTTGGTTGAGGCCGTGGGATTGCGGCGCCGACCCGGCCGAGACGGCTGTCGCGGCGGCGAACGCGCAGACAGCGATTCCAGCTCCCGAGAAAATCCGGCTCACGCTTTCCCCTCGACCCCAACCGCGTCGGCCGGCTCCCCCAAGAGCCGCCGACGGAAGAAGTCTGGCCGAAGAAGGCTGAAAGGGCCAGCCTTTTGACGGAATCAGCGCCGCTCAGCTTCGTTCCAGTGGCGAAGGAGCAACGCCGCGACGCGCTCCGGCGCATCAATTTGCAGCCAGTGGCTCGCGCCGTCTATCCGCGCATAGGTCCACGGGCCGTCGACATAATCGGCGGAACCCGTCATTTGCAGTTCCGTCAGATAGGCGTCGCCGTCGGACCAAACGCCGAGCGTTGGAAGTTTGACCCGTTCCTCGCCGAATGCGCCAATTCGCGGCGGAAAGAGGATGCGCCTCAACGAAATATTCGCGCGATACCAGTTAAGTCCCGCCGTCAGTCGCCCGGGACGGGAAAGCATCGCGATCGTTTCGTCAATCTGGCGAAGCGCGTTCCAGTGCTTGCGAAGCAGCGCCCAGTCATCGCGCTTGTAAAGCCACTCGCAAATCCCTCGAAGCTGGTGAATTAGAATGTAGAAACTGCGCTTCTTCTGTTCGCCGCCGGCTTTCAGATAGGCGCGCGTGTGGCCGACGGAAAGCGCCGCGAGCGACGTAAACCTGTCAGGATGGTTCGCCGCCAAATGCCAGGCGACCGGCGCGCCGAAATCATGGCCGACGATATGCGCGCGTTTAACGGCGAGCCGGTCCAGAATTTCAAGAATGTCGACGGCGGCGCCGGTCTGAATGTCGTAATCGGCAAGGCGCGCCGGCATGTCAGTCTCGCCGAAGCCTCTGAGGTCCGGCGCAATGACGCGATAGCCGCCGGCGACGAGAAGCGGCGTCACATCATTCCAGACCGCGGATGAATCCGGAAACCCGTGCAGCAATATCGCGAC
>CALAZI010000011.1 GCA_937895955.1 uncultured Alphaproteobacteria bacterium | reverse complement strand
GCGCACGGCACCGGCACGCTCTTGAACGATCCGACCGAAACCAAAGCGATCCGCGATGCGTTCGGCGCCGGCGCTGACAAGCTCGTCGTCTCATCGACCAAGTCGATGCACGGCCATTTGCTCGGCGCCGCCGGCGCGATCGAGGCGATCGCGACGTTGAAGGCGATGGAGGCGGGCGTCGTTCCGCCGACGATCAATTACGACGAGCCGGACCCCGCTTGCGATCTCGATTATTGTCCGAATGAAGCGCGCGAGCGGCGCATCGATCTTGCGTTGTCGAATTCCTTCGCTTTCGGCGGGCTGAATGCGGTGCTGGCGTTCCGGCGGGTGTGATTAACTCGTTCTGCCAGCGCTCGCGCGCGATGACGTGCGAATAAATGAAATTACGCGACACGCTCGCCGGAATGAGCGGGTAGTGCGATCTGCAATGATGATGTGAGCGCGCGCTCACTTTTTCGCCCATGATTTCGCCAGATGGGTGCAAAGCCGAATGAAAATACATTTTTTAGGCGGCTTGAATGCGCGCGCGTCATTCCCAAGTCGATAAGTCGGCGCCGTTGCGAAACGGCGCGGCTCTTTGACAAGTGAACAGCGAAAACAGCCGGCGGAATTCGCCGAACGGATGAATTCAACACGATCCGCGCATATGCGGATTATCCGTACAAAAACGTTGCAGCCCGCATGCGAGTTGGATTCAAGCTATGGTCCGACGCGGAGATTATCCGGATAATACGGAAAACTACGCGGCGGCGGCTTTGGCTTTCGGCGGGTCGAGCCTTGCGTTCAAATTGTTCCGCATGGCCATGAAGGCGGCGATCATCACGACAAGGCCGAGATAGCGAACGACGTAAAGGCCGAGATCGTCGATCAGCGTTTTGCCGAGCGCGCCGATCGAGGCGTAGATCGAATGGATGTCCGAACCTGCAAGGCCCATCCCGGTGATCGGCCAGACAAGCCGGTCGATGAAGAGCGCGATCGCGCCGAGGAACCAGGAAGAGCGCTTCTTTTTCGGCAGGATCGCCAGCACGAAAGCGATGATGAGCGCGCGGACGATATCCGCGCCCGAAAAGCCGAGGCTGATGATGTCCTTAAGATCTTCCATATGGCCGCCCTCCTGAGCGGATGAAATAACGCGCCCTTATGGTTAACGTCTGGTAAAACGGCGGGCCTGGGCGCCGCGCTTTTTCCGCAAGAACCGGGTCGTTATGACGGTCCGGACGGGCCAAATTCCGGCTATGAGCAATGTGATGACCCTCGACCGAACCTCGCCGCAGCCCGAAACCCGCATGCCTGTGAGGCTGGACGGCTACGCCCCGATCGCCCGCGCGATCGACTTCCTCGTCGCGAACGCGGAAACCGCGCCGAGCCTTGAGGATGCGGCCGGCGTCGTCGGCATGAGCCCCAGCCATTTCCAGCGCATCTTCAAGGAAGGGGCGGGCGTCTCGCCCAAGCGCTTCCTGCAGTTCCTCGCCGCTGCTGAAGCGCGGCGCGCGATGGATGAGGGATCAAGCGTGATGGAGGCGGCTTTCGCCGCCGGACTTTCCGGCCCCTCGCGCCTGCACGATCTTTTCCTCGTCGCCGAGGCGATGACGCCCGGCGCCTATCGTCGCAAAGGCGAAGGCGAGTTCATCCGCTACGCCGAAGTCGACGGGCCGTTCGGCCGCACGCTGATCGGCGCGACCGAAAAAGGCGTTTGCTGGCTTTCCTTTACGGAGCCAGACGGGCTCGCGCGCTCGCTTCGCGAAATGAAAGGCGACTGGCCGGCGGCGACATTCGCGGAAGATGCGGCGTTTATCGCGCCGATCGCCGCACGCGCCTTTTCCTTCGCCAATGGCCAGGCGCTCGACAAACCGCTCGGTCTTTACGTTCAGGGCACCAATTTCCAGCTGAAAATCTGGGAGGCGCTGCTGAAAATTCCGCCCGGCAAATGCGTAACCTATGGCGATCTGGCGAAGTCTATCGGCGCGCCCAAAGCCTCGCGCGCCGTCGGCGCGGCGGTCGGCGCCAACATGATTTCGCTGCTGATCCCCTGCCACCGGGTCATTCTCTCCTCCGGCGTCGTCCATAATTATCGCTGGGGCGCGGCGCGCAAGAAAGCGATCCTCGCGCTTGAAGAGGCGCGCGCCGACGCCGCCTAGGCGCGGTGGAGGGCGGGCCGCAACGGCCCATTGGGCCCTTCTCGACGCTCTCTCTTTGATCCCTCGGCGCGTTGCGCCGGAAGGCTGGATCGCTATATATCCGCCAACCTTTGCGCCCGCTTTTGGAGAGACGGCAGGCGTTCCCGATACGTTCCAGGCATATCCGCCAAGGAGATCCGCCCGATGTTCATTTCGCCCGCCTATGCGCAGGCCGCCGGCGCCGCCGCGCCGAACCCGCTCCTGCAGCTTGCGCCCTTCATTCTCGTTTTCGTCTTCTTCTATTTCCTGATCATCCGCCCGCAGCAGCAGGCGCGCAAAAAGCACATGGAGATGATCTCGAATGTGCGCAAAGGCGACGTCGTCGTCACCTCGGGCGGGCTGATCGGCAAGATCACGAAAGTGCTTGAGGGCGATGAAGTGATGGTCGAGCTTGGCCCGGATGTCGTCGTCAAGGTCGTCAAGTCGACGCTGAGCGACGTCAGATCGAAACCGTCCGCGCCCGCTAACGACCAGTAAGACAGAAGGGCGGGGCGGCGACGCGCCCCTCGCAATCACTCGATGCTTCAATTTCGCACCTGGCAGCAAGCGCTGATCGCCGCGAGCGTCGTCATCGCCGCCATTTTCGCCGTTCCGAATTTCTTTCCAAAAGAAGAAGTCGCCGGATGGCCCGGCTACATGCCGAAGAGCCGGATCAATCTCGGACTCGATTTGCAGGGCGGTTCCTATCTCCTGCTCGGCGTCGACACGGAAAAGGTCATCGACGATCGCCTGACCAATTTGCGGCAGGAAATCCAGCGGACCATGCGCCCTTCGGGCGGCAAGGAACGCATTCGCCTGCAATCGCTGCCGTCGGTCAACGCTGAAACCGACATCATTTCCGTCCGCGTTCGCGATGACGCGCAAATTGAAGAAGCGGCCAAGCGCATTCGCGACATCACCCGCGGCGGCGCGCTCGTCGGCGCGGGCGTCAGGCCTTATGAAGTGACGGTGACGGGCCCGCGCATCGATATCGCGCTGACGCCGGAAGCCAAACGCGCCTTTGGGCAAGAAGCGCTCGCCGATTCGATCGAAGTCGTCCGTAGACGGATTGATCCCGCCGGCAACAAGGAAGTCCTGATCCAGCCGCAAGGCGAGGATCGGATCGTCGTTCAGGCGCCGGGCGACAATGATCCGGAAGCCTTGAAGCAGATCATCAACCGCACGGGTCAGCTATCCTTCCATCGCGTCGATGCTTCGGTTTCCTTCGAAGAGGTGCAGGCTGGGATTTTGCCGCCGGGGCGCATGCTGACGCAAATGGCCGCGTCGGAAGGGCCGGGCGCGCTTGTGCTTTACGAGGAAGCGGAAGTCACCGGCGACATGGTCGAGAGCGCGTCCGCCGGCCTCAACAATGACGGCGCGGGCTTTCAGATCAATTTCGCCTTCGACAATCGCGGCGCTCTTCGCTTCGCCGATTATACGCGCGAGCATATCGGCGAACAGTTCGCGATCGTTCTCGATAATGAAATCATATCGGCGCCCGTGATTCAGAGCGCCATCCCGGGCGGACAGGGGCGCATCACCGGCAATTTCTCGCCGGATGAAGCGCAACGCATCGCAACGCTTATCCGGTCGGGCGCGCTTCCGGCGCCCTTGTCGACACTTGAGCAGCGGTCAATCAGCGCCGGTCTCGGCGCCGACTCGGTCAGGGCCGGGTCCTTCGCGCTGATCATCGGCTTTTTAGCCGTCGTCGTTTACATGGTGCTGAGTTACGGCCGGTTCGGCATCTACGCCGACATTGCGCTTATTTCGAACGTCATCCTTTTAGGCGGCGCCTTGTCGCTTTTCGGCTCGACGCTGACGCTGCCCGGCATCGCCGGCGTCGTTTTGACGATCGGCATGGCGGTCGACGCCAATGTTCTCATCTTCGAGCGCATTCGCGAAGAGGTCATCGCCGGCAAGCCGCCGGTGAAAGCCGTGGAGCTCGGCTTTTCGAAAGCCTTGTCGGCGATCATCGACGCAAACGTGACGACATTCGTCGCCGCGCTCATCATGTTCATTCTTGGCGCCGGTCCAGTACGCGGTTTCGCCGTCACGCTCGCGACCGGCGTCATCACGTCGGTCTTTTCCGCCTATGTCATTACGAGACTGCTAGCGGGGCTTTACGTGCTCGGCCGGCGTCCAAAGACAATCACGCTCTAATCGGGGACCGGAAAGATGCTTTTGAAACTTGTTCCCGACAATACGAAGATCCAATTTACGAAGGGATGGATGGTCGCCGCAGGCGCATCGTTCCTGCTGGCCATCGCATCCATCATTTCAGTGGCGACGATCGGACTCAATTTCGGCGTCGATTTCAAGGGCGGCGTGACGATCGAGGTCGAAAGCAAGAGCGCGGTCAATCTCGGCGCCGTTCGTTCCGGCCTTGGCGCGCTGGGGCTTGGTGAAGTCACCGTCACGGAAATTCAGGATGTCGGCGTCGGCGAAAAAGGCGTCCTCATCACCGTCGCCCAACAGGCGCCGCGCGAAGGTGAGGACTTCGACGCCGCCCAGCAACGCGCTGCGGATGAAGTGCGCACCGAACTCCAGAAAATTCTCGGCGAAGACATCGTATTTAGAAAGCAAGAGATTGTCGGGGCCACGGTCTCCGGCGAGTTGATCGAAAAAGGCGCGCTTGCTGTCGGCCTCGCTGTCGTGCTGATGGTTCTTTATATTTGGTGGCGCTATGAGTGGCAGTTCGCGATCGGCTCCATCGTCACCTTGTTCCACGATGTCGCGATCACGATGGGCGTTTTGTCGGTGACGCGGCTAGATTTCAACATATCGACGATCGCCGCGCTGCTGACCATTGTCGGGTATTCAATGAACGACACCGTCGTCGTCTTCGATCGAATTCGAGAAAACCTTCGCAAATTTAAGAAGATGGATCTGGCGGAGCTCATCGATTTGACGATCAACGAGACGCTGACGCGAACCGTGATGACATCCGGCACCACACTGCTTTCGCTTGTCGCTCTTTTCTTTTTCGGCGGCGAAGTGCTGCGCGGTTTCACCGGCGCGATCATTTTCGGCATCTTGATCGGCACCTATTCCTCGATCTTCGTCGCCGCGCCGTTCCTGATGTGGACCGGCGTCAAGCGCGACTGGTCGAAAGTGAAGACGGCGACAGCCGAAGCGTAAAAAAAGCGGCCCTGAGAGGCCGCTTTTCTAATTCCTATTTTATTCGTCCTATTTGATGAGATTCTCGTTTGCAAAGTCCCAATTGACGAGATGATCGAGGAAGGCGGCAACGTATTTTTTTCGTGCGTTCTGATAATCGAGATAATAGGCGTGTTCCCAGACGTCGAGCGTCAATAGGGGCGTCGCGCCTTTTGTCAGCGGCGTTTCCGCATTCGATGTCGTTCTGATCTCAAGTTTATCGCGCGCTTTGACGAGCCAGGCCCAGCCCGACCCGAACCGGCCGGTTGCGGCCTCGGCGAATTTCTTGGAGAACTCGTCATGCGAGCCGAACGATTTGTCGATCAGCGTCGCGATATCGCCGGTCGGCGCGCCGCCGCCCTTGAGCGATAGGGAAGACCAGTAAAAGTTGTGGTTCCAAACCTGAGCGGCGTTGTTGAAGAGGCTTTGATCGACCCCTTCCGCCTCGCGGATGATGACCTCCAGAGAGGCCTTTTCCAGTTTCGACCCCTCGATGGCGGCGTTCGTCTTCTCGACGTAACCTTTGTGATGCTTGCCGTAGTGAAAATTGAGCGTTTCCTCTGATATATGGGGAGCGAGCGCGGTCTTGTCGTAGGGCAGCGCTGGCAGTTTGATTGTCATGAGAATTCCTTTTCCGCTACAGAGGTGTTCATTTCCGAAATGGGCGACAGCCCGAAAAGTTCAACCCGCATGACAGAAACGTTACCCGATGCGTCCGATTCCGCGGAACCTTATTGTTCAGCGCTTGTACGGGATAATGACGAAGACTTTTTTCTTTCGTCGCGCTACGCCGCGGCGCCGGACCGCCTTCGCCAGATCGCGCTATTCGCCTTGCAAACGGAACTTCGGCGCATTCCACATATCGTCAGCGAACCGCCGCTCGGCGAGATTCGCCTGCAATGGTTTCGCGATGCGCTGGACGAGATCGCATCCGGCGCGCCGGTTCGCGCGCATCCGACAACTCAGACGATCGCCGCGGCCGGCCTCGTTGATGCGGCGAGCCGCGCCGATCTTGAGCGATTGATTGATGCGCGTGCGCGGCTGCTGTACGAGCCGCGATTTTCTTCGGTCGACGATCTCAAGGGGTTTCTTGCGGAAGCCGAGGCGCCGCTCGCGATGATCGCTGCGAGGGGGACGACGCATGACGCGCGGTCGCTTCGACGCCTGGCGGAAGCTCATGCGCTGGCGCGCTTTGCGCCGATGCTGGCGCCGGAACTTGCTGCAGACGCTTGCGCCATGGCGCGAAGGGAACTCCAAGAAGCGGCGCAAGGCGCGCCGCCCGTAAGCGCCGGTCTCGCCGGCCGTATCGCCTATCTCGGCCTTGCGCGCGGCTATGCGCAAAGACCGGACGCCCGCCCATGGCCGCTCGGCAAACGCCTCGCTCTTTTTCAATGCGTGATGAGCGGACGATTTTAGCGCTATCGATGATAATCGACATGGCTGGCGATGAGCGCCCTGTTGTATTCCTTGAGCGCCTTCACGCGCGACAGATATCCGACCATCTCCGACGGCTCGGCTTCGTCGACGACGGGAAGCCCCGCCTCGTCAAGCGTATCCAGTTGGGCGAGCGCCTCGCCGAGCGAGGCGTGCGCAAAGAGCCTGTCCGCCCCATTTTCGAGCGTCGAGACGTCCGTTCGCGTCATCACGTCGCGCACGCGAATGGTCTGCAGAAGAACGCCTTGCGGGCCTTCGGAGAGGTCATAGCCGCGCCGCGACAATTGCCAGTGAAAGAAGGACTTGCCGACAAACGCCTGGGTTAAAAGCGTCGCAAGCGCGACAGCGACCATCAGGGAAATCGTGATGGCGTAATCGCCGGTCAGTTCAAAAACGATCAGCGTTGTTGAAATCGGCGCGCCCATGATGGCGCCGCACGCCGCGCCCATGCCGATCATGGCGTAGAAGGCGGGGCTCGCCGTGCCTTCCGGCGCGATCATGTTGACGCACAGTCCGAATGCGGCGCCCGCCAGCGCGCCGATTAACAGGCCGGGAGAAAAAACCCCGCCGCCGAACCGGCAGGACAGGGTGACGGCGGTCGCCGCGATCTTCAGCGCGAGCAGGATGAGAAGCAGCTTAAGACCGTAATCGCCGGCGAGCGTGCGCGTCACCGTCTCATAGCCGACGCCGAGGACTTCCGGATAAAACGCGCCGGCGAGACCGATGAAAAGCCCGCCGATCGGCGGCAGCAGGACATAGGAAAGCTTCAGCCGGTCAGCGGCTTCACGCACCTTGTCGGTCATCTTCTGAAGCGCGAGGAGAAAGACCGTCGCAACGATTCCGCAAATAAGACCGAGCGCGGCCGACAAAAGCGCATCGACGGGATAGACCGCGCCATAGTCAGGCGCGGCGAAAGCCGGCGTGTCGCCAAGCGTCGACCGCGTGACGATGGCGGCGGCGACGCTCGCCGCCGCGATCGGCCCGAATACGGAAAGCGCATAGCTTCCCATGACGACTTCCAGCGCGAAGAGAACGCCGGCGATCGGCGCGTTGAAGCTCGCCGCCACCGCGGCCGCCGCGCCGCAGCCGAGCAGGGTGCGCCTGTCTTTCAGTGAAAAATTGAAGCGCCGATCGAGGAATGACGCGAGCGTTGCGCCGATGTGAACTGCGGGTCCCTCGCGGCCTGCGCTGCCGCCGACGCCGAGCGAAATCGTCGACACGATCGCCGCCGCCGCGCCGGCGCGAAGCGAAATGCGCGCGTCCTTAACCGCGCGCGCCTCGATGACGTCGGAGACGCCCTGGCCGCGGCCCTCCGCGAGCCAGCCGAACCGGTCCGCAAGATAAAGTATCGCCGAAATGACAAGCCCGCCGACGACCGGCGTCGCCCAGGATCGCCAGAATGGAACCGATGAAGCGCCGCTCGCGAACATTTCCTCGTCCGCGCCATAGGAAAACATTGACACCGCGTTAATGCCGGCGCGGAACAGCAGGACCGCATAGGCCGTCGCCGCCGCGATGATGACGGCGAATATCCAGAGCCGAACGGGAGAAATACCCGGCGTGCGGCGCTGCACTTGCCTTGCAAGCGCGCGCAGGCGGGCTCCGGTGCGTCTTCCAAGGGTCGAGCGACGGCGATTCTTCACAACCCCATACCTAACCGAGTCGAACTTTCTGGACCTGATTAAAGCTCCTTTCATTACGATACGGCACAGTAATTCCAAGGGTTTTCGCAAAATTGCGACAAGGTTCGAGGGAAGCGCCGCCAATGCCGCCGAAGAGTTTTGCAGAAGCAAAAAACGCTCAATTCCAGAGCGAAACGATCGATCCGACACGGGCCGCCGCAGGCGCGCAACGGTGGCGGCGCGCGCTCGCCGACAGCCTCGGCCAGGATCCGGGCGCGACCCTCGACGAGCCGCGGCGCATGCTCGCCATGCTGAAAATCTTCGGCTCGACCCGCCGTCTCGCCGATCTCTGTCTTAAATATCCGGTCTTCGCCGGACAGGCGTTCCTTGAAGGGCCGAGCCAGGTGCTGGCGGAAGCGGCGCGCGATTTGACGGCGCTGAACGGCGGCGTCGGCGGTCCCGATGCGCTCTACAACGCCTTGTCGCCGATCAAAAACCGCGCCGATATCGCGATTGCGGTCGCGGAAATTTCAGGTCACTGGACATCCGCCGAAGCGACGGCGGCGCGCACCGATCTCGCCGAAAGGATTGTCGATACGGCGCTAGCATGGCTCATCCGCGTATCGATCAGCCGCGGCGAATTGCCGATGACCCTTGACGATGCGAGCGCCAAAGGCGTCTTCGCGCTCGCCGGCGGCGATTTTTCGCACGAAGATCTCGCGCCTTACGGTCCGCTTGACGTCGTCGTCGCTTATGACGCTGATGTTTTTGAAGGACAATCGGCGCGCATGGCCGAACGCGCCTTCATCCGCATCGGCGCCGAATTCAAGGAAGCGTTTGAAGGAAAGCCGGGCGATTATCCGCTCTATTCCGTGCGCACGCCTTTCGGCAACGGGGTCAACGGCGCCGGATTCGTCGAGTCCGTTGCGCGCATAAACGCCGCGCTCAACAATCCTCAGCAAAACCCGACGCGCCGCTGGCTCGCCGCATCGCGCGTCATCGCCGGCGATCGCCGCGCGGGCGGCGAATTCCTAGAGGCTGCAGAAGAAATCATCTGGGGCAAGGGCGAGCTTCTCGGAGAAAACGGCAGGGCCGAACTGCTCAAAATGTCGGACGATCCGCGTCAGCCCTTCCGCAATGCGGCCAATCTTCTGCGTTGGAGCCTTGGACGGTCGCGCCCGGTGTTTCGCACGGCTTCCTCGCGCGAAGTGTTCAAGCGCGCCGCCGACACCGGCGCCGTTTCCGCCGACGTCGCTGCGCGCCTGTCGGTCGGAGCGGAGTTCGCGCAGACGCTGGTTGCTCGGGCCCAGACGATGAAAGGCGCAGCGGCGTTCGGCGCCGCGTCGCCGGACGAGGAAAGCGCGCTCGCCTCGCTTTGCGGTTACGGCGACTACGCCTCGCTTGCAGCGGCGCGCGACGGCGCGATCGCGGATGCGCGCAACGCCTTGACGCGCCTTCTTGAAGGACCGCGCGCCGATTTCGCCCGTTTCCGCACCGCTGAACGCAATCCAGACGATGTCGATAAGCTTGAAGATCTCGGCTTCCGCAACGGCGCCAATCTTTCCAGCCTGATCGACGGCTGGGCGGAGCTTTGCGCCACCGGCGGCGACGCGCGCTTTTCCGAAATCGCGCCGGGCCTTCTGACGTCGTTCGGCGAAACGCAGCACCCTGACGAGGCGGTTCGCCTTTTCGACCGCATTATCAAGCTTGAAGAGAGCAGCGTCCGTAAAGTGCATTCGAGCACGCGGTCGGGCGTTCGCGACGGCCTTATTGACGCGCTCGGCTGCTTCGGCGTCGCGATTGAACCGCTGATTGAAAGCAACGAAGCCTGCGTCGCGCTGTTCGAACCGCGCGGAGCGGAGACGCCGAACTCCGGCCGCGAATGGCTTGCGCGCTATGCGCCGCCGAAGGCCAAGGAAGGCGTCGAGGGCGTCAGCGCCTGGCGTAAGGAGCAGATCGCGCGGATCGCGCTCTGTTCGGCTGCAGGCGATATGGGATTTGACGCCGCCGCTTCTTCGCTTGAAGCCGTGCACGTCGTCACGCTGCAAAAGCTCTTTGAAGCGGCTCAAAAGGAAATCGATTCAAAGGCCGAGATCGCCCTTCATGTTTTTGACGGTCCGGCGCGCGGCATTCCGGGATACGGAACGCCGCTCGGGTTCATCGCCGGCGCCGACGCCGGCGAAAAGACGGAGCAGATTGCGCGCACGTTCGTAGAATATCTCGGCGGGCTCGGCGAGGGGCTCTTCAGCGTGACGCCTGACGTCTCGCATCGCCCCGGCGGAATCGCAGGATCGCTTGCGCCGGAAGTCGCCCAGGTGAAGGCCTACATCCAGTCGGAAGCGATCGCGCAGGACCAGATACTTCTGTCGCGCGCGCGGGTCATCGCCGGACCTGAAAAAATGCAGGCGACAGCCTCGGTTGCGCTGCGCGGCGCGGTTTCCAACCCGAAGCGGGCCGAGATCTTGCTGCGCGATCTTGATCGCGCGCGGGCTCAGCGCCTGCGCCGCGACCGCGCGGGATCGCCCTGGGATCTTGAACAGTCGGAAGGGGGTCTCTTCGACGTTGAACTGATTATCTCAACGCTCATCTATCGCCATGCCGGCGCGCAACCGAGCCTCCAGACAACGAGCCCGAATGAAGCGCTCGATCATATGGCGCGAGCGGGCATCATCAATGTCGACGTAGCGGAAACGCTCAAGGGCGCGCGCGCTTTCTGGACGCGCCTTGCGACCGCGCGCGCGCTCGCCCGGTGGAGCGATCCGCAGCGTGAGCCGGTGCGCCCGCGCTTCGCCGCGCTGCTCGCCCGCGCAGCCGAAGTCGACGGTTTCGCCCAGGTTCGGCCGATCATGCGCGGCTACGCCGAAGAAGTGACGCGGCTTTACGCCCAGCTTGTCCTCGGTCGCCCGTCAGCCGGCCTTGTGGCCAACGCCTGAACGGCGCGCTTCGTCAAGCGCGAAAATTCTGAGCGCCGACGCCAGACCAGGCGTCGGCGTTTGTTTCAGACGCAACCGATCGATTTCAGCGACAAGCGCGGGAAGGCTGATGCGCCGCGCCGCAGCGGTTTCGTCGAGAACCGTCCAGAATTCATTTTCAAGCGCGATCGAGGTGCGATGGCCCTTGATGGTGATGGACCGTTTGGGCATCGCGCATCGCTAGCAGAGGTCGGGCCGGAGAGACAGGCTCAGTTCTTCGCCCAGTTGTCGAGCCCGTGGGTCTTGATCTTCTGGGTCGCCAGCGTCACGCCGTCGATAATCCCCGCCATGTGAGAGACCGCTTCGGCGTCGCAATCGGCGACTTCCGCGCCAAGCGCCTTGTAGAGCGCCTCGATATCGATCCCGTGCGCGAACAGAAACTGCGCCAGAATGAGACGAGTTTGGCTGGGCGATTTACCATCAGACATGCTATTTCCCCGACAATTCTACACGCGCGCGCGAACCCTTCCGCCGCGCCATTGTCACCCTTTTGAGCAATTCCCGGACCAGTGATCCGCAGGACCCGATCAGCCCGGTCCGATCATCTTTTCCGGGCGGACGATGGCGTCGAAATCTTCAGCGGGGATCCCGTCCTTGATCGCTTCCTCGCGCAGCGTCGTGCCGTTCTTGTGCGCGGTCTTTGCGATCTTGGCGGCGCGGTCATAGCCGTATTTTTCCTTCAGGGGCGTCACGAGCATCAGCGACTGCTCCAGCCCTTTCCGGATGTTGTCGAGCCGCGGCTCGATGCCGGCGACGCAATTATGGGTGAATGATTCCGCCGCGTCCGAGATCAACTGCACGGACTGCAGGAAATTATACGCCATCATCGGGTTGAAGACGTTGAGCTCGAAATGGCCCTGGCTGCCGGCGAAGATAATGGCGGCGTTATTGCCCATGACATGCGCGCAGACCTGCGTCAGCGCCTCGCACTGGGTCGGATTGACCTTGCCCGGCATGATTGAAGAGCCGGGTTCATTCTCCGGCAAAGCGAGTTCGCCGAGACCCGACCGCGGACCGGAGCCGAGGAAGCGGATATCGTTGGCGATCTTGAAAAGCGATGCGGCGACGGTCGCGATCGCGCCGTGGCTCATCACCATCGCGTCATGCGCTGCGAGCGCTTCGAATTTGTTCGGCGCGCTTGTGAAGGGAAGCTTCGTCAGTTCGGCGATGCGCTTGGCGACGGCGACGTCGAAACCCTTGGGGCTCGCAAGCCCGGTGCCGACTGCGGTGCCGCCCTGCGCAAGCTCCATCAATGCCGGCAGGGTTTGCTCGATCCGCGCAATGCCGTTCTCAACTTGTTTTGCGTAGCCGGAAAATTCCTGGCCCAGCGTCACCGGCGTCGCGTCCTGCGTATGCGTGCGGCCGATCTTAATGATGTCTTTCCATTCCTTCGCCTTGGCGTCGAGCGCTCGATGCAACGTCTTCAGCGCCGGGATCAGTCGATGCGAGATTTCTTCCGCGCAGGCGACATGCATCGCTGTCGGGAAGCAGTCGTTTGACGACTGGCTCATATTGACGTGATCGTTCGGATGGACGGGCTTCTTCGACCCCATCTCGCCGCCGAGCATTTCGATCGCCCGGTTCGAAATCACCTCATTGGCGTTCATGTTCGATTGCGTGCCGGAACCCGTTTGCCAGACGACGAGCGGGAAATGATCGTTCAGCTTGCCTTCGATGACTTCCTGCGCGGCCTCGACGACGACTTTGCCGACCTTTGGATCGAGCTTGCCAAGCGCCATATTGGTCTCGGCCGCCGCGCGTTTGACGATGCCGAGCGCGCGGATGATGGAGGCCGGCTGCTTTTCCCATCCGATTTTGAAATTGCCGCGGGAGCGCTCAGCCTGCGCGCCCCAATAGCGCGAGGCGTCAACTTCGATCGGGCCGAATGTGTCTGTTTCGGTGCGGGTTTTCTTCATGGGGTCCTGCCGGCGGAGAAAAACCGAGTCGGTCTAACCGCCGCCGGAGGACGAAGCAAGGGAAGCCTCAGTCGCCTGCGACTCCTGTTGGCTTCACCCTAAGGGCCGCCGGATCGAAGGAACGCCCGTTACTGATTACGAGACGAGGGGCGAGGAATGCATCGAAGGACTGAAGCGGGTTTCTTTCGGTGAATACGATATCGGCTTCAAGCCCGGCTACTATCTGTCCGGTCTTTGCATCAAGACGGAGGATTCGCGCCGCTTCGCTGGTCGCCATTCTCAAAATGTCCCACTTCTCAATGCCGGCGTCTTCATGCAACTTCATTTCCTGCATGAGGCTGGCGCCAGGCGCGACGAACGGGTTCGCCTGATCCGTCCCAAGCGTCATGGGCACGCCCGCCTCATGCAATAGCCGCGCAAAGCGCAGGATCTTAGGCCATACCGCCTTGGCGCGCGCATAATCCTCTGGCCGCCAGCCAAGATCGAAGCGAAAGAACGTGTTCCAGTTTTCCACCAGATCCGGGTGAGAGAGAGTGAGATATTCGTCGCGCACCGCCGGCTCATCACCCCAGAAAGCGAGCCGGAATGCGATAAGCGTCAGGTCGACATGCGTTTGGCGTTCGGCGAGCGTTGCAATGAGTTCTTGCATCGCCGGGCTGTCGAGATCGGCCGCCTCCCACCACTCGAAAAATGCAAAGGCGCCGTGGCGCGCCGTCCTGCGATATGCCTCGCTTTGCGCGGGCTCAAGATCGTCTGGGCTTGCCGGGATGGCGTGGACGAGCGCGTCGACGCCGAGTTCCGACGCCTTCTTCCAGCTGATACCGAGATGACCGATTGTTCGCACGCCGCGGGCGCGGGCGGCTGCAGCGGCGCGCTCGACATCTTCCTCTGTGAGCGAATGATAGAGCTTTATGTAATCAACGCCCTTTTCCGCCTGCGCTTCCACGATGGCTTCGATGGGATGCGCTTCGTCCGTCAAGTCCGATAGGCCGTGAAAGGGGAGCGGCGATCGGTCGATCACCGGGCCGGCGACAAGCGCGTCAGGACCTGCGATCGCGCCAGTGGCGGCCGCCTCACGATAGGCGATGTTGATATCCGCATCTCCGCCCGGATTTCGGATCGTCGTAACGCCATGCGCCAGCAACATCCTCGCGGCATGCTCCGTATAGGCTGGGTCATAGTTAGCGCGAAGGGCGGGGACGGGCGTTTGCTCAATCGAAATCGTTCCGAGCGTGACATGCGCATGCGTGTCGATAAGTCCGGGCGTTGCGTAGGCTCCGTCCATATCGAAGGTTGAGGCGAATTGTCTGCGCGGCGCGGCGCCGGCGCCGACCCGGAAAATTTTGCCGTCGCTGACAATGATCCAAGCGTTCGGCGCAATTGTCTCGCTGACCGGATCGACGAGCGAAATATTGCGATAAATCGCCGCTCCTTTTGGGACCGGCGTTGCGCAGGCGCCAAGACCGGCGGCGAAGAGAAGGGTGACAATGCGCTTCATTTTGGGTCTCTCCGGGTAAAGGCGATAAATGACAAGGAAGCTTGACATATGATGGTATGCGTCATATGTCAAGGAAGCTTGACAAACGGAGACCTGATATGAAGAAAGCGATTGTCGCCGCGGTATGGCTGATCGTGCTCGCTCTTTGGGCGGGCATCGTCGCGTTTAAGATGACTTTCGAACCGGATATCAAACAATGGACGGTTGCGGTGACGGCGGGAGCCCTGGCGATGGAAGTCGCCTTCTGGATCACCGCCGCAGTGCTTGGAATCACGCTATTTCAAAGCCGCAAGGCCGCTTTCAATTTTCTGACGCGGCCGTTTCGGAAAAAGCGTTCGGAGAGCGGCCATGACTGACGATGAGCGCGAAGGGATGGAGGACGAAAGCGGCGCATCGAAACGGGCGCGGCGTACTGCGCGTTTGAGGCGCAGCGCGGAAGAAGCCGTTATGGCGCTCACATTTCTGCTTGCGGTGTTCTACGCGGATGACTTCTCCGATCGAGGGCGATCCGCGTTCGCCGCAGGGTTTGTCGCGGCGGCGGTTGTCGCGCTTGCCGGTCTGTTCCTGACGTATATTCGGCGATACCTCGCGCTTGACGAGTTCGAGCGGCAGGTTGAAACGAAAGCGCTTGCGATCGCCGGCGGCGGCGCGGTTATGTTCGCCGCATCCTGGGGCGTCGCCGAAATCATCCTGTCAGCGCCGGATTTTCCACTCTACATGATCGCGCCGATGTTCTCGATCATTTATATGGCGGCCCGCCATGGCGTTTCCTCCGCATTTCGATGAACAATCATTTGCGGACCCTTCGCGGTGAAAGAGGCTGGAGCCAGGCGCGCCTCGCCGAGCTGGCGGGCGTTTCCAGGCAAACGATTCAGGCTTTGGAATCAGGAAAATACGACCCAAGCCTGCCGCTTGCTTTTAAGCTGGCGGCGCTCTTCAAGCGCAGGATCGAAGATATATTTGAGCCTTAGGCCCTATTTTTTCCGGAACGAGTCGAGCTGCAGGACGGCGGCGCCCTCGGATTCTTTCTCCGCAGTTTGATAAGGGGGTGTTTCAGGCTCTTCCGCCGCGGCGTGAGCGCGCGGCGAAGCGTCGAACCTCAGCCCGAATTGGACGCTGGGATCGGCGAAGCTGGTGACGGCGTTGAACGGAACGGTAAGCCGCGCCTGTTTTCCCTTGAACCAGAGCGTTACGGAGAATTCTTCTTCGCGAACGGCGAGGTCGTCAAATTGATGTTGGAGAACTATCGTCATCCGTTCGGGATAAGCGGTCAAAAGATCGTCCGGAATAATGACGCCGTCAGCGCCGGTTTCGAACTCGATGTAAAAATGATGATCGCCCGGCGCTGCGCCGAGCTCTTCCGTCATGACCAGAACGTCGCGAAGAACGCGCTTCAGCGCCTGCTGGGTCAGGAAGTCGTAATCGATTTCAACGTCGCTCAAGCCGCCCTCGCTGCGTTTGCGCCGCTTTCCATAGCAGCGGGAAGGCCCAAGGCAAACGGCTGATCGCTATCGTCGGCCTGCTCGGACGCCCATTTTGACCGAGATGTGACGTGATTCCGGATTTAAATAATTCCAGAATGCGCGTTGCTCCTCGCAGTATCGTCCGGCGGGGCAAACATCCCGGCTTCCGGCGCTCGCCATGTCGGCGGCGCCGACAAAGCCTGAAGCTGAAAAAGCGGCGGCTTCTTTATGGATAAAGGTCCCGGCTTCTGTTGCCAGGCGCCGGGGGGCCCCGCCTGACCTTGGAAGAGATCAGGACTTCAAAGTGAGCAGCTCAGCCGCATTACGCAGCGAGAGCGAACTCTTCCGAGTAGTTGTCGTTGGCAACTATCGAGTTTGGTCCAATAACGGAGACCATCCGGGCGAAAGCGTCGTCTTTACACGTCCGTCGATCCTATTTCGGCCCCGCCGAAAGCCCCTTCAGGAGCCTTTGGTGGAGCCGCCGGGTACCGCCCCCGGGTCCGATCCGCTTATTACACGGGCCGTTTATCGCCATAGCCGGCAAGCCGGCGCATTGAAGATAGGGGCAAATCCTTTCGATTTGAAGGGTTTGCGAACAATTCTCGTTAAATCGTCAAGGGCTTGTAACGAAAAGCCGCTAGAGCAATAAGTGCGCCGAACTCCTAAGACTGGCGGGCGAAATGGGCGAGCGGGCGATGGAACCGAGTGATTTCAAAAAATGGCGCAAGTCGCTGGACATGTCGCAGAAGGACGCGGCGCAGGCGCTCGGCCTCAAGCGGCGCATGATTCAGTACTATGAGAAAGGCGAACGCGACGGCGACAAGGTCGTGATCCCGCGTTCGGTTCGTCTCGCCTGCTATGCGTTGACCGAGGGCGTTGAGGATTATCACGGACCCAATCGGAAAATAAAACGCCGCGAAGACAAGCCTAAAAAAGACCGCGAAAAAGAAGTCGACGACGCCGCGCCGACATCGACGTAAAGCTCGCTTCAGTTTGATTCCGGTTGCGGCGGCGCGCCTTCCGGGTTGAATTCAAGATCGGTCGGCCCCGGCTCATCGTCAGCGCTTTCCGCCGATGTCGGCGCGCCGGCGAACTCGGGATGCTGGTATTCCCAATAGGTGGTCGCCGCTCTTGCGCGGATGATTTCGCGGCGGATCAAGTCCGATTGCGGATGAGAAGCGATTTCGATCCGTTCAAGCGCCGCTTCGCCGTAAGCGCCGAGTTTGAATTTCAGATAGCCGTAATCGAAATCGGCGGCGTCGATATCGCCGGAGAGCAGAAGGCGCTCCTGACTGCGCGCGCTCATCGCCCACAAATTGCAGGAAGGCGATGAAAGCGCGACGAGAATGACGATCCAGGCGAGCGCCATCATCGCATTCGCCGGCGCGACAAGCGGCATCCATTTTTTCGCCCGCCAGTTCAATTCGGTGACAAGCCCTGCGACCAGGACAAGGCTGTATCCGAAGGCGAGGAGCGTCATCGCCGCGCCGCCGATGCGCGGCGGGGTAAGGCCGTATTCGGCGATGCGCATCCAAATGCCGTAGGCGGAAAGGCCCGTGTAAACGGGAAAAAGCGCGATCGCAGCGAGCGTTGAAAGGCGAAGCCACCATGGCGGCGCAGCGCTTTCGCCGTTCTGATACACGCCGTTGAAAATCAGCATGCCGGCGAAAGCCAGAAACAAAATGACCGCGGCCGGACGGCCGAAAAAGAGATCGGCGCCGAGAATGGCGCCAGGGCCTTTCAACGCCAGCACGATCAAAAAGGTGAGGGAAAAGAGCGCCATGATCGGCATGGCGATCCGCGAAAACAGGAGAAGCACGAACCGCAACGCGCCGAGCACGGCCTGCTGTCCGCGGATCATGGCGATCGAAAGCCCGCCGATAGCGCCGAGAAAAGGCAGAATGAACCACGGCTCGTCAAAAAGTTCGGAGAAGAATGCGACATCCATCTGCTTGAGGAGCGCTGCCCACGCGAAAAGCAGCACAAGCGAGAGGCCGGCGAAAACTTTCGCGCCGCCGGCGACAAGGGGCAGAGTCAGGCCGTGAAAGAAAATCGCCGGATATTTCGGCGGTATCCCGGTTTCAAGCATCGCTTTCGAGAGCGTCAGCATCAGATAGAAGGCGAGCGGCGCCGAGAGGGCGAACCAGAATGCGACTGGAAATCCGTCAAGCTCTCCCTGCGCGCCTGAGATCGCTTCTGCAAGGCTCCAGGTCGGGAAGGAGAGGATTGCGACGATGATCGCGGCGGGAAAGATCGGCCGGATGAAATCGCGCCGTTCGGACAGCAACAGCCATCCGGCCGCGAAGGCGACAATCGATTGCAGGACGGTCACGGAGAGCGGCGAGGGCGTTGAGGCGTCGATCCAGCGATCGGTGATCCAATAAACGGCGCCGCCGGTCGCAAGGCCCACAACAAGGCTCAAAAGGCCGAGGCCGCGCCCGCTCTCGGCCGGATCGGCCGCCGCTTGTTTTTTGCTTACATCCGCCATAACCCGGCCCCTCGCGGCGCAGCCTAGCATAATTGGACGGCCAGGCCGAGAAGCGGCCAAGGCCCTGTGACAGGGCGGAACGGGGCCGGTATTCTTTGCGCCGGCAGGGGATTCGCGAGGCGATGAGACAATATCTGGAGCTTCTTGAGCGCGTCCTAGAGGAAGGCGACGATCGTTCGGAACGCACGGGAACCGGCGCGCGGTCGATTTTCGGCCATCAAATGCGCTTTGATCTCGCAGCCGGCTTTCCGTTGCTGACGACAAAGAAACTGCACGTCAAATCGATCATTCACGAGCTTTTGTGGTTCGTCGCCGGCGACACGAATATCGCCTATCTCAACAAACACGGCGTCACCATCTGGGACGAATGGGCGGATGAAAACGGCGAACTCGGCCCCGTTTACGGACGTCAATGGCGCTCCTGGCCGGCGCCGGACGGTCGCGCGATCGATCAGCTGTCATGGGTCGTCGACGAGTTGAAACGCAATCCGACGTCGCGCCGGCTCATCGTCAGCGCCTGGAACCCGGCTGAAATAGCCGACATGGCCTTGCCGCCCTGTCATTGCCTATTTCAGTTTTTCGTTTCGAGGGGACGGCTGTCATGCCAGCTTTATCAGCGCTCGGCGGATGTTTTTCTCGGCGTTCCTTTCAACATCGCCTCCTATGCGCTGTTGACGCACATGATCGCCGCGACGTCCGGGCTTGAGCCCGGGGATTTCGTTCACACGCTCGGCGACGCGCATCTTTATCACAATCATTTCGATCAGGCGCGCGAGCAATTGGCGCGCGCGCCGGGACCATTGCCGCGCCTAGTGCTTGATCCGCGAATCTCGAGCATTTTTGCTTTCACTTATGAGGACATCAGAATTGATGATTATGTCGCCCAACCGACGATAAAGGCGCCGATCGCCGTATGACCCTGCAGATCAGAAACGCAGAACCGAAAGACGCCGCGCTGATCCTCGATTTCATTCGCGATCTCGCCGTCTATGAAAAACTCGAGAGCGAGGCTGTCGCCTCGGCGTCCGACATTCAGCGCGCGCTTTTTTGCGACAATCCGAAAGCGTTTTGTCTGATCGCCGACTGGGGGGGCGAACCGTGCGGCTTCGCCGTCTATTTCTTCAATTTTTCGACATTTCTCGGACGGCACGGCGTCTATCTCGAGGATCTCTTCGTGCGCGAGACCCATCGCGGCAAGGGAATTGGAAAAGCGCTCCTGGCGCGGCTCGCCGCGATCGCCGTTGAAAACGGATGCGGGCGTCTTGAATGGTCCGTGCTCGACTGGAATGCGCCGTCGATCGCCTTTTATAAGTCGCTTGGCGCGGTTCCCATGGATGAATGGACGGTCTACAGGCTTGTCGGCGCGGCGCTTCACGATCTCGCCGGAAAAGACTGATGCGGCTTTCCCTGATCGTCGCCGCAGCGCGCAACGGCGTTATCGGCCGCAATGGCGGGCTCGCCTGGAAAATCTCCGATGATCTGAAATGGTTTCGTTCGCTGACGACGGGCAAGCCGGTCATCATGGGGCGACGCACCTTTGACAGCATCGGCAAGCCGCTGCCGAACCGGACGAATATTGTCGTCAGCAGGACGATGGAGCCGCGCGAGGGCGTCGTCATCGTGCGGTCGATCGAGGATGCGTTGACGCGGGCGGCTGACCTCGCGAGCGCTGACAGCGTTAATGAGATGTTCATCATCGGCGGCGCTGAACTTTACGGATCGACATTGCCGTTAGCCGACCGGATTTATCTGACGGCGGTCGACGCCGATGTTGAGGGAGACGTCCGCTTTCCGGCGATCGACCCGAAGGACTGGAGCCGTCAACTTGTCGGCCGCGCCGAGAAATCCGATCGCAACGAATACGCTTGCGAATTTTTCATTCTCGATCGCCGCTAGGGCGGGGCGCCCAATCCCTTGTTTTGCGGCCGATAAAAATCCCCATCCCGGCGTAATCAAGTATTTACGATGTAAGTGAGAGATTAGGCGGCTCTTTCGCGCGCGCCTGAATAGCGTTAAGGCGCGGGCTGTCGACATGGAGGGGGCCCCCATGAGGATCGCCTTTGTTCTCGCCGCCGCATCGCTGGTTGCGACGCCTGTCGCAGCGCAGGGCGCACGCGCCGAGATTTGCATTAAAGGCGAAGACCGGCGCGTCATCGAAATCGCAACGCCTGGAACCGTCGGCGCCGCGTGCGACGTCGTCTATCGGCGCAGCGGCGGCGCAGAAGCCTCGATCCCTTATTTCGCCAACGCCGACAAGGATTATTGCCGCGCGAAAGCCGCCGAGTTGTCGGCGAATCTGGCGACTCAAGGCTTCGCTTGCGCCGTGGAGGAATCGCTTTCGATCGAGGCCGCGCTTGAGGGCGGCGCGCCGGCGCCTGAGCCGGTTGTCGACGCGCAATCGCTTGATGCGCAATTGACGGACATCATGCGCGATGAAGCGTCCGATCTCTCCCTAGCTGCAGCCGAAACGGTCGCGACGCCGACCGAAACGCCGGCGGTTTCGATCGAAGCGCCGCAAATCGCCAATGATAGGCTCGCGGCGGCGCCGACGGTTGAGACGCCGTCAGCCGTCGCCATGTCTGAACCGCTGGCGCAGCCGGCGCCGCA
This sequence comes from uncultured Alphaproteobacteria bacterium, assembly GCA_937895955.1. Classification (GTDB taxonomy): domain Bacteria; phylum Pseudomonadota; class Alphaproteobacteria; order Caulobacterales; family Parvularculaceae; genus Amphiplicatus. The sequence continues at coordinate 22,125 of CALAZI010000011.1, read as the reverse complement.
TGCGGCGTCGATCGCCGCTGAAACGCAGATAGCGGTCCCGGCCGAACCCGTTCAACTCGCCCGCGACGTCAGGACCAGCGAGTTCCGCGCGCCCGAACCGCCGAAAACGAGCGGCGCGGGAAGACTTGTCGGCGCGCAGCCCGCCATCGGAGATATCGACGACATAATCGAAGCTCCCGCGAAGCCGGTCGTCAGCGCCGAAGCGGCGGCTGAAGCGAACGCGAAAGGCGTTCCCGCCCGCGATACGGAAGACATGATCCGCAATATCTTCGCCGCCAACGCGGCTGCGTGGAATGAGGGCAATCTCGACGCCTATATGCGCGGCTATGTGAATTCGGCCGATATCATTTTTGTCGAAGACGCAGTCGTGACGGCCGGCTTGACGCCGTTGCGCAAATCCTTTGAAAAGGAAGTCGCTGCAACGGGAGAGATGGGACGCCTGTCTTTCATCGACCTTGATGTGCGGATGACGACGGAGGCTGTCGCGACAGTCGTCGGAAAATATTCCCTTGTCCGGGCGACGGGCGAGAAATACGGCGTCGTCACGATCACCATGAATCAGATCGACGGTCGCTGGCGTATCGCGCAAGAGACGCGGATCGTGACCGCCAAGCCGGCTAAGTAAGTCGCGCGGCTACTTTTTCCGCCAGATCAGAAAACGCTTTCGCCATAGGCGAAGACGGATTTCGATAGGCGATCGGGATCCCTTCATCGCTGGCGATCCGCAATTCCGGGTCGATCGGCATGGCGCCGAGAAACGGCGCGTTGAGATCGCGCGCCGCCGCCGCCGCGCCGCCTTTTCCGAACAGATAGGCTTTCTCGCCGTTCGCCTGTTCAAGAAAAGCCATGTTTTCAATGACTCCCAAGACCGGGACATTCACTTTCCGGAACAATTCAACGCCTCGCCGAACGTCGGCAAGCGCCATCTCTTGCGGCGTTGAAACGATGATCGCGCCGGTGAGTCGCCTTGATTGCGCAAGCGTCAAATGCGCGTCGCCAGTGCCGGGCGGCGTGTCAATGATCAGGAAATCGAGCGTTCCCCAGTCAACGTCGCCGATAAGCTGGCGGAGAGCGCCCATCACCATCGGACCGCGCCAGGCGAGCGCCTGATCCTTGTCGACCAGAAGGCCGATCGACATCAATCTGACGCCGAACTTTTCAACCGGCTGAATTTTTCCACCGACAATGTCGGGCTTTCCTGAAAGGCCGAACAACACCGGCAGCGAAGGACCGTAAATGTCGGCGTCGAGAAGACCGGTCTTCCATCCGCGCGCGGCGAGCGCGACGGCGAGATTGGCCGCCAGCGTTGATTTGCCGACGCCGCCCTTGCCGCTTGCGACAGCGATGACGTTTTTAACGCCGGCGAGTTCCGCCGCGGCGGTTTCTATTTTCGGTTTCGCCTGAAGGCCGAACGGATTCGCATGACCGTCGGCGGCAGGCTGTTGCGCGCGATGAGCGGTGACGATCGCGGCGACGCGGCTGACCCCGTCGACGCGCTCAACCGCCGCTTTGGCGCGCGCCAGAAGCGTCTCAACCTCGCCGCCGGATCTGTCGGCGTTCAGGGAAAAGCGCACGACGCCGGTCGAGGTGGCGCTCAGGCCTTCGACCGCGCCGCAGGAAAGAATGTCGCCGCCTGCCGGCGCTGCGACGCCTTTCAGCGCCGCTCGGACTTTCATCAACAGATTGGCGTCGCTCATTCCAAGTCCATGAAATCGGCAGATAAAATTGCGGCGGTCGCATTGCACGCGCCGAAAGCGTTGACATATATACGGCTCCACCCTTTGGCGAGCCCGAACCGGCCGCCGGAACCCTTAAAAATCGCCGGCGACCGGCGGGAAGGAAAGCAATGCCCTGGCAGGACAATTCCGGAAAAGGCGGCGGCCGCGGGCCGGTGAAAGGCCCCTGGGGCCAGCCGCCAAGGCCGCCGGGCGGCGAGGGCGGCAACGGCCGCGGTCCGGGCAGGGGCGGCGAGCCCCCCGATCTCGATGAATTGCTCAAAGCGTCCCGCCAGCGGCTCAAACGCGCCTTTCCGAGAGGCGGCGGCGCCGGCGGCAAGGGCCCTGAGCTTAATCGCCAGACCGTCGGCTTGGCGGGTGCCGGGGTGCTTTTCCTCTGGGTGATGAGCGGAGTTTATCAGGTCGCCGCATCCGAGCTCGGCGTCGTGACGACTTTTGGAAAATTTGAGCGGGTGACCGGTCCCGGTCTGCACTGGCATGTCCCGGTTCCGTTTCAGAATGCGCGCAAGGAACAGGTGACCGTCATCCAGGAAACGCTGGTCCCGCAGGGCGCCGCGCAACGCGGAGAGCGCTCGGCCGGGCTGATGTTGACGGGCGACAAGAATATCGTCGATGTCGCGTTGAAGGTTCAGTGGCGCATCAAGGCCGACACGACCGCGCCTGAAGGGGATTTGCCGCCGGTCGCCCAATTCATATTCACAATTGACGATCCGGCCAATCTTGTTCGCACGCTTGCGGAAGCGGCGACGCGCGAAGTCGTCGGCCGCAATGAGCTGGATTTCATCCAGACGGACGGCCGCGCCGTCGTCATGGAGGAAACGCGCGAGTTGATGCAGCAAGCGCTGGACGAGCAGAAAGCCGGAATCGAGATTGTTTCGGTGAACCTTGAAAAGGCGGATCCGCCGACGGAAGAGGTCAACCAGGCGTTCCTGGACGTTATCGCCGCGGCGCAGGATCGCGAGCAGTTCATCAACCGAGCGCGCGAATACGCCAATCGCGTCGTCCCTGAAGCGCGCGGACAGGCTCAAAAGATTCTTGAAGACGCCCGCGCCTATCAGGCGCAGGTGACGGCGGACGCCCGCGGTCAGGCGAGCCGCTTTGATGCGATCCTCAACGAATATCAAAAAGCGCCGGAAGTCACCCGCCAGCGCATGTATCTGGAAACGACGGAGCGCGTGCTCGGCCCGATGAACAAGATCATTATTGATGAAGGTGCGAGCTCGGGCGTCGTGCCTTATTTGCCGCTCAATGAACTGACCAAGAAGGGAGCCCAGTGATGCGACAGACCTCACTCATCGCGTTTGCCGGCGCGCTCTTCGTCAGCCTGTTCGTTCTATTGAACGCGGCTTTCATCGTGCCGGAATCGAAATCGGCGATCGTGCTGCGCTTTGGCGAACCGACAGGCAAACACACGACCGCCGGGCTGAAATTCAAAACGCCTTTTATTGAAAATGTCGAATTCATCGACAAGCGCAACCTCGAACTTGATCAGGACGAGATTGAAATCATCGCCCGCAATCAGGAACGTCTGCGAGTGGACGCTTTTGCGCGTTATCGCATCGTCGATCCGGTGTTGTTTTATCAGTCGGTTCGCACTGTCGCCGGCGGCGAGCAGCGCATGTCGACGCAAATGAACCAGACTGTGCGCCGCGTTCTCGGCGAAGTTTCCGTCGACGAGATCGTTTCCGGGAAGCGCAGCGCGCTGATGGTTCGCATTCGCGAGCTTCTGGACGCCTCTGCCCGTCAGCTCGGCGTTGAAATTATTGATGTGAAAATCCGCCGCGCAGACTTGCCGCTGCAAAACAGCCAGGCTGTGTTCCAGCGCATGATCACAGAACGCAATCAGCTCGCCCAGCAGATCCGCGCCGAGGGCAATGAGGAATCCCAGAAGATCATGGCGCAGGCCGATCGCGAGGTCGTCGAGATCAAATCGAAGGCGCAGGAAGAAAGCGAAAAGCTTCGCGGAGCGGCCGACGCCGAACGCAACGCGGTCTTCGCGGCGGCCTATGGAAAGGACCCGGAATTCTTCGCCTTCTACCGCTCGCTGATCGCCTATGAGGAGGCGCTGAAGAAGGGAGATTCTACGATCCTGCTTTCGCCTGACAGCGAATTTCTTCGCTATCTCAACAATGTGAGGGGGCGGCGCTAGGGACGGCGTCTGATCCCGCCCCGACGGACTTTGCCGGCCGGGTTAATTCCGGTAACCTTCCCCTGATATCAAGCGGGGACCGCTGCGGGTTGAGCTTCGCCGCGCGGCTTAAGAGGCAAGGGTATGGCGTTGAAATTCCTACTTTCGGCGGCCGCGGCCGCATCGCTGTTCATGACCGTTCCGGCGGCCGCCGCCGCACGCGGGACGCCCGACAGCTTCGCCGACCTCGCCGAGCAGCTCAGCCCTGCGGTGGTGAATATTTCCTCGGCCCGCAAGGCGCCGGGCGACAGCGGCGGCTCGACATCGCCGCTTCAGCGAAAGTTTTCGCCGCAAGCCGTCTCGCTGGGGTCCGGCTTCATTGTCGATCCGAGCGGCATCATCGTCACCAACAACCACGTCATTGATAACGCCGAACAGGTCACCGTCACCATGCATGACGGGCGGGAATTCACGGCCGCGATCCGCGCCGTCGATCGTGAAACCGATATCGCCGTTCTTGAGCTTGAGACGCCGCCGTCAAAACTGCCCTTCGTCAATTTCGGCGACAGCAACGGCGCGCGCGTCGGCGATTGGGTGATGGCGATCGGCAATCCCTTCGGTCTTGGCGGCACCGTCACTGTCGGGATCATCTCTGCGCGCAATCGCGACATCGACGCCGGCAATTTCGACGATTTCATCCAAACGGACGCGGCGATCAATCGCGGCAATTCCGGCGGCCCGCTCTTTGACATGAACGGCAAGGTCGTCGGCATCAACACTGCGATTTATTCGCAGACGGGCGGATCCGTCGGCGTCGGCTTCGCCGTTCCCGCCGATCTCGCCAGCGTCGTCGTCGACCAGCTTTTGCGGCATGGCGAAACGCGGCGCGGCTGGCTCGGCGTGTCGATTGACGAAATGACGCCGAAGCTCGCGACCGAACTTGGGTTCGATCGTCCGCGCGGCGCCGTCGTATCTGTCGTTCGCCCGAACAGCCCTGCGCTTGCGGCGGGACTGAAGCCGAACGATGTCATTCTCGATTTCAACAAGAAGCCGGTGAATTCGGTGCGCGATCTGACCCGCGCCGTCGCCGACACCCCCGTCGGCGCGACCGTGCCTGTGACGGTTTTGCGCGAAGGCAAGCGCGTCATCCTTCGGGTCACGGTTGATCGCCGCGAAACGCGCGTGCTGGCGAATGCGCTCGCTGGACCCTCGCCGGGCGGGCTCAAGGCTTCAGGGCTGACGCTTGAACGGCCGACGCGCGACGTGATCGAAGCGTTCGGCTTGGCGCCCGATACGGAAGGCGTCGTCGTGACCGCCGTCGATCCGGACAGCCAGGCGGCGATCGTCCTCAAGCCGGGCGACGTCATTCTCGAAATCGGTTGGGAGCGGATGGTGCGGCCGGAAGCGGCGGTGACAAAGCTCGACAAGCTGCGCAATCTGAATTCGGGGCCGGTGCAAATCTACGTACAGCGCGGCGAGCTTTTGTTTTACGAATCGCTGCGGCCCTGATCGGCTGATATTTTCCAAGGAAAGGGCCCCGATTAGCGGGGCCTTTTTATTGCGCGAATTGCGTTTGGCGAATGCCTTGCGCATAGAGCAGTGCGGTCAGATCGCCATGATCAATGCGCGCGTCGGCGGCTGCGGCGACTTGCGGCTTGCCGCGATAGGCGACGCCAAGACCCGCCGCGCCGAGCATGTCGAGATCGTTCGCGCCGTCGCCGACGGCGAGCGTTTCATCGGGCGAAACGCCGAGGCGTTCAATCGCTTCCAGCAATGAGCTCTTTTTCGCATTCCGCCCGATGATCGGCGGCCAAACCTTTCCCGTCAAACGCCCGTTTTCAATTTCCAGATGATTGGCGCGGAAGTCTTGAAAACCGGCCTGCCTGGCGACGCGCTCGACGAAAAACGTGAACCCGCCCGAGACAAGCATCGTCCCGCCGCCCATCGCATTCATCGTTCGCACCAGCGTTTGCGCGCCTGGATTGAGCGTGATGCGTGTCTTGAAACACTTTTCCAGCGTATCTTCGGACAGGCCCGCAAGCATGCCGACGCGCTCTTTGAGCGCGTCTTCGAAATCAAGCTCGCCGCGCATGGCTCGTTCGGTGATCGCGGATATTTCAGGCTTGAGGCCGGCGAAATCGGCAAGCTCGTCAATGCACTCCTGGCCGATGATTGTTGAGTCCATATCGGCGATCAAAAATCGTTTGCGGCGATGGCGCGCGGGCTGAATGATCAAGTCGATCGGCAGGCGGCCGAGAAGGCTGGCAAGGGCCTCGGCCAATTCCGCGCGCGGCGGCGCGGCTGCGATGACGTAATCTTCGGCGATCCCGCTAGCGAGCGTTTGCGATTCGGCGCGCCCAAAGCCGCCAAGCGCGTTCAACACAGCGTCCGTGATCTCAGGATCGAGCGCGGGCCGAGCCGGATTGCAAACCAGCGTAATTGCGGTAACAGGCATGGAAATGCCGGACGCCTCTTCAGGAAAGACGATCCTTATCGCAGGGCCGACCGCGAGCGGCAAGTCCGCCGTTGCGTTCGCGCTTGCAATCGAAAGAAGCGCTGAAATCGTCAACGCCGACGCATTGCAGGTTTATCGCGATCTTAAAGTTCTTTCCGCGCGACCTTCTGACGAAGAACGGGCGAGAATCCCGCATCATCTCTTTGGGCATGTGGACGCCGTTCGGCGCTATTCCGTCGGCGAATGGTTGCGCGCGGCTAAAGAGATTGTCGCCGACATTACGGGAAGGGGGCGCGACGCGATTATTGTCGGCGGCACCGGTCTTTATTTTCGCGCGCTGGAAAAAGGGCTCGCCGAAATTCCTGATATCGACGCCGATACCAAACGCGAAGCGGCGGCAAGGCTTGACGCGCTCGGTATTGAAGCATTCCGAGCGGAAGTTCTCAGCGTCGATCCGGCGATGGCGAAACTCGACCCGAATGATCGCCAGCGACATCTGCGCGCTTTCGAAGTTTATCAAGCGACTGGCGTGTGTTTGTCCAATTGGCAAATGCAAGATGTTGCGCCGGCGCTCACATCGATCGACGCGCGGATCGTGATCGAGCCGCCGCGGGAACTCCTCTATGGCGAGATCGACGCGCGGTTCGATCGCATGCTGGCTGCGGGCGCGCTCGACGAAGCGAGGGCGCTTATTTCGCGCGGACTTCATCCTGATTTGCCGGCGATGAAGGCGGTCGGCGCGGCGGAGCTGATGGCGCATCTTCGCGGCGAAATCTCCCTTGATGACGCGCGCGCAGCCGCGCAACGAAATTCGCGGCGCTTGGCGAAGCGGCAAATGACCTGGTTACGGCGCCAAATGCCGGACTGGCCGCGCGCAGATCACGTGGTCGTTGCAGATCGCCGGCTGCGCGAAATGCTTGAGGCGGCAAGTTAAGCGAAAAATAACGCGCTTTCTTTTTGGCGGCGTCCGGTAAGGTGATCGTTCACCTTGCCGCCGGCGCGGTTGTATCGAAGAAATCCGTCGGCGGCGCCCTGATAATCGCATTTATTCAGACGCTCGAGTGCGACCGATCTGGAAAAACCGCCTGATCCTAGATTGTAGGCGAGAGAAACCAGCGCCGAAATCTGGTTGCGGCTGACAGGAACCAGCGCCATTTTCCGAACGGCGCTTTCGGAAGCGGCGACGTCCTCAAGCAACAGCTTCGCGGCCTCGGCTTGCCTAATCGTCATGCCGGCGCGCGCCGTTCTCGAATGACCGTAGCCGATGAGCCATCGCCCGCCGGCCTGATAGGCTTCAAGGCGCAATCCCTCGCTCTTCTTGATGATGTCGAGGCCGGCGTCATTGATCGTAAGCCCCGCATTGGCGGGATGGCCGAGATCGCCTGGGGCGGCGGCGTCGCGGGTTTCTTCCGCCTCCGTCGCCTCGTCGGAAGAGGCTTGTCCTTCAATAAAGCCGAATCCGCGATCGATGAGCGGTCTTGCAATGCAGCGATCGCGATCAGTGGTTGATCATGCTTGATATTATTACGTTTTTAGGCGTTTATTGCGGCCATTGCCGACATCTTTCCGGGAGGCTAATGAGCCGGCGCGCTGTCGGCGAAGGGCTGAGCTCCAGAATGCCGGCGCGTTTCGCCCAAGCGGATATGGCGGACGACTGAACAGGGTGCGGGCGCTTCATGCAGCCGATACGCGATCTCGGCCGATTCCTGACTTCGATGGATGCGAAGGCCGCGACGTCCCTGTTCGTCTCGGTCGCACTTCTTTGTTTCGTTTTCCTGATGTTCTTTTTCGGCCAGGGCTGGCTTCAGCTCGATGACGATGACGAGCTGAAACGGGTCCTGTTCGAGGCGTCGCAGTCGGCCTGGGCGGTTCCGATCGTCGTATCCGTCTTCGTCATTTTGGCGCTGACGGGCTTTCCGCAGATACTCCTCATCACCGCGACGGTGCTCGCCTTCGGCGCGCGGGACGGAGCGTTTTATTCGTGGCTGGCGACGATGATCAGCGCGACCTTCACCTTCGGGCTCGGCCACTGGTTCGGCGGACGCTTTGTCGGGCGCTTGGGCGGCGAGCGGGCCAAGACGACCATCGACTTCATCGGCCGTCACGGCATTCTGGCGAGCGCCGTCATCCGCGTCGTGCCGTCGGCGCCCTTCATCGTGGTCAACGCCGCAGCGGGCGCCGCTCATATTCCGCTCTGGAAATACTGGGCCGGCACCAGCGTCGGCATCGTCCCGAAAATCATGATTGTCGCTGTTCTATCAACGCTCGCGCCTGACCAGCAGACGGCGGCCAGCGGCGTCAAAGGCGTTTACGAATTTTTCACCAGCCGGGAACCGGGGGATCTGGCGCTGATCGCCCTCGTCGTCTGCGGCTGGCTCGGCTTTCTGTTGTCGGTGCGTTGGATCTATCAGCGCATGCGCGGTCCGGGGGGCATGTGAGACGGATGCTTTGCCCGCGCCGGCGGAATCCGTCTATCAGAGAACGAATCGGGCTTTGGGCGGGTTTTGTTGACGATTTTGGAACCCATTAAGGTTAAATAACTCGCCGAGAAAAGCTCCGACGATAGGATTTGTTCATGCTTTCAACGCTCTTTGGCATGCTGTCTTCCGACATGGCGATCGACCTCGGAACCGCCAATACGCTCGTCTACGTCAAGGGGCGCGGCATCGTCCTCAACGAGCCTTCAGTCGTGGCGATCGAAACCCGCGGCGGGCGCAAGCTCGTCAGGGCGGTCGGCAATGAGGCGAAGGAAATGCTCGGCCGCACGCCCGGCGAAATCGAGGCCATTCGCCCGATGCGCGACGGCGTCATCGCCGATTTCGAAGTCGCCGAGGCGATGATCAAGCACTTCATCCGCAAGGTTCACAACCGCCGCTCTTTTGCGAGCCCGCGCATCGTCGTTTGCGTGCCGTCCGGCGCGACGGCCGTTGAACGGCGCGCCATCCAGGAATCGGCGCTCTCCGCCGGCGCCCGCAAGGTTGAGCTGATCGAGGAGCCGATGGCGGCGGCGATCGGCGCCGGCCTTCCCGTGACTCAGCCGACCGGCTCGATGGTCGTCGATATCGGCGGCGGCACGACGGAAGTCGCCGTCCTCTCGCTTGGCGGCATCGTCTATTCGCGTTCGGTGCGCGTCGGCGGCGACAAGATGGATGACGCCATCATCGGCTATATCCGCCGCATGTATAACCTTCTCATCGGCGAGGCCTCGGCTGAACGGATCAAGAAAGAAGTCGGCAGCGCCATGATCCCGACGGAAGGATCAGGCGTGACGATCCAGATCAAGGGCCGAGACCTGATGCACGGCGTGCCGAAAGAAGTCCGCATCGGCGAGGCGCAGGTCGCCGAGGCGCTCGCCGAGCCGGTCAGCCAGATCATTGAGGCCGTCAAAGTCGCGCTTGAAGCGACGCCGCCCGAACTCGCCGCCGATATCGTCGACACCGGCATCATGCTGACCGGGGGCGGGGCGCTGCTCCGCAATCTCGACCAGGTTCTGCGCGACGAAACCGGGCTTCCCGTGTCAGTCGCCGACGATCCGCTTTGCTGCGTGGCGCTCGGCACCGGGGCTGCGCTCGAAAACGAAAAGGCGATGCGCGGGGTTCTGTCCTCGGCGATCTAGCCCTGCGCGAATTTTTTCAAGGTTTTGGCCTAAAAGCTTGGCATTCTGAGGCCGATTCAAGGAATAAACAGGGGCGCCGGGCGGAAACGCCGTCGGCGCCCTCTCTGATTTTACAGGCCTGATCGGTATGGATGTTCTGGGGCAAGACAAAAGGGAAGTCTTCGGGCTGAGGACCAATTCCCATACCGGCACGCTCCTTTTCTCACTTGTCGCGCTGATCCTCCTTCTATCGAGCCTCTATGCGGCCGAAGCGTCGGTTTTCAAAAAGGCGCGTGAGACGGCGATGGAGACGGCGTCGCCGATTCTGAAACTTTTTTCGGGGCCTATCGGCTGGATCCACGATCGCGTCGGCGATGTCGGCGACTATTTCCGCGTGCTGGAACAGAACAAGGCGTTGCGGGAGGAAAATGCGGCGCTGCGTCAGTGGGAAGAAGAGGCGCGCTCGCTGCGCGCCGTGATCTCCGCCCTTGAAGAGCTTGACGCTTATGAGGCGCCGCCGACGATAAAACCGATCAACGCTTTTGTCATCGGCGAGGCGAACGAGGCCTACGCGCATTCCATGATCGTCAACGCCGGCGCCAAAGCGGGCGCGGCGGTCGGGTACGCCGCGGTTGATGAACGCGGCATGATCGGCCGGCTGGTCAGCGTTTCCAATAACGCCTCGCGCATCCTTCTCCTCAATGACATCCAAAGCCGCATTCCGGTATTTGTCGAAGGATCCTTCGTCGAGGGACTGCTCGTCGGTCGCTCGACGTCCAATCCGACGATCGCGATCACTATGCTTGCAAACGGCGCGCGGATTGAACCCGGCCAGCGCGTCGTCACGTCGGGGGCGGGGGGCGTCCTTCCGCGCGGATTGACTGTCGGCGTCGTATCGAAAGTCACGGATAAGGAAGCGGTCGTCGAACTCGCGGCCGATTACGCCCGCACCCGCCTTGTGCGCATCATCAGCTACGAATTTCCTCAAATCGACGAAATTGAACAAGGCGCGGAAAGCCAGTCGACCTCCGCGCCCAACCAATCGGCTGTCGAGCGTTCAGACGACCAGCCTGCGCCGCAGGCGCAGGCCGCCGCTGCAACCGCGCCGCCTTCGCCCGACGAGGGAGACTGATATGGCCTCGCGCGCCGAAAATCTGGCGCGGATTGCGCGGGCGGCGACCCCGACCCTTCTCGGCGTCTTTGGCGCCTTCATGCTCGCCGCGCCGCTGCGCCTCTTCGAAGGCGCCGTCGCAACGCCGCTTATACCCCTCGTCGTGGTTTATTTCTGGTCGCTCTATTCGCCGGGGCATTTGCCGGCGGCGAGCATTTTCTTCATCGGTCTGTTGCAGGATCTCTTGAGCGGCGGACCGCTTGGGCTATGGCCGGCCGTTTACCTTGCCGTCCAGTACGTCGCCATCTCCCAGCAATCCTACTTTCTGGGGCGTGAAACCCATGTCGTCTGGATGGGATTTGCGGTGGCGGCGGCGAGCGTATCGATTATATTGTGGCTGTTCATGAGCCTGATGTCCGCGACATTGCTGCCGCTGGGCGGCCTTGTCTTCCAGATGCTGACGACGATCGCCGTTTATCCGCTGTTCGCCGTCGCTTTCGGCAATCTCCATCGGCGCGTGATCATCGAGGTGTAGTTCAGTGCGCGTTAATTCGAACGATCCCGAAAAGAAGGAAGTGGTGACCCGCCGCGCCGCATTGCTCGGCGGCGGCTTCAGCCTCCTTCTCGCCGGCGTCGGCGCGCGCCTCTTTCAACTGCAGATCGCCGACTACGACAAATATCAGCGCCTTGCTCAGGAAAATCAGTTCAACACGCGGATCATCGCGCCGCTGCGCGGCGAAATCGTCGACCGTTTCGGCGCGACCCTGGCCTCGAACCGCCAGAATTTCCGCTTGCTGCTGATGCCGGATGAGGCGGGTGACGTGGAGGCGGCGCTGGAGAGAATTCGGCGTTTTGTCGAGATACCGGAAGACAAGCATGCGCGGCTGATCAGGGAAATCAATCGCACGCGCGGTTTTGCGCCGGTCGAGATCGTCAACAATCTGGAGTGGGATGATTTTTCCCGTATCAATTACGAATTGCCGCATCTGCCCGGCGCGCATCCTGAAGTCAGCGAGACGCGCAACTATCCGCTCGGCAATGCGACGGCGTTCGTCATCGGCTATGTCGGCGCCGTAACGGACCGCGATCTTGAAGCGCCGGATAATGAAGACCAGCAGCTCCTGTTGCGACAGCCCGGCTTCAAAGTCGGCCGCGACGGACTTGAGCGCACCTATGAAAAAGAATTGCGCGGCGTCGCCGGCGCGATGGACGTCAAGGTCAACGCGCATGGCCGCGTGATTGAGGAAATCGACGACAGCACGCGCCCGCCGGTGCAGGGCGAGACGCTGGGGCTGACGATTGATGCGGATCTCCAGCTCGCCGCAATGAAAGCGCTGGAAGGAGAAAGCGCGTCGGCCGTCGTCATCGATATCGAAACGGGCGACGTCCTCGTGCTCGCCTCGACGCCGGCCTTTGATCCGAACATTTTCACCAAGGGCATTCCGACGGATCTGTGGCGTGAGCTGAACGAAAGCCCCTACAAACCGCTTTTGAACAAGCCGCTCGGCGGCATCTATCCGCCGGGTTCCACATTCAAGATGGTGAGCGCGATCGCCGGAATGCGCGCCGGCGTCAGCCCGTCATTCCGCGTTCGCTGCAACGGCAAGTTCTGGTACGGCAATCGCTTTTTCCATTGCTGGCGAAAGGAAGGCCATGGTTCCGTCGACATGAGGAGTTCTCTGAAACTCTCATGCGACACGTTTTATTATACGCTCGCCACGCAGCTTGACGTCGACCTTATCGCCGATACGGCGCGAAAGCTCGGTCTCGATCAGACATTTGAACTCGGGATTCCGGGTCAGCATTCCGGCGTCATTCCCGATCGCGCGTGGAAGCGTCGTTTTTACGCCGGGACGCCCGAGAACCAGACCTGGTTCCCCGGGGAAACGCTATCCGTCGTCATCGGTCAGGGGTCGGTCAGCGCGACGCCGCTGCAACTCGCGGTCATGGCGGCGCGCATTGCAAGCGGCAAGGAGATTCGTCCGCGTATCGTTCGTTTTCGCGGCGATCTCGAATTGCCCATTCCGAATGCGTCGAGGCTCGATCTCAAAGAGGAGCATCTTAATCTGGCGCGCGAGGGCATGTACGCCGTCGTCAACGAGCCGGGCGGCACGGCGACGCGGTCGGCGTTTGATAATCGCGACTGGAAACTCGCCGGCAAAACCGGGACCAGCCAAGTCTATCGGATCACGAATGAGGAGCGCGCGCGCGGCCTGACGAAGCCGGAGGATCTTCCCTGGGCGCGACGCGACCACGCTTTGTTCGTTTGCTTTGCGCCCTACGAATCGCCGCGTTACGCATGCGCGGTTGTTGTTGAACACGGAATCGGCGGCGCGCGCATGGCGGGACCGAAAGCAAAGGAGATCATGACCGCGGTCATGACCAAGGACCCGGCGAGATTAAAGCCTTTGAGCCCCGGCGCGCTGGCGCAGGGCGCCGATTCAGTCAGGCGCGGGTGAGGCGATGGCGTCGATTATTCTTCCCGGCCCCCGTCGCGGCCTTCAGGACCAGATCGGCCGGCTGCACTGGCCGCTGATCATCATGCTCAGCCTCATCGCCGGCGCCGGCGTCGTCACGCTCTACTCCGTCGGCGGCGGTTCATGGTCGCCCTGGGCCGGCACGCATGCGTTTCGCTTCGCCGTTTCTCTTGGCGTCATGATCGCGATGGGCTTTATTGCGATCCGCTATTGGCTGGCGCTCGCTTATCCCATCTACTTTGTCGCGCTGATTGCGCTCGCCCTCGTTCCCTTTATCGGCGACGTCAATATGGGCGCGCGCCGTTGGATCGATCTCGGTCCTATGCAGTTTCAGCCTTCCGAGATGATGAAGATCGGAATCGTTCTGGCGCTTGCCCGATTTTATCACGGCATCCGCGCCGAACAGGTTTCGCACATTCTCTATCTCGCCCCGCCGCTGGTGATGATCGGCGCACCGGTCGGACTTGTCTTCCTTCAGCCGGACCTCGGAACGGCGATCATGATCGGAGCGACGGGCGCGGCGATCATGGTGCTTGCAGGTCTTAGCTGGCGGTTGATCTTTCTCGGCGGGGTTGCGGCGGTCGGCGGCGCGATCGCGGCTTTCCGGTTTGGCATCCTGCATGATTATCAACTGAAGCGGATTTTCACTTTTCTCGATCCGGATTCCGATCCGCTCGGCGCCGGCTATCACCTGCTGCAGTCGAAGATAGGGCTGGGGTCAGGCGGGCTTGTCGGCAAGGGATATATGATGGGCACGCAGCGCGAGCTCAATTTTCTCCCTGAAATGCAGACCGATTTCATTTTCACGATTTTCGGCGAAGAGTTCGGCTTTGTCGGCGCGATCGGTCTTTTGCTTCTGTACTTCGCCGTCATCATGACCGGCATGAACATCGCCCTTCGCGCGCGGTCGCATTTTGCGCGACTGGCCGCGCTCGGCATCTGCGTCACCTTCGGCCTTTACGTGCTCATCAACGCCGGCATGGTGATGGGGCTCGCTCCCGTGGTCGGCGTGCCGCTGCCGCTCGTTTCCTATGGCGGCACCGTAATGCTGACCATTATGGCGGGCTTTGGAATCGTCATGAGCGCGCATCTCAGTCGCGATCCGGACGGCGCATCGTTCTAGCCGGAGAGTCTCGCCGGAAAGCGTTGTAGTCAGGCCGCTTCGAGGCGCGCTGAAATCATGGCGCGCGTATTGGCGTAGGCGACAGTCATGATGGAGAGCGCATCCTTGGCGTCGCGCGCGTTATTTTCGCGGCAATAGGTCTCAACCGAACGCGCGCTCATAGCGAGCGACGAGGCGCCGACATTCGCCGCCGATCCCTTGATGGCGTGCGCTGAGCGCGCCGCATCGTTGAGTTCGCCGGCCTCAATCTGCAGCGCCAGTCGTTCGGCGAGCTGGTCGGTGGATCGCCAGAAAGCATTGAGGATGTCCTGCACGCCGTCGCGGCCGGCGGCCTTCAGTAAGGCGTCGATCTGCGAGAAATCGACCAGTTGTTCAGCGTTACTTGGCAAAGTCAGTGCGCACCTTTGAAAGCAGACACACAGGCCGCGGTCACCCGCCGACAGTCGCCAAGAATGCTACGCCATTCGTTAAAATTTTCTCGCCGCGAGTCGCTCTAATCTTTAACGCGGCGTTAATGATCTGCGAAAGCGTCCGTCGCCTCAACGAGGGCTTCGATGATGCCGGGCTCGCTGGCGGCGTGGCCGGCGTCGCCGACAAGGATGAAGCGCGCTTCCGGCCAGGCCTTGTGCAGATCCCAGGCGCTTTTCATCGGCGTCACGACGTCGTAACGCCCCTGCACGATGACGCCCGGAACGTCCCTTATCTTGTCGATGTCGGCGAGGAGCTGATCGTCCTGTCGGAAAAAGCCGCCATTGACGAAATAATGGCACTCGATCCGCGCGAAGGCGACGGCGAAAGCGTCGGCCGAGAAGCTGTCGATGCGTTCCTGCGACGGCGTCAGGGAAACGGTTCCGCCCTCCCATGCGCTCCAGGCTTTGGCGGCCCGTAATTTTTCAGCCGCGTCGCCGCCGGTCAGGCGACGGTGATAGGCGGCCATCAGATCATCGCGCTCAGCCGGCGGGATCGGCTCAAGATAATGCTCCCAGGCGTCCGGAAACATCCAGCTTGCGCCTTCCTGGTAAAACCAGAGAAGCTCTTCGCGCCTCAGCATGAAGATGCCGCGCAGAACGAGTTCGGTCACCCGCTCTGGATTGGCCTGCGCATAGGCGAGAGCGAGCGTCGATCCCCATGACCCGCCGAACACCAGCCATTTTTCGACATCCAAATGTCGCCGCAATTTCTCCATGTCGGCGACAAGATCCCACGTCGTATTGCCATTGAGTTCGGCGTTCGGCGTCGACTTCCCGCAGCCGCGCTGATCGAAAAGGACAATCCGATATTTCGAGGGGTTGAAATAGCGTCGCATCGACGGCGTCGTCCCGCCCCCGGGACCGCCATGGCATACGACAGCGGGTTTGCCGGACGGATTGCCCGAGACTTCATAGTAAATTTCATGAAGGTCGGAGACTTTGAGCCGGCCGGTCTCAAAAGGCTCTATGGCGGGGTAGAGGTCGCGACGCTCGGTCATTTTCATGCTGACTCATTATCAATGTTTGTGTTATCTCCTAACGGGGCCGAGGGCGGACAATCAAGACGACGAAGCGCATCGACCGGATGGAAATCCGTGATCAAGGCGGGCTTCGCCCCTGAAATTGCGGCCGCCGCAGCGTTGCTTGCGTTGGGTTGTGTTGGGAGTTTGGCGCGTTGACGAGTTTGGGTGTCCGTCGGGCGTTTGGCGTTGGTGCGGCTGTCGCCGCCAGCCTCGCTGTCTCAGCCTGCTCAACGGTCATCAAGACATCCGCCGCCGAAAGCCCGATCGACGCCGCCGATCGTCAGGCGCTGATCGCCGCCGCCGCCGAAGTCGCCTCCTCGCCCTGGCCGAAACCTTCCTCGTCATCGCTTGCCGATCGCCTTGCGGGCGAGGCGGGTGAGAAAATTTCGCGTGACGACGCGATTGAGGCCTATCTCGTCAAAATAGGCGAAAGCGCTGATCCGGAACGCGCCATCATGTCGGATGCTTCCCGGCATCTTTCCGCCGCCGCCGCGCTCAAATCAGCTGCGGATTCCGCCTGCGAAGCGGAGAACCCCCGGCTTTCCGACGTCGCGCTTCTGGAAGACGCGATCGGCGATCTTCGCGAAACGCGGTCGATTTACGTTTCCGCGCTGAAGAAAATCGACGGCGATGACGCCGTCATCGATCAGTTGAAAACCGACTTTGACGATGCGATCAAGGATCTCGGCGTTGCGGCCGATCGTCTTGCGGCGAGCGCGATGAAGCGGCGTGCGCACAATTATGCGGGCTCGAAGGAAGCGGCTGCGCTCGGCGCCGGCGGACGCTAGCGCTCTCGACCAATCAGATCGTGACAATCTGCGCGCCGTCCCAACTTTCAGGCGCGTCTTCATTAAGCTTCAATTTGATGCGTTCGTCGTAAAGATCGAAAAGCGCGATCTTCGCGCCCGGCGATTGGCGCGCCTTGGCGAGGTGAGCGCGCGCCGAGAGCCAGTCTCCGTTTCGATAGGATGCGAGCATGTCGCGATGCGCCTCTTCAAGCGCTCGAAAGCCCTTGCTCGACTTGATGAACGGATTGCCGACCAGCGCGTAGATGTTGAACGGCCGTTCCGCGCCCAATTCCTTCAAGCGATCGAGTTCCAGGAATGCGAAATTGTGATTCGTCTTGCGATGAACGGTCTCGTCGCAAATGATCGCCGGTCCGTAAATCTGGGCTTGCCGGCTCAGAAAAGAGGCGAGCTCCACCGGCTTGCCGACGGCTGAATAACGGTTGTTGCGGCCGTGCCCCATCGGGCCGACGAAACATTCGCCGCTGGCGACGCCGATCGCCAGTCGCAATTGCACATTGCGCAGGCGCGGCGAGTTTTCAATTTCAGTATTGATCTTGTCCATGCTCTCAATAAGTCGCAGCGCCGCCGAACAGGCGTCGCGAAGGTGATCGGCGTTTTCGAGCGGCGCGTTGAAATAGGCGAGCACGCGGCCGCCTTCCGCCTGATCGGCCGCGCCGCCGGTTTCGATGATCGCTTTTTTGAGATGAACGCAGCCAAGCGCGATGAGATTCGTCACCTCGCCCGGCGTATCGGCGAGGCGTTCGATATCGTCTTCCAGGAGGCTGAGTTCGCAGGCGAGGATAGTGACCGGCCTCAACGAACCTTCAAGCACTTCCGCCGATCCCGCCTCGCGAACGCGCCGCATCGTCGTTTCCGGCAAGGCGCCCTTGAAAGCGCCGCGCACGCTGTCGTCCTTCAAGGCGCCGCCCAGCGAACGCCCGCCGGCGACGGTGAAGGCGCCGAGGAAGAGCGCAAGCGAGGGCGCAATCGGATCGATCAGCAATTTGCCGCCGGCGAAAATCGCCATCGATCCGAGGAAGAGCGCGAGCGCGACGCCCGCCGCAACGCCGACCGCTTTCCAGAATTCCAGCCTTTGCGACCACATGATTGCGCCGGCGCCGAGCAGCATGACGGCGAGCGCCTCGACATAGCCGACCCAGCCCGGCCGTCTGGCGGCCTCGCCGGCGACGATCTGGCCGGCGATGAGGGCGTGCGCTTCGGCCGGCGACATCTCGCCGCGCGCCGTCTTGATCGATTGGCCGGCGACGCGGTCTAGGCCGACAAAGACAACCTTGCCGGACAGCTGGCCGAGAGAGGAAACCTCGGTCAGCGCTTTCCAGGCCGGCGTCGTCGGCGTTTCGACGCGGCGCGGAAAGTAGATGCGCGTCGCGCTGAGTTCGGTAATCTCGAGATCTACGCCGCCAACGCGAACGGCGGCCGGCGACTGGCCGACCGCCGTGACGGCGGTCGCGTTAGGGATGATTTCGATCGTATTTGCGCCAAGGGCGATGCGCGCGGCTTCAAGCGCTGACAAGGGTGCGATCCGGCCGTTGGCGGCCCAAAGCAACGGCGCCATGCGGACCGCCCCGTCGCTGTCTGTCGGCAGCGCCGCGACGGTGAGCGGCGCGGCGGCGGCGAGGTCCGCATTGAGGGGGGCGACGAGACGCGCCGCCGGAAGACCGAAAAATTGCGATCCGGTTTGCGTTGAAACGGTTCGCGCAGCGGCCGCGTCTCCGCGTTCCAGCGTAAGGCGTGAAAAGGCGCGCGGCGCCGCAGCGCTGTCGATTGCGACGGCGCCGCTGGTTTCAGCCATCGCCCGCGCGAGCATGAGGTCGGTGCTCGGCAGCAACGCCAGTTCCTGCGCCAGGCGTTCATCGCGCGCGCCGGCGAGCCAGAAATCCCCGATCGTCTCGGGCGATAAGGGGTCGGCCCGATCGACCCCTTCGAGATAGATGACGCCCTTCGCGCCGGCCTCGGCGCTCGCCGTCACAATCTCGCCGATCAGTGAACGCGGCCACGGCCAGGGGCCGATCTTGTCGATGCTTTCCTGATCGATCTCGAGGATATGGAACGGCGCGGCCGCGGGGGCGGCGGCCGGAAACAGCCGCTGGTAGAGATCGAACAGCCTTTCGCGCGCCCCGCCGGTTCGCGAATCCGCATTCGCCAGCGTCGTGACGGCGATTGCGGCCATAACGCCGATCATCGCCAGCAGGGGCAGCGCCCCAAGCCAGCGTAAATTCGCCGCAAAACCCGTCCTAGTCACCCAGCCTGCTCCAAAACTCAAAAATTATGCGGCGATCAGCGCGGAATTAACGCCCGTTCACCATATTTCAGGATGAATTTATCATCCTGCGCTATGCGATCTCAATGCAAACGGTGCGCCGTAAACGCTCCGTTAACCAAATTCTTCACGAGGCGGAATGGAGCCGGCTGCGTATTCCACGGATCTGAAGGGCGGACTGCTCCGGCTGGTCGCGACCGGCGACTGGCTGGCGCGCCATCTCGGCGCCATCGACGCCGATCTGCGCGCCTTTGAAGACGACAGCGTCGGGCGGGATATCGTTATCGACATTTCCGGCGTAAAGCGCCTCGACACCGCTGGCGCGATGGTGTTCGAGCGGATCATCGCCGCCTGCGGTCAGCGGACCGGGCGCTCATCGATTGTCGGCGCCAGTGAGGCGCATCGGCAATTGCTCGAAAATGTTCGCCCGCATGTCAATCCGTGCGAGGTCGAGCCTGCGGCGCGAAATGCCTTCATGATGATGGTGAACAGGTTCGGCCGCGCTCTGATCGAAGGATATTATGTTTCGATCGAAATTCTGAATTTCATCGGCCAGACGCTCACGACGCTGATGCGTGTTCTGCGCCACCCGAAGCGCCTACGCATGACATCGATCATACACCATATGGAAGAGGCGGGAATCGACGCCATGCCGATCGTCGGCCTGATGTCGTTTCTCATCGGCGCCGTCGTCGCCTTCATGGGCGCGAAAATCCTGCGCCTCTTCAATGCGGAAGTTTTCACCGTCGAACTCGTCGGCATCTCGGTGCTGCGCGAATTCGGCGTTCTTCTTTCCGCCATTCTCGTCGCCGGCCGGTCCGGCAGCGCGTTCACAGCGGCGATCGGCACGATGAAAATTCGTGAGGAGATCGACGCCTTGCGCGCGCTCGGCCTCGATCCGATCGAGGTGCTGGTGCTGCCGCGAGCGATCGCTCTCATCATATTCATGCCGATACTCGCTTTCATGGCCGCCGTTCTGGGCGTCATCGGCGGCGGCGTCGTTGCGGCGACAGCGATGGACATTTCGCCGGCCTTTTTCGTCGGGCGCCTGCAGGAGACGATTGCGCTGTCGAATTTCTGGGTCGGCCTCATCAAGGCGCCGTTCTTCGCCTTCGTCATCGCGATTATCGGCTGCTATCAGGGCATGGAAGTCGCCGGCAGCTCGGAAAGCCTGGGGCAAAGAACGACGCTCTCAGTCGTCCAGTCGCTTTTCGTCGTCATCATTCTCGACGCTTTTTTCGCCATGTTCTTTCTGGAGATCGATTTTTGATGACAGAGCCTGCGAAAAAGGAACTGGTCATCGAAGTGAACGGGCTGCGCACCCAGTTCGGCGACGTCGTCATTCATGACAGTCTCGACCTGTCGATCCGGCGCAACGAAATACTCGGCGTCGTCGGCGGTTCCGGGTCCGGCAAATCCGTCCTGATGCGGGCGATCATCGGGCTTAAAACGCCCTCCGCCGGCACGGTGAAAATTTTCGGCGAGAACTATTACGAATCCTCGCGTGCGGAACAGATCGAAATCGAAAAGCGTTGGGGCGTCATGTTCCAGGGCGGCGCGCTTTTCTCCTCGCTGACGGTTGCGCAGAACGTGATGGCGCCGATCCGCGAGCATCTGAAGCTGCCTCACGAACTCGCCGCCGATATTGCGGCGATGAAAATCTCGATGTCCGGTCTTCCCCCCGATGCGGGCGCAAAATTCCCCTCCCAGCTCTCCGGCGGGATGAACAAGCGCGCCGGCCTCGCCCGAGCGATCGCGCTTGATCCGGAAATCGTCTTTCTCGACGAGCCGACGGCAGGCCTTGATCCCATCGGCGCTGAAAACTTCGATGAACTGATCGTGAACCTCAAGAATTCCTTAGGGTTAACGGTGTTTATGGTGACGCATGATCTCGATACGCTGCACGCGACCTGCGACCGGGTCGCCGTGCTGGCGGAGAAAAGGGTGATTGCGATCGGCGCGCTTGACGAGGTTCGCCGGTCCGACCACCCCTGGATACAGGCGTATTTTTCCGGTCCCCGCGGCCGGGCTGCGCTGGAGGCCAAGAAGACCGGCGCCCGCTTTGCGGCGGAGAAAGACTAAGGCATGGAAACGCGCGGCAGTTATGTGTTTGTCGGCTCGGTGGTGCTTATCGCCATCGCCGCGGCGTTTCTCGCCATTTTGTTTCTGACGCAGACGAAACAGGATTTCGACGAATACGACGTCATATTCCGCGAGCGCGTCTCCGGCCTCTCGGTCGGCGCGGCCGTCAGCTTCAACGGCATTCAGAAGGGGGAGGTGCGCGATCTGACGATCGCTCCGGACGATCCCTCCGTCGTCATCGCGCGCATCCGCATTGACGACGATACGCCCGTCAAAACGGACACCAAGGCCGAGCTTGAGCTTGTCGGGTTCACCGGCCTCGCCATCATTCAGCTTGTCGGCGGCAGCGCTGGCGAGCCGCTGTTGAAAGAGGTGACGCGCGGCGTGCCGCGCATCGAGGCTGACGCCGGCGGCATTGCGCAGATTCTCGCCGGATCCAACCGGATCATCGCGTCTGCGAACAGGCTGTTGTCAGAAGAGAATACGCAGGCTTTCACGAATATCCTCGCCAGCGTCGATACGCTGACCGGCACGCTTGCGGGGCAGGATGAAAACCTCGCCGCGACGATCGAGAATTTCGCCGTCACTTCCAAAAAGCTGTCTGAAGCTGCGGCGAGTCTCGACGCGCTGCTGGCGAGCGGCGCGCCGGAAGAAACGCTGAAAGAGACGCAGGCGCTCGTCGCCGAATTGCGGGCGACGCTTGCGGAGAACCGCGAAGCGATCCGCGTCTTCACCGATCAGGGGCTCGCGCAGGTCGGGCCCGCAGTGGCGGAAGCGCGGCAGCTGTTCAGGACGCTCGATCAGGTGCTGCGCGAAATCGATCGCGATCCGCGCGGCTATTTGCTTGGCGAGTCAAC
>CALAZI010000010.1 GCA_937895955.1 uncultured Alphaproteobacteria bacterium | reverse complement strand
AAAAAAGCCAGCCGCTCGAACATGTGCACGTCCTGCTCGTTTTTCAGCAGCGCGCCATGCAGCGGCGGAATCGCTTTTCTGGGGTCTCGTTCGCGCAAAATTTCTTCGGGCACGTCCTCTGCCAGCAGCAGTTTCAGCCAGTCGAGCAGCTCGGAGGTTGACGGTTTCTTTTTCAGGCCGGGCACTTCGCGGATGTCGTAGAAAATCTTTAGCGCGTCCGCGACGAGGCGTTTCTTAATGCCGGGGAAATGCACCTCGACGATTTCCTCCATCGTCCTTGCGTCCGGAAATTTGATGAAATGGAAAAAGCAGCGGCGCAGGAAGGCGTCGGGCAATTCCTTTTCATTGTTTGAGGTGATGATGACGACCGGCCGGCGCGCGGCTTTCACCGTCTCGCCTGTCTCGTAGACGAAAAACTCCATGCGATCGAGTTCCTGCAGAAGGTCGTTCGGAAACTCGATATCCGCCTTGTCGATTTCGTCGATCAGGAGAACCGGGCGCTCATCCGCGGTGAACGCCTCCCACAATTTGCCGCGCTTGATGTAGTTCCTGACATCGCGCGCGCGCTCTTCGCCGAGCTGGCCGTCGCGCAGGCGCGCCACCGCGTCATATTCGTAAAGCCCCTGATGGGCCTTCGTCGTCGACTTGATGTGCCATTCAAGCAGCGGCGCGCCGAGAGCTTTGGCGACTTCCTGCGCGAGAACGGTCTTGCCGGTGCCGGGCTCGCCCTTGACGAGGAGGGGGCGCTCAAGCGTCACGGCGGCGTTGACCGCAATTTTGAGGTCTTCCGTCGCGACATAATCCTTGGTTCCGGCGAACTTCACTGACTTGTTCCTTTTTCTCGCAGGCGCGAAAGGACTATAGGTAGCGCTGGAAGCGGCGGCAACGCCGCCATGCAGCGAGCGACAGGCGCATGCGCAAAGACCCTTTCACGGCCGCCGTCGTCCAGGCGGGTTCCATCCTGTTCGACACGCAGCGAACGCTTGAGAAATTCTGCGACCTTGCGCGCGATGCCGGCCGACGCGGCGCGAAGCTCATCGTTTTCCCGGAAGCCTTCATCGGCGGCTATCCGAAGGGCAATCATTTCGGCGCGCCGGTCGGCTCGCGCAGCGCCGAGGGGCGCGATCTTTTCCGGCGCTATTTCGAGGCGGCGATCGACGTTCCAGGCCCTGAGACGGAAATCATCGCCAATCTCGCCCGCGATATCGGCGCCGACATTGTCGTCGGCGTCATCGAACGCGCGGGCGAGGGCGGCGGCACGCTGTATTGCTCCGCGCTCGTTTTTTCCGCCGAGGGACGTTTTCTCGGAAAGCGCCGCAAGCTGATGCCGACGGCGGCTGAGCGCCTCATCTGGGGCTTCGGCGACGGATCGACGCTTTCGGCGTTTGACGGCGCATGCGGGAAAGTCGGCGCCGTCATCTGCTGGGAAAACTACATGCCCATGCTGCGCATGGCGCACTATGCGCAAGGGGTTCAATATTACTGCGCGCCGACGGTCGACGACCGTGACAATTGGGCCGGAACGATGCGCATGATCGCGCTTGAAGGCCGCGCCTTCGTTTTATCCGCCTGCCAGTTCATGACGCGGGCCGCCGCGCCGCCCGATTTCAGCGCCGTTCAGGGCGATGATCCGGCGACTGTTCTCATCAACGGCGGCAGCCTTATCGTCTCGCCGCTCGGCGAAATGCTGGCGGGACCAGTGAGGGGAAAGGAAACGATCCTCATCGCCGAGCTTGATCCGCGCGATATCGCGCGCGGCAAGATGGATTTCGATGTCGTCGGGCATTATGCGCGGCCTGATGTTTTCGACTTGCGCATCAACACGCGGGCGCAGCGGCCCGTCATCTTTGATGAGGAAGGAAC
>CALAZI010000009.1 GCA_937895955.1 uncultured Alphaproteobacteria bacterium | reverse complement strand
GGAAACTTCACCCAGATCGTCGTCGACTGGTGATCGTGATATTCGATCTCCGCTTCGGCGAGCGCGGTCTGCTCGACCGGCGACCACATGACAGGCTTCGAGCCGCGGTAGACGAGACCCTTGTCGACGAATTTCAAAAGCTCGGAAACAATCGCCGCTTCCGCGTCGAACGCCATTGTCGTATACGGATGATCCCAGTCGCCGACGACGCCGTAGCGCTTGAATTCCTCGCTCTGGATCGCCACCCATTTTTCAGCGTAGTCGCGGCAGGCGGCGCGAAATTCCGGCACCGGCACTTCGCGCTTGGATTTGCCGCGCGCGCGGAACTCCTCTTCGACCTTCCACTCGATCGGCAGGCCGTGACAGTCCCAGCCCGGCACGTAATTGGAATCAAAGCCCATCATCTGGCGCGAGCGCACGACAAGATCCTTGAGGATCTTGTTGAAGGCGTGCCCCATATGGAGATGGCCGTTGGCGTAGGGCGGCCCGTCGTGCAGAACGTATTTCGGCCGGCCGGCCGCATCGTTTCGGAGCTGGCGATAAATATCCGCGGCGTCCCACGCTTTCAAATATTCCGGCTCAGCCTTGGGCAGGCCGGCGCGCATCGGGAAATCCGTCTCGGGCAGGAACAGGGTCGGTTTGTAGTCGCGCGGCGCGGCGTCAGACGGTGCGCCATTTTTCGATGCAGGGGGCATCGGTCAATCTTTCTCGAACAGGGTTTTCAGGGGAGGAGGAGAAACCCGCAGCCGCCTCGCGCGTCAAGCGTCATGCCTGCGCGGATGCGCGGTGCGGGCCGCTAATTCGTCCCTGCCGGACGCGCGAACCCGCCTTCGAGATCAGAATGTCGATCGAAAGCGCCATGAAGGCGCTTCTAGCAGGCCGGCGACCCCTAGTCGACCTGCAGGAAGCGGACGCCCTCCCCGTCAGCCTCGCAGACGAAGCGGCGGGTCCAGCTTTCGCCGCGTGCGTTGGAGGCGCGGAATTGCGCCGTCATGCGCACGGACCCGTCGGCGAGCTGCTCAACCTCGGTCGGCGCGCCCGGCATGGCGACGTTCATGCCGCCGGCGCCGGCGGCGCCCCGGGTTTCCGCAACGCATTCGCGGAAGGCCGCGTCGACGAGCGCGAGAGGGCGGGCGTCGCGATCGCCTGCGCCGAGGAGCCGATCGTCGAGTTCGCCGCGTGACCCCGCCGTTCGATAATCGCGATCATCGAAAGCGCGGCCGTCATAGCGCCAGTCCGCATTGCGGTCGTCATAATCGCGGCTGTCGCGCTGGTAATAGTAATCATCGTCGGCGAATGCGCCGCGCCGATAGCGATC
>CALAZI010000008.1 GCA_937895955.1 uncultured Alphaproteobacteria bacterium | reverse complement strand
GGCGGCTTCTTCGCCCGGCGGGACGTGAAGATCAATGCGCAGCGCATCGCGCTTGACGGCGTTAACCATGGCGCGCGACAAACGCCGCCGCTGGGAGCTGGAAATCGCTAAAGGGGCATTTCATGAAACTCGTTCTTGCATTGGGCGCTGCGGCCGCGGCGCTGTCATCCGTCGCGTTCGCCGGGGAAATGGCCGACGCCTGCGTCGCCCGCCTTGAAGCCGAGGGCCGCGACACGTCGGGATGCGGCTGTCTGGAAAGCGAAATCGCCGGCGATGCGGCGCTCGAATCGGAATTCCGCGAGCTTGGCGAAATCGAGGACCCTGCAGAGCGCTACGCCGCCGCGTCCGACGACGCCAAGGCGGCGATGGACGCCTGCACCCGCTAAAACGCAACCCAATCAAAGGATATTCGCATGTTGAAACTCGTTTCCGCCGCCGCGCTCTTCGCCGCCGGCCTTTTCGGCGCCGCCGCCGCCAACGAAACCGCTGACGCCTGCCGCGCCTATGTCGCTGAAAACGGCGGCGACGATACCGGTTGCGACTGTCTCGGCGCGGCGGCCGAAGACGACGCCGATCTCGCCGACGCGCTCGCCGCGATCGAGACGCCGGACGATCTCGACGCGGCCGATGACGCGACCAAGGAAGCGATTGCGGCCTGCTTCCCGGCCTGATCCGGCCGCCAAAGGGAAATCGCTTTTCGATGCGGCGCGTCGGTTCCCCGACGCGCCGTTTTTTTTTGCGGTATGGCCGGGGCCGGCGACGCGCGGCGATTCTCCTCCTGCGGGAATGATGCGTCCGCTCTTCCCGCCGCTGGGGTAGGGCCGCCAAGGCTCTGTTTTTCAGCGGCGTTTTTTTCGGCCCTACCCGCGGAATTTCACCGCCGCGCGCAAGACAAGCGCCCCTTTATGGCGCAGCTCTTGCGGCCGGACAGCGATTGATCCGGGTATGGCTGCGGGGGCGCGGCGCAGATGGCGCAGGCGAAAACTGAGTTCGAATTGAAGCTGACGGGCTCCGCGCGCGATGTCGCGGCCTTGCCGCAGCTCGCCCTGATCCGGGAAATCGCCGCAGGTCCCGACGAATGGGAGCGATTGACCTCGATCTATTATGATAGCGCGGACGGGCGGCTGGCGCGCGCCGGGGTATCGTTGCGCGTAAGAAACGACCCTTCCGGCAAAATGCTTTCGGCCAAGATCGCGGCGGCGGGGGCGGCGCCGGTCGCGCGGCTTGAAAGCGAGCGCCTGTGGCGCGCCGGCGACGATCAATTCGTCACCGGCGTTCCGGAAATCGACCGCATCATCGGCGAAAACCCCGACGATCTCGCGCCGATCGTTGAAATCCGCGTCGACCGCTGGAGCCGGCTCGTCGAGACCGACGGGGCGTCGATGGAGATTTCGGCCGAGATCGGCGTCGCCGAGAGGATATGCGCCGGCCCGGCCGCATCTTCCGTCGCCGAGATCGAGATTGAACTGATCAAGGGCGACGCGGCGGCGGTGTTCGCGCTCGCCGGCCGCCTCATCGCGGCGTTTGACGGCGCTTTGCGGCCTTGCGGCGCGGCGAAACTCGAACGCTCGCTCGCCGGCGGCGCGCTCAAAGCGGAAAAACCGGCGCGGATCGCCATCGCGGCGGAAGACGCCGCGGCAGAGGCGCTGGCGAAAGCGCTTGGCGTCGTCGCCAGGGCCGTGTCCGTGAACGGCGAAGCCGCGATTGCGGCGCATGATTCCGACGCGGCGCGCCGGCTGCGCGTCGCCTTGCGCCGGTTGCGGGCGTTTGAGCGGCTTTTCCGCCGCGCGCTTGAAGGCGAGGGATTGCGCGATCTCGCCGGACGGGCGCGCGATTGGGGACGGCTTGTCGCGCGCGCGCGCGACATGGAGGTTTTTCTCGCCGAAAGCCTCACTCTTGCGGACGAGCCCGGTTTGCGCGCGCGCGCTGAGGCGCGGCTGGCCGCGGCCTGGTTCGATGTCGGCGCGGGGCTCGTCTCGGCGGAGTTCGCGCAATTCACGCTCGATCTTTTCAGCGCGGCGCATCTCGAGCGCTGGCGGCTTGATCTTGCGCCGCGCGCCGGTCTTGCTGTCGATCAGTATGCGGAAGAAGCGCTTGACCGGCGTTGGCGCCGGCTCCTCTCGACGGGCGAGGGCGTTGACTTCCGGGCGCCGGAGAGCCTCCACGCGCTGCGCCTCAGCCTCAAGAAATTCCGCTACGCAGCGCAGATTTTCCGCGACCTGTATCCGAAGGAAAGGCGCGGCGGCTTTTTTTCGGCGATGAGCGCGCTGCAGGACGGCTTCGGCGCGATCAACGACGCCGTCGTCGCGCAGGAGATCGCCGACGCCGCCTCTGTCGGAGCCGGCCCCGCCGCCGCGCGCGCGGCGGGCTTCATCGCCGGCTACAAAAGCGCGCAATCGGCCGCCGCCGCCGCAGCGCTCGAGGCGCAGTGGCGGGAGTTTTCGGCGCTAAGGCCTTTCTGGAAGGGTTAGATTTGGAAGGACCGGGCTTGGAAGAGCCGGGCGGCTAATCGCGCGCCGCGATCTTTTCGAGAAACGCCGCGACGCGCGCCTGCGCGTCGGCGTTTGCTTCCGCCGAATAGAGATACTCATAGGCGCCGCCGATATTCGTCCTGTCGTCAAAGGCGTGATCGGCGTCCGGATAATCGACGATGTCGATCGGCGTTCCCGCGCGGTCGATCTTTTCAAGCCGGCGGCGGCATTCATCCGCATCGACGATCGAATCGCTTCCTGCGATGAAGGCGATCATTTCGGCTTTCGTCCGCCAGCGGAGCAATCGCGACCAGGCGCCTTCGCCGCAATAGGGATAGAAAAGGATGACGCCCGCGGGATCTTCGAGCGACCCCTCGCCTTTGATCGAGGGCGGCAGACGGCCGGCGCCGGCGAAGGAAAGGTAATCCATCAAGGTCCAGGCGCCGTGCGACCAGCCGGCGAAAACAATCCTGTCCGGATCGACATCCTTGCGCGCGCGGGCGATCGCATAGGCCGCCGCGACGTCGCCGGCGCGCTCCTGACCGATCAGCGCCTTGCCGCCGCAAACCTTGGCGAGCATCGCCTCGCGGTCGAAGCCGCGCGGCGCGCCGCTGTCGACGGCGAGCGCGAGGAAGCCCGCCTCATTGGCGATGTCGGCCCACATCCGGATGAAGTCCGGGCGATAGCCGGCGCAGCCGTGAAACATGATGATCGTCGGGAACTGCCCGTCTCCGGCCGAAGGCGCGAAAGCGTGAACCGACGGCGCGATGAAAGCGGCCTGCTCCTCAATCGTTCGCTTTTCGACTTGCGCGCCGAGGAAGGTGAGCGCGAGCCCCTCGCGAAACGTCCACAGCCCTGCGAGGATGAGCGCAACGGCGCCCAACGCCGCGGCGAGGCGCGGGCGTCTCAAAGAAGACCCTCTTTCGCAGCGAGATCGCGAAGCTTCCGCTGCGGCCGCGCGCCGAAATGGCTGATGACTTCGGCGGCGGCGAGCGCGCCGAGCGCGCCGGCGGTTTCAAGATCGAGATTGCGCGCAAGACCGTAGAGAACGCCGGCGGCGTAGGCGTCGCCCGCGCCGGTCGTATCGACAAGGCGTTCAGGCCTTATCGCGTCGATGCGAACGGCGTCGCCGTCGCGCGGGATCAGGATCGAGCCGCGTTCCGACATCGTCACCGCCGTCAGCGGCGCAAGATCGCGCGCGCGCGTCGCCATCTTTTCCAGATTGTCGGTCTCGAACAGCGTGCGCGCCTCCTGTTCGTTGGCGAGCAGGATGTCGACATGGGCGCCGATAAAGGAAATGAGCGCGTCGTGCTGGCGATCGACGACGCCGGCGTCCGACAAGGTCAGCGCGGCGCGCTTGCCGGCGCGCTTGGCGGCCAGGCACGCCTTGATGAAGGATTCGCGCGCAACCGGCTGCTCGAAAAGATAGCCTTCGAAAAAAGTGATCGTTGCGCTCTCGACAAGGCTTTCATCAATGTCGGCCGGCGCGACGAGGCCCGCCGCGCCGAGATAGGTCGTCATCGAGCGTTGAGCGTCCGGCGTCACATTGACGAGGCAGCGCGCGGTGCCGGGCCCCTCTTCCAGCGGCGACGTGTCGAAGCGAACGCCGAGCGAGCGAAGATCGTGGCGAAAAATGTCGCCGAGCGCGTCCTTCGCCACCTTGCCGATGAAGCCGCCCGCGCCGCCGAGCGAGGCGATGCAGGCGATCGAATTCGCCGCCGAGCCGCCGGAGATTTCAACGCCCGGCGCCATCGCGTCGTAAATCGATCTCGCCTGCTCCTCATCAATAAGGATCATGCCGCCCTTGGCGATCGAATGCGCGGCGAGGAAGGCGTCATCCGCCTGGGCGAGAACGTCGACGATGGCGTTGCCGACGCCGAGGACGTCAAGGGCGGAAGCGGTCATAATCATCCTTCAATCATTTGCGGCGCAGGCTGCGGCGACGTAAGAAATCGGCGCGGGCCGCCTTTTCGGCCGACGGCCGCAACGGGTCAAGCCGCGCGCCGCAATTGAGGAGCCTACGATGATGATGCGATGGATCGCCGCCGCCGGGCTCCTTTCCGCCGGCGCCTGCGCGACGACGACGCAGCCTGACGCCGCCGCAGGCGCTGCGGCGCGCAACGCAGCCCCGCGCGCGCCGGTTTTTCTCGCCGCCGATATTGCGGGAAAGACGGGGGAGGAGATTGACGGGACGCTCGGCGCGCCCGATCTCGTCCGCATCGAGGGCGCCGGGGAATTCCGCCGCTACGCGCTCGCCGATTGCTCGCTCATCATTCTTCTGTATCCGGACGATGCCGGCGTTAAGCGCGCGCGCCGTCTTGAAGCGGGCGCGCTGGCGTCAGGCGGGGAAAAACCCGATCTCGATCGTTGCCTCGCGCGCGGCAGGTAGGAAGGCTAGATCATCGGGCGCGATTCCTGAATCGCGCCCGATGATCAAGTTGTTATTCCAGCGCCTTTTGGCGCAAAACCGGTTTCCGCTTTTGCGCCCGGCGCGCTAGGCCGCGGCGACGCGCGCCGACTCGGCTTTTGAGCGCGAAGCATGAGATTGCCTCAACCACTCAAGTCCAGAAGCCGCAACCGCCACAAGACCCAAGGCGGCCGTCAGGTAAAAGACATAGGCGAACCCGCGCTCTTCAACCAGCTCGCCCAATGCGCCGCGGCCAAGCGATCCGATCAGCATCGTCAATGACGCAAAGAGCGCGTATTGGACGGCTGCGTATTTAGGATTCACGATCGACGACAAATAGGCGACGATCGCCGCGCTTGCGAATCCGACAGCCAGATTTTCGGCGGCGATCGCGACCATCAACCGGGAAAGCCGTTCGTCCATCGCGACTTGCAGCGTGAGCAAATCGGCGACCGGCTGAAGAATGTTGAAGAATCCGTAGAGATGAAAGAATCTGATGAAGGCGTCGGTTGACGCGCCGCCCGTCGCAAGGTCGGCGAAAACGAGATTCGTCGCCGCCGCGAGAATAGCCCCGACGAAAAGGCAAGGCATTCGGCCGAAGCGCATAATGGCGGCCGCGCCAAGCGTTATGCCGCCGAATGTCATAAACGATCCGAATACTTTCGAAGCGATGGCGACTTCGTCATTCGTGTGGCCGAGCGCGCCGTAATTCTCGCCCATGTAAAACGGATAGGCGAATGCTCCCCATACGAGGTCGGCGAATCGATAAGAGAGAATCAGCAGCAGAACGAGCGCTGCGCCGCCGCCAAGGCGCCTAACGATATCAGCCAGCGGCGCCAGCACGGAGGCGTAAAGCGCGTCAAACCCTTTTTGCGCCGGCCAGGCCTGCGCGATTCTTCCGGTTGCGCCGCGCCCTTCATAGCGAAGCGTCAGAGCGGCGATGGCCGTCGGCGCGATGATCGACGCGATGATGATGAGCGGGCCGGTTTCAAGCGTGAACGCGCGCGCGTTCGCCCGATCGGGCGCGTTTAGCGCGAACGCCATGAAACTGAACAGGGCGACGAATGACCACGCCCATCCGAAAAGGATCGGCGTCAGGGCGAGATTTCGCCATCCGGGCGGCGGCGCAGAGTCGTCAATCCGAATCGCGCGCCGCTGTTCGGGACCGTCGACGGCGACAAAAACGCCCGACACGGCGATCGCCATCAATGCGGCGAGCGCGACAAAGGTTGAATTCCACCCGATGCGGGCCGCCATGATGAGGGCGCCGGCGCCGCCGAGAATTGCGGCGAGCCGATACCCGACCTGATAAATTGACGAAAGAAGATCGATCGGCGTGTCTTTGTCTGCGATTTCAATGCGCCATGCGTCGATCAGGATATCCTGCGATGCGGAGGCCAAGGTGCAGATCACAGCGGCTATTGCAACAGCGCCGATGCTTGTTTGCGGCGAGACGGTCGATATGACGAACAGCGCGGCGATGATGATCGCCTGCAAAATGAATATTCCGGCGCGCCTTTGGCCCATGCTGAACAGTCGCGGCGTCGGCGCGCGATCGAGCGCGGGCGACCAAAGAAACTTGAAACTGTAGATGATGATGATCCACGAAAACACGCCGATGGTTTTTATGTCGATCCCGTCATTCGTGAACCATGCGTTGAGCGTGCCTGTGATGAGGATATAGGGAAGCCCGGCCGCGAAGCCGAGGATGAACATTGCCAGGGTTTTCCGTCGGCGAAGCGCGCGTGCGATCTCTCGCCAGGTCAAACGCTCGGGTCCGGCATTTTCGCTTTCCGTCATGAAGCCGCCATCTCAGAATCTGTGCGTCCGACAATAAGCGCATTCGCGGCGATAAGAAGGCCTCGGGCCTCGGCTAGGAGGCGGCTTCGAGTTTTTCTTCGGGCGCCGCCCATTTGGCGAGCATGTCGTCGATATCGCCGGGCTCGAAGGGCTTTGACAGGAAGTCGTTCATGCCGGCGGCCATGCATTTCTGCCGGTCCGACGGCATGGCGTTGGCGGTGAGCGCGATGATCGGCACGTTCGCCGCCGGCCCCTTGAGCGCGCGGATGCGCCGGCTCGCCTCAAGACCGTCCATCTGCGGCATGTGCATGTCCATAAAGACAAGATCGTAAGCGGCCGATTGCGCGGCGGCGACCGCTTCTTCGCCGTTCTTTGCGACATCGACCTTATGGCCGCTGCGCCGGATGAGCGTGGTCGCCAGCACGGCGTTGATCTGGTTGTCTTCCGCGAGAAGGATCTTGAGCGCGCGGTCGATGACGGGTCTTGCCGATTTCTCATCGGCGTCGGAAACGACCGTTTCAACCGAACGGCCGCCGCGCGCGATTTCGCGCATTAAGGTGGACTGGCGCACGGGCTTGATCAGATAGCCGTCAAAGCCGATGCCGCGGAGCTCCTCAATCGCGCCGCGCTCATTGGGCGACAAGAGGACAAGCGCGCGCCAGGCTTCCTCCAGCGCGTCGCTGATCGCGCTGTCGACGAGATTGCGATCGCAGAGCAGCAAGGCGCCCGGATTTTCCTTCAGCGCGAAAGCGGCGTCGCGCGCATCCTCGACGAAGCGCGCTTCCTGAACGCCGAAGGATTGCAGTTGCAGGCGCAGGATGCGCCCGAGGATCGGCGATTTCGTTGCGACGACGATCGGCGGCGCGTCGACGCGCGCCGGATTGGCCTTTGCCGCCGAGGGGCCGGCGGCGACGTGAAAGGTGAAAATGCTGCCCTTGCCGTATTCGCTCTTAAAGGTGATGTCGCCGCCCATCGCATGCGCAAGCCGGCGCGAGATGGCGAGGCCGAGGCCGGTTCCCTGCGCGCGGCGTTTGGGATCGGCGTCGACCTGCATGAATTTTTCAAACACCGCCGCCTGCGATTCGCGAGCGATGCCGATCCCCGTATCGCGAACCGAACCGATAAGGCGCAATCCGTCGGCCGTCGCTTCCGCGCGCATCTCGATCGCGACGCCGCCATAGCGCGTGAACTTGACCGCGTTTCCGGCGAGATTGAGCAGGACCTGCCGCACGCGCGCCTCGTCGCCGATGACGCGGCGCGGCGTTGTCGGATCGACGAAGCTGGCGATCTCGATCGACTTTTCAGCCGCCTTGGGAGAGAGGATTTCGGTGACGCTTTGAACGAGCGCGTAAGGATCGAACGGCGCCGATTCAAAATCGAGCTTTCCGGCGTCGAGTTTGGAGAGATCGAGAATGTCGTTGGTCAGCGCCAGAAGGCTTGCGCCGGACTGGCGCACCGCTTCCACATAGGCGCGCTGATTGGGCGTAAGCTCGGTTTCAAGCAGCAGGGCGGACATGCCGAGAATGCCGTTGAGCGGGGTGCGCATCTCATGGCTGATCGTCGCGACGAAGTGGATCCGTTCCTCTTCGCCGTCGCGATGCTCCGCCGCCTCCGGCATGCGCCGCGCCCGGCGATCCGCCGAGGCGAGGCCTGAATAGAGCTTTTCGCCGGACGGCAGCATTTCAAGACGCCAGTCGATGATCGCGGGGCCGTCGGCGGAAACGGCTTCCGTTTTGAAGGAGACGGTTTCGCCCTCATGCGCATCGCCGCCGGGTGCAAAAACGCGCGCGTGCCAGTCAGGAACCGGCGCGCCGAAAAACGCGGCGAAATTCCGATTGACGAAGCGGATCGCATCCGCGCTGTCGCACAGGACGATAAGTTCGCCCGTGCGCGTCGCGCGATCGAAGTGCGATGACATGCGAAGCCGCCCCCTCAAAAAAGGTTGAGGGAGATATTTGCAATTGCGATTGAAAATTTAGTTAGGCGGATTGGTTAATCGGCGTTGTGGTTAATCGATCGTTGGAGCCGCCGGGAACAGCGGCGCCGTCTCGGCGGCGATAGCTGACGGCTTCGGCGATATGGCGGCGCTTGACCGCGTCGACGCCCTCAAGATCCGCGAGCGTTCGCGCCACGCGCAAAATGCGATGATAGCCGCGCGCGGAAAAGCCGAGCGTTTCCGCCGCCCGCGCCAAAAGCGCGGCGCCGTCCGAATCCGGCGCAGCGACGCGATCGAGCGCGCGATCGGAAAGCGCGGCGTTGACCGCGGCGCCTTCGCCTTCCTCAACCGCGCGGTCGATTTGCGCGGCGCGCGCGGCGGCGATGCGTCCGGCGACCGCTGACGAGGCCTCGCCCGTCGCCGGCGCGGCGAGATCGGCCGGCGTCACCGGCGCGAGGTCGATGGCGATATCCATCCGGTCGAGCATCGGCCCCGAAACGCGCGATTGATACGCCGCCTCGCAATTGGGGCCGCGCCCGCAGGCGCGCCCGCTCGCCTTGCCGTGGCCGCAGCGGCAGGGGTTCATCGCCGCGATGAGCTGAAAGCGCGCCGGATAGCGAACGTGATAATTGGCGCGCGCGATAAGGACGTCGCCCGTCTCCATCGGCTGGCGCAGGCTGTCGAGCACTTGCGGCGCGAATTCGGGAAGCTCGTCGAGAAAGAGAACGCCGTGATGGGCGAGCGAAGCCTCGCCGGGCTTGGCGCGCATGCCGCCGCCGACCATCGCCGCCATCGAGGCGGAATGATGCGGCGCGCGAAACGGCCGCGCGCGGGTCAGCCGGCCGCCTTCCAGAAGGCCCGCCATCGACTGCACCATCGAAATTTCCAGCATCTCTTCCGGCGTCAGCGGCGGCAAAAGGCCGGGAAGGCGTTTTGCGAGCATGGATTTGCCGGCGCCCGGCGGGCCGACCATCAGCAGATTATGGCCGCCCGCCGCCGCCGCCTCGAGCGCGCGCTTGGCGCTTTCCTGACCCTTCACGTCTTTAAGATCAGGCGCGCAGACCGCCGTCTCGACCGCGCCTGGCGCCGGCGGCGTCAGAACCTGAACGCCTTTGAAATGATTGACGATCTGGATGAGGCTTTGCGGCGCAAGGATGCGCATGTCGGCGCCCGCCCAGGCCGCTTCCGGCCCGCAGGCCGCGGGGCAGATGAGACCGAGATCGCGCGCATTGGCGGCGATCGCGGCCGGCAGCGCGCCGGCGACCGGCGCGATCGATCCGTCGAGGCCAAGCTCGCCGATCACGGCGAAGCCTTCGGCGGCGTCGCGCGCCGTCGCGCCCATCTCGATTAAAAGGCCGAGGGCGATGGCGAGATCGAAATGCCCGCCCTCCTTGGGAAGGTCCGCCGGCGCCAGATTGATCGTCACGCGCTTCGGCGGCAGGCCGAGCCCGATCGCGCACAGCGCCGACTGAACGCGCTCGCGCGCTTCCGACACCGCTTTGTCCGGCAATCCGACAATTGCGAAATGATTGGCGCCGCCGGCGATCTGGACTTGAACCGTGACGGGCCGCGCCTCGACGCCGTGAAAGGCGAATGTCGTCAGCTGGGCGACCATTGAGCGCTCCCCCTCAAATCAACCGCATTGGCAGCTTGCCTCAACCCTCAGAACATATCAAGAACAAAAACATGCCAAAGGTTAAGCCGGAATTAACGAATTCGCCTTGCTGGCGCTGGCGCAATCGGCGAACAACTCACGCTGGGAATACGGGCGCCTTATGGCGTCCCATCAAGGCCTCCTGCGCATAGATGTCCAAAATAAGGCTCCTTTTCGCGCCCGAAAATATCGGGACAGCCGAACAGATCGCCGGCGCGCTGGCGGACGCCGGCTATGAAACCGTCAATGGGCGGGAAGCCGCGTCAGCCGCCTTCGTCATCTGGTCAGCCGCCGCCGCCGCGTCATCGGAAATTCTCGCCGCCGCGCGCTCCGCTTTAGCGCGCCGCGTTCTGGTGCCGGTCGCGATCGGCAAGGCGCCGCCGCCGTCGAGTTTCGAGCATCTCTGGCCGGTCGATATCGCCGGCTGGGACGGCTCCAGAAACGATCCGCGCTGGCGGTTTGTTCTCGACGAGGTTGAACTCGCCGTTCGGCGCGGCATCGAATTGCCGCCGGCCGACGCCGCCCCGTTGAGCGCCGAGGAAATTGACGACGACTTTTTCGCCGATCCGCCGATCGCCGCCGGCGGTCGCGCCGCGCCGACCCCTTACGTGCCGCGCGCGGCCATGTTGGGCGCGGCGGCCGCGGTCGGGCTTGTCGCCGGCGGCGTCGTTCTCGCCGTCATCGCCGTGAACAAGACGGCTCCCGCCGCCCTCGATGCGCCCGCGCCGCCGGTGGTCGCGTTCGTTACGCCGAAAGATCAGGATAGAGATGATTTCGCCGCAGTCGCCGCCGCGAATGAGGCGCGCGCAAACGCCGCGCCGCCGCCCGCCGGCGCGCTTCGCGAAGCGCTGACCGCCGACGCCGGCGTTGAGAGGCCGGTCGAGGACGTTTTTGACTCTGAATCGCCGCCGCCGGACGCGCCCTATGAAATTGCGAGCGTCGATGAAACCGTTGCAAGCGCCGCTGCGCCGGCGGTCGAGGAAACCGGCGCGCCGACCGACGGAGAAGTTTTTTCCGACGAGTTCGCGGCCCCGCGCATCAAGCCGTTCACGCAAACGGCGAGCGCGGCGGATGCGACGCTCCCGATGCCGGATGAGGCCGGCGCCGCGGCGGAAAATTCGGCTGACAAGATCGCCGAACTCGCCTGGTCTTCGACGGCGAACGCCGACGCCGGCGCCGCCTACGGGCTCTATCTGCGCGATTGTCTCGAATGCCCCGATCTCGCCGAGATCAGCGCCGGCACGCTCGCGCCTGAACCAGGGGCCGATCTCGCCGTTCCCTTGATGCTCCGTAAGCCGATCGCCGTCGCGGTTTTTGAGACGACGTTCGATGAGTGGAACGCCTGCGTCAGCGACGGCGCGTGTCCGCGCGTTTCCGATAATGGCTGGGGCGGCGGCGATCGCCCGGTCGTCAACGTCACGTTTGAAGAGGCTGAAGCCTACGCCGGCTGGCTTTCGCGCAAGACCGGCCGCGAGTATCGCCTGCCGACTGAGACCGAGTGGGAATACGCCGCGCGCGCCGGATCGCTCGACGCCTATTCTTTCGGCGCGACGGGGTCGGCGCGTCAGGCGAATTTCAGCCAGGACGGCGCCTCGGTCGGACGCACGCTTCCCGTCGGTCGCTTCGCGGCGAATCTCTTCGGCCTTTTCGACATGCACGGGAATGCGGCGGAATGGACTGCCGATTGTTGGGCCGGCGACGCCGGCGCGACGCTGGTCGGGTCTTTCTGCTCGGCGCGGGTCATCAAGGGCGGCGGCTGGAGCGCGGCCGGAGAAGCCGCGCGCGCATCGGCTCGCGACGGCGCGCCGATCGGCGCGCGGCGCAATGATGTCGGCTTCCGGGTCGTTCGGGATCTGCCGTAAGCGGTCCGCTTCCCAGCCTTAACGAGATGTAAAATCCGTAACGCCTATAACCGGCCCGCACAGATGAGGGGCGCATGGCCGGGAAAAGCGATTCTGTCGCGCGCAAGATCGCCATCGTCTGCGCGATTGAAGCGGTGATGATCGTCTGCGTCCTGATTGGCGCGCTCGCGCCGTCCGTGCGAAATTCGATCCAGACCGCGGCGGCGACGGTTTCGCTGATGACCGACAGCTGGCGCGCCGTGGCCGGTCTTTCGCCTGTCGAACATATCGAGCCGCTTCGCCCTGATCTTTCGAACGATTTGGCGCCCGATTTTTCGCGCATGTCGCGCGGCGTCACCTTTATCGTCGGCCTGTTTGACGATCGGCTGACCGCGCGTCTCGTCGACGAAAAGGGCGCGCTCATCCATGAATGGCCGGTCGATTTTTTCGACCTCAAGGACGATAAGCTCTATCGTTTCGACGCGCTCATTCACGGCGCGCATCTTTATCCGAACGGCGACATCCTCATAACGCTTGAACAGAAAGGGCTCTATCGCGTCGACGCCTGCGGGCGCGTCCTTTGGCGCAACGAAGACGGGCCGCATCATTCGATCGACGTGGACGACAATGGCGATATCTGGACGCCGCTCACCGTCGCCGAATATGCCGAGCCGCGCCTTTTCGGGCGGCCGTTCGGGCTCGATCGCATCGGCCGGTTCGATGCGGAAACGGGCGCGCTTGTCGAAACGATCGACCTTGTCGACGTCATCATCAACAGCGGCGAGGAAGGGCTTGTCGCCGGCGAGCACTCAGCCTCGCACGACGTTCTTCACGTCAATGACGTCGAAATTCTTGATGAGCGGTTCGCTGCGGCGTTTCCGATGTTTTCAGCCGGCGACATTCTCGTCAGCGCGCGCCAGCGAAACGCGATCTTCGTCATCGACCGCGCTACGCGGACGATCAAATGGGCGCGGACCGGCGCGACGCAGCTTCAGCATGATCCCGATTTCGGCGCGGACGGACGCATTTCGATTTTCGACAATCGCGGCAGCGAACCCGCCGGGCCGGGGAACGGCTGGCTCGGCCGCCGCGGCGGCAGCCGCATCATTGCGATAAGGCCGGGCGATTTCGCGTTTGAGACGCTCTATCAATCTCGCGGCGACGACATTTTTTACACGCCCCGCCGCGGCAAGCACGAACGGCTTGAGAACGGCAATCTGCTGATCGTCGAGACGGATGCGGGCCGCGTCTTTGAGACGACGCCGTCAGGCGACATCGTCTGGCAATATGTTAATCGTTATGACGAGGCCAATGTCGGCTGGGTGATGAGCGCGACGCGCCATGCCGCCGAATACGCCGCAATCGGGTCGGCCTGCGGAAAGCCCTGATCAGGATCGCCTCGCCGCCGCGCGGCTTTATTTCTTGCCGCGCTTTTTCTTGATCTTGGAGGCGATCGACCAGACATGGCCGAACGGATCCTTGATCATGCCGAAGCGGTCGCCCCAGAACTGATCTTCCAGCGGCATGACGATTGAACAGCCCGCTTCGGTGGCGCGCTTCCACCATTTGTCGGCGTCGTTGACCTGAAGGTGGAGCGAGACGGTCGTCGTTTTCGCATCGACCGGCGCGGTCGTGACGGCCGTCCCGAATTCCGGAAACGTGTCCGAGAGCATGATCTCGCCGCCGTTTATGATGAGATCGGCGTGCATGATGCGGACTTTGTCCTCCGCGTCCATGATCATGCGAACGCTCGCATTGAAGGCCTTCTTGTAGAAATCGACCGCCTCGCGCGCGCCCTTGATGCGAAGATAGGGCGCGAGCGGCGCATATTCCTTGGCGGAAAGTTTCGCCCGCTTCGTCGGCGTCGCCGGCGCCTTTTTCTTCTTGGCGGCGTTCTTGTTTTTCTTCTGCTTGTCGGCGGATTTTTTCGGGGACCGGGCCATAAAAAGCTCCCAAATGGCGCGTTCTTATGCGCCCGCCGCCGAAAAACTTCTATCGTGGAAATGCGAAATTCGCCGCGGCCGGCCGCCGCGAACATCCGACATCCGGCCTGGCGGCGCGGGCCGGCCCTAAGGGGCGGAAAACGGCTGAATTTTCTTGGGCTTTCCGGCCGCCGCGCGGGTTGCGGGCCGCCGGGGCGGCGCCTATATCCCGCCCGAACCGGGTCGGAACGCTCCGTTTCGGCCCATGAACCAAAGGGCAATCAGGGACGGCTTGAATCCGGGCGCTTGGCGGGGGCGGCTTCTTGCGCGCCTCCATGAAGGCCCTCAATGACGGAGCCGTCCGCTGCAAGGAGACTTTTGAATGGGCAAAGTTATCGGCATCGACCTCGGCACGACCAATTCCTGCGTCGCGGTCATGGAAGGCAAGCAGCCGAAAGTCATCGAAAACGCCGAGGGCGCGCGCACGACCCCCTCGGTCGTCGCCTTCACCAGCGACGGCGAACGCATCGTCGGCCAGCCGGCCAAGCGCCAGGCGGTGACGAACCCTGAAAACACCTTCTTCGCCATCAAGCGCCTGATCGGCCGCAATTTCGATGATCCGATGGTCAAGAAAGACATCGGCATGGTCCCCTACAAGATTTCCAAGGCGGGCAATGGCGACGCCTGGGTCGAGAGCCATGGCGAGAAATACGCGCCCTCGCAGATCTCCGCCTTCATCCTGCAAAAGATGAAAGAGACGGCGGAGGCCTATCTCGGCGAAAAGGTCGAGCAGGCCGTCATCACCGTTCCCGCCTATTTCAACGACGCGCAGCGTCAGGCGACGAAAGACGCCGGCAAGATCGCCGGTCTCGAGGTCCTCAGGATCATCAACGAACCGACGGCCGCGGCGCTCGCCTACGGGCTTGAGAAAAAAGACGGCAAGAAGATCGCCGTCTACGATCTCGGCGGCGGCACGTTCGACATTTCGATTCTCGAAATCGGCGACGGCGTTTTCGAAGTGCTGGCGACGAACGGCGACACGTTCCTCGGCGGCGAAGATTTCGACATGCGCGTCGTCGATTATCTCGCCGACGAGTTCAAAAAAGATCAGGGCATTGATCTCCGCAAGGACAAGCTCGCGCTGCAGCGCCTGAAGGAAGAGGCGGAAAAGGCGAAGAAAGAACTTTCCTCGACGGCGCAATATGAAGTGAACCTTCCCTTCATCACCGCCGACGCCTCAGGCCCGAAACATCTCAACATGAAGCTCAGCCGAGCCAAGCTCGAAAGCCTTGTTGAAGATCTCGTCAAGCGCACGGTCGATCCCTGCAAGGCGGCGCTGAAAGACGCCGGCCTTTCCGCCGGCGACATCGACGAAGTCATTCTCGTCGGCGGCATGACGCGCATGCCGAAAGTCCAGGAGACGGTGAAGCAGTTCTTCGGCAAAGAGCCGCATAAGGGCGTCAACCCGGATGAGGTTGTCGCGCTCGGCGCCGCGATCCAGGCGGGCGTTCTGCAAGGCGACGTCAAGGACGTTCTCCTGCTCGACGTGACGCCCTTGTCGCTCGGCATCGAAACGCTCGGCGGCGTTTTCACGCGCCTCATCGAACGCAACACGACGATCCCGACCAAGAAGTCGCAGACCTTCTCGACCGCCGAAGACAATCAGTCCGCCGTGACGATCCGCGTCTTCCAGGGCGAGCGCGAAATGGCGGCCGACAACAAGATGCTCGGCCAGTTCGATCTCGTCGGCATTCCGCCGGCGCCCCGCGGCGTGCCGCAGATCGAGGTCACTTTCGACATCGACGCCAACGGCATCGTGCATGTCTCGGCGAAGGACAAGGCGACCAACAAGGAACAGTCGATCCGCATTCAGGCCTCGGGCGGCCTGTCGGACGCCGACATCGACCAGATGGTGAAAGACGCCGAAGCGAACGCGGAAGCCGACAAGGCGCGCCGCGGCCGCGTTGAGGCGAAGAACCATGGCGAAAGCGCCGTCCACCAGACGGAAAAAGCGCTCGCCGAACATGGCGACAAGATCAGCGGCGACGAAAAGAAAGCGATCGAAGACGCGATCGCGACGCTGAAGAAGACGCTTGAAGACGAGAATTCGGATGCGGAGAAAATCGCCGCCGACACGCAGGCGATGCTCTCGGCCTCGATGAAGCTCGGCGAGGCGATGTACAAGGCGCAGACCGGCGCCGCTGAAGAGGGCGGCGACGCCAGGGGCGATGACAGCGTCGTCGACGCCGATTTCGAGGAAGTCGACGGCGACAAGAAAGAGTAATGGACTGGCGGCGGCGTCAACCTCGCCGCCGCTTAAAAACCCGCTCATCCCGGCGAAAGCCGGGATCCAATCCAAAGACGTCATTGCGGCGCTTGTTTCTGGATCCCGGCTTTCGCCGGGATGAGCGGTGATCGCAAGGGGCGGCGAGCGTTTTCGATATGGCGCAAGACTATTACTCAGTGCTTGGCGTTGACCGCGGCGCGGACGATGCGGCGATCAAATCGGCGTTTCGCAAGGCGGCGATGCAGCACCATCCCGACCGCAATCAGGGCGATGCGGCGGCGGAACAGAAATTCAAGGAAGTGAACGAGGCTTACGAATGCCTCTCCGATCCGCAAAAGCGCGCGGCCTATGACCGCTTCGGGCACGCCGCGTTCAAGAACGGCCAGAGCGGCGGCGCGGGCTTCAACGGTTTTGACGCCTCCGCCTTTTCGGACGTTTTCGAAGATCTCTTCAGCGACATCATGGGCGCGCGTTCGGGGCGCGCGCGCGGGCCGGGCCGCGGCGCCGACTTAAAATACGCGCTCGAAATCTCGCTGGAGGAGGCCTTCAACGGCAAGAAGGCCTCGATCACCGTGCCGGGCTCGGTCGCCTGCGAGACCTGCGAGGGCTCGGGCGCGAAAAAAGGCTCCGGTCCGACGACATGCGGAACCTGTCGCGGCGCCGGCCGCGTTCGCGTGCAGCAGGGCTTTTTCACGCTTGAGCGCACGTGCCCGCAATGCGGCGGGGAAGGGCGCGTCATTTCCGATCCGTGTACGGATTGCGGCGGTCAGGGCCGCGTTCGAAAAGAACGCACGCTGATGGTCGACATCCCCGCCGGCATTGAAGCCGGCACGCGCATACGCCTCGCCGGCGAAGGCGAGGCGGGACCGCGCGGCGGGCCCGAAGGCGATCTCTATATTTTCGTCGACGTCAAGAAACACGATCTTTTCGAGCGCGACGGCGCCGATCTTTATTGCAACGCGCCGATCCCGATGGCGACGGCCGCGCTTGGCGGCGAGGTTGAAGGCCCGACGATCGAGGGCGGGCGCGTTTCAATATCGATCCCCGAAGGCGCGCAGACCGGACGCCGCTTCCGCGTTCGCGGCAAGGGCATGTCGCGGTTGAACCAGAAGGGACGCGGCGACATGATCGTCGAGATCGCGGTCGAAACGCCGGTCAATCTCACCGCGCGGCAAAAGGAACTGCTGAAGGAATTCTGCGAAGCCGGCGGCGACGATTGCAACCCGTCATCGACCGGCTTCTTCAAGCGCGTGAAGAAGTTTTGGGACGGGCTGGCGAGCGAGTAGACGTCGCCCGCTATCCGATTGCCCTCCTCCATGCGGCGCCATAGCGTCTTGTCGTTCTTGGGAGGGAAAACATGCCTCTATCTGTCATCGGCGCGGGGCTTGGCCGCACCGGCACTGCATCCTTGAAAGTCGCGCTGG
>CALAZI010000007.1 GCA_937895955.1 uncultured Alphaproteobacteria bacterium | reverse complement strand
GTTTTCGAGGCGTTGTATTCGCTATGCGTGACGCCCTTGCCGGCGCACATATATTGAACGTCGCCGGGGCGAATGATTCCGCCGCCGCCGGTCGAATCCTTGTGCTGAAGCGCGCCCTCAAGAACATAAGTGACGATTTCCATATCGCGATGGGAATGCGGCGCGAAGCCCGCGCCGGCCGCGATGCGGTCTTCATTGATGACGCGAAGGGCGCGAAAGCCCATGTGATCGGGATGGAAATAGTCGCCGAAAGAAAAGCTATAGCGCGCCTT
Source organism: uncultured Alphaproteobacteria bacterium (assembly GCA_937895955.1). Taxonomy (GTDB): domain Bacteria; phylum Pseudomonadota; class Alphaproteobacteria; order Caulobacterales; family Parvularculaceae; genus Amphiplicatus. The sequence continues at coordinate 2,106 of CALAZI010000007.1, read as the reverse complement.
CAGCCAGCCGAAATCGGCCTGACCGCGGTCGATCGCCTTCCGTATGAGGATCATGCCAAGCGCTCCATTTTAGGGATTTCAATTGCGCTCGATATGGGTAGGGGCATCGCGAATTCCAGCGCCCGAATATTCACGGCCGCGCGATTGAAACATTCCCGCATCCGGCGTGCGCTTGCCCTAACAATAGGGAAAATCCCCGCACCGGGCATCGGCTTGAATCGAGCGCGCATTCGGATCGTTGCGGAATTGTCCCCAATTTCCGTAAACCCTGCGCGGACGCAAAATTCCCCCGCCGCGGGAAACGACAGGGGAACGCTGAAACGCATCGGCTAAAGACCTTTCAAATCCGACGAAGGATCAGTCTAAGGCCTGGAGCAAGGTGTTGGATAAGTTTTTTTCGCAAATGAAATCCGTGTGTTAGGCGCCAGCCGTTCTATTCGCCGTTGAAGAGCCGCATCGCGGCGACGACCATCGCTTCCGTCGCCGTTTTGATCGACGGCTCCGGCTCGACCTTGAAGAAGGGCGAGTGATGCGAGGGCGCTTTTTCAACCTCTTTTTCGGGCGTGCCGCCGACCGCGAAATAGACGCCTTTAACGCCCGATTCGGGCGTCACGAAATAAGCGAAATCCTCAGCGCCCATCCCTTCTCGCGGCTTGTCGATGAGGCGGCCTTCGCCGAAATGCTCCGTAAGCGCCGCTTTCACGATCGCCAGCGTTTCCTTGTCGTTGACCGTCGGCGGCGTCGATTCCGTTTTGGAGCGAATGACCTCCGGCAGAAGCTTTTCCGGAACGCCCATCGAGATGGCGACGCCCTTCGCCACGCGGTCGATGCCGTCGAGAAGCTGCGCGCGCACGGCCGGATCGTCAGAGCGCACCGTCAATTGCAGATGCACCTTGTCGCCGATGATATTGTGTTTCGTCCCGCCGTGAATCGAGCCGACGGTGATGACGCCTGGCTGCAAGGGCGCGATGGTGCGCGAGACGACGGACTGAAGCGAGACGACGATCTGCGACGCGACGAGAACCGGATCGACGCCCTTATGCGGCGAGGCGCCGTGCGCGCCGACGCCGCGAACGATGATGTCGACGCTGTCGGCGCTCGATCCCGCGATCTCGGCCGCCTCGATGCGGCCTGAGGGAAGGCCGGCGCTCACATGAAAAGCGAGCGCGTAATCGGGCTTCGGGAAGCGCTTGTAGAGACCGTCCTCAAGCATGGCGCGGGCGCCGGAGACACGCTCTTCCGCCGGCTGGCCGATGAGGACGAGCGTTCCCTTCCATTGGTCCTTGCGCGCGGCGAGCGCGCGCGCCGTTCCGACAAGCGAGGTGATATGCGTGTCATGGCCGCAAGCGTGCATGACGGGCTTCACCTCGCCGTCGATGTCCTCCTGCATCGCGACCGAGGCGTAGGAAAGACCTGAATCCTCCTTGACCGGCAGACCGTCCATATCGGCGCGGATCATCAACGTCGGCCCCTCGCCGTTTTTCAGGACCGCAACGACGCCAGTGCCGCCGACTTTTTCGGTGACGTCGTAGCCGAGCGCGCGAATTTCAGCCGCGAGCCGTTCCGCCGTCTTGAATTCGCGATGCGAAAGCTCCGGATTGCGGTGAAAATGATCGAAGAGCGGCGCAAGATTCGCCTTGTAGTCCGCTTCAATATCGGCGCGTAGGTCGTTTTGCGCGACGGCGGGCGCAAACCCCGCCCCGGCGATGAGCAGCGATGACGACAGGATGACGCGCAATTTCATTGATTCCTCCAGTCAGCGGCGCATGAGCGCGCGGCGATTGGGGAAACTTTACCTGAATTCTCATCAGGCGCGAGGCTGATGCGCATCGGCAGGCGACCAGAATCACGCCAGATTAAATGCGCAAATTTTCCACAGGCGCGCCCCATGTCCATTTCCCTCGTCGGCTCGAAGGCCAACCCCTCGAAATTCGATTGTTATAACGACCTCGCCGAGGATGAACCCTATTTCGTCATCCGCGCCGACGATCCGCTCTCCGACAGCCTCATCGAACTGCACGCCTATATCGGCGCGGGACAGGCGGGCGCCGCGCACAACAAGCTCGCCGAGATTATGGCGCTGACGGCGACGCGCCCGCCGCGTCC
>CALAZI010000006.1 GCA_937895955.1 uncultured Alphaproteobacteria bacterium | reverse complement strand
GTCGGCTTGCGGGCGTGGCGGAATTGGCAGACGCGCCAGACTCAAAATCTGGTTCCGAAAGGAGTGTCGGTTCGACCCCGACCGCCCGCACCAAATGAAAAACGCCCCCGAAAGGGGGCGTTTCGCATAATTAGGCTCTATTCTAGAGAGGCGCTTCGCAAGATGCGAGCGCGCCGTTCGGCAAGGGCTGCTCGTCGCGGTCGCGGCGAGGACGCTTGGATTTGCCGATTTTAGCGTCGCCGGAATTGCGAACGACGTTGTTCGTGGACTCAAAGGCGACCTGCGGCGTGAAATCGCGGAACGCCGTCACCTTGATGTTGGCGTCGTTGAGGATTTTCTGCTCGGCGGAAAAGAACTGCATGGTGCAGCCGATATTGTCGATGAACGTATTGCCGCCGACCGCGCCGAAAAATCCGCTCGAAACCCGCATCGCGTCGGAGAAATTGCGCGCGACGAGATTTGACGAGACCGTCGCCATGCGGACTTTCTCGGAGAGAAAGATGCCGTTCTGGTTGCCGAGGATCTCGTTGGCGATGATCTTGACGCCGTCATAGACGTCCGCATTGACGCCGTCGCCGACATTGTAGCGGATCGTGTTGCGGGTGAGGAGGAGATCCGCGGCGCCGCCGGCCGCAGCGATGCCGACGCCGTTGCCGATGATGACATTGTTTGTCAGCGCGCCCTTGATGAAGGCGTTGTTGTCGCTGCCGAAGCTGACGGCGGTTCTGGCGCCGACGATGACGTTGCTGTCGAGGCGAACGTCGCCCGCCGTTACGCGAACGCCTGCGGACGGGCCGGACACGATGCCGACGCCCTGCGCCGTGCGGTCGTGAAGATATTCCTCGATCCGCGTGCCGCCGGCTGCGATCTGCCAGCTCTGGTTTTCAGCGCCGACAGGCTGCGCGTGGCGCGCAAGATAGCTTTCGATCCGTCCGGCCTCGCCGCCGTCGGTTGCGCGAACGATCTGGTCGCCGCGGCACCACAGATCGCGCCCCTTTTCCTTGCATTCAAGAGCGCCCGCCAATGAAAAGGCCGACTGGCATGAAAGGCGGCCTGAATAGGTTTCAACGCAGGCCGAAACGGCGGTCGGGGACCGAACTTCGCACCATTCGCCGTCGCTGCGCGACGATTTGCATTTGCCGAATGCGTCTTCAACGCGCTCGTAAAGGCCTGGATCGCGCGCGGGGCGGGCGAGATGGTCAAGCAGTTCGGGACGCATCTGGCCTTTCAGGGGGCCGTAGCCGGCGCGCAGCGGAATGTCCGAATCCGACGGAATGATAAAGCTGTCGGATATCGTCACCGTGCCGCCGCGAATGTCGATGCAGCTTCCGGAAGGAACGGCGGCGTCAAACTCAAAAATCAGCGTCGACAGATTAACGCTGGCGACCGGCGAATTCGGCGCGATCGAGACGCATGGCGACGTCGGCGCCGAACGAATAATCGCATTGCGGCCGTAATCGCCTTCAACGCCGCGGATCTCGACCGGCTTGGTGACGACGATGTTCTCGTTATAGACGCCGCCCTTTACGAGGATCGTGCCGCCGGGGCGAACGATCTTCATCGCCTGCGCGATCGTCTTCACGTTGCTGTCGGCGTCCTTGCTGACGATGACTTCGTTGCGCGACCCGGTCGGTCCGCCGGCCGCGCCGCTTGACGGGCCCGACGCGCCCGGTTCCCGGATCGGAAACCCGCCGAGCGTTTGAGCTTCGGCGATGCCGGAGAGTGCGAAGGGAAGGCTGCTCGCCGCCGCAAGAAAAGTGATTACGCGTTTCATGGAACTGCTCTCCTGCTATTCGATGTTGCGCGGCTTTTCGAATTCAAGCTTGCGCAGCGCTTCGCCGGCCGGCGGATAGCCGAGCGCCTGAGCGCGCGCGAAGTGAACCGCGGCCTTGGCCTTGTCGGGGCGCACCGGATTAAGGCCCGGCGTTGAGTCCCGATAAACGACGCCGAGCGCGTAATGCGCAATCGCGAGATCGGCGCCGGCCGACTTGCCGAGCCATTTCAGCGCCTCGTCGCCGTCCTGAATGACGCCGATTCCCCGCACATGCATGATGCCGAGGACGTATTGCGACATCGGGTGGCCTTCTTTCGCCGCCGCTTCGAACAGCTGGACGGTCTGGCGGGCGGTGAGAACGCCGGTCTTGACCGCTTCCTTCTCCTCATCGGTCAGCTCGGCGTTCGCGCTGACGCGCGAGTACTGGAAGCGCCGGATGGCGTCGCGCGTGCCCGCGCCCATCGCATTGTCGACGGGGCCGAAATAAAGGCCGAGCGATTTCAGCGCGCGCTGGATAAGTTCAACATCAATGTCGGCGATCGCGCCGAGCGCCTGTTGCAGGCGAAGCTCTTCAAGCTCTTTCTTCGTGCGTTCGAGTTCGGTCTGCTGCGGCGTCTTGCCGGTGTGTTCTTCCGGCAGCGGCGGCTGCCAGCCTACGGTGCTTTCCGACGCCGTCTTGATCTCGCTCGACGTCATCAGCTCTTCGAGTTCTTCATAGGCGATCGACGCCGCGCCGACGCCGCGCGCCTTGGCGAGCGCATACATGGTGAGCGCCTTAGTGTTGTTCTTGTCGACGCCGGCGCCGCGCCGATACATGTCGCCGAGCGTGTAAAGGTCGTAGGGGCTGCCGCGTTCAAACGTGTCGGAGACGAGCTTTTGCGCCTTGTCGACATCCGCGGTGCTCATGCGGAAGCGGATTTCCGGCAGGCGCTCCTCGGCGAGAATCTGCGCGTTGCGTTCAGCCGCCGTCGGCATCTGGAAGCCTTCGTTGAAGCGATGATAGGCGGCGAGCGTGTACCAGCGCAGGGCCTCGACATTGTCGATCTTGCGCCCGGTCTCGAGCGGGATCGTCGCGCCCTTCGCGTCCTCAAGCACGGCGCCGGAATAAACGTCGCCAAGCGCCTTCATCGACCGCACGTCGCCGGCGACGGCGAAGCGCGTCCAGATGTCGACAGCGACGTCATATTGGCCCTGCTGATAGGCGTTGAGCCCGATCTCGTAATTGGCGTGCGCGACGCCGGCGCTGGCGAATGAAAGAGCGGCGGCCGCAGCGGCGCTGAACAGCGCCCGGCGCATTCCGGAATGCTTCATGACCTGATTTTTCCTCATAACCCCTCGACTCCCCAGGCGTTCCCCAAACGCTTGCTCATACCTGGCCGCGCCGCCCGGAGGGCGTCGGAGCGACGGCTGGCGGACCCGCCCCGGAACGGCCCCGAGACTAGACCACGCGCGCGCCGCTAACGCCACATTAACCTTTACCACGCCTGAAAACAAATGGGCGGCGGGGACGATTTCAGGCGTCGCCAGCCGGCCGATTTTCACCCCGCGTGACCAGAAAGACGCAAGTTCCCTCGGGTCCGGGCAGGCGACGGCATTGGTGGCCGCCGGCCTTCGCGAAATGGGGGATGTCGACGGCCGCGAGCGGGTCGTCCGCCGTCACCGCAACCCGTCCCCCCGGGGCCAGCCGGCGCAGAGCCGCCTCCATCCGGATCACGGGGAGGGGGCAGGAAAGGCCGCGCGCATCGATAAAGATATCGGCGCGCGGCGGGGAGGCTTCCGCAGGGTCGGTCACAGCCCGATCTGCCACTTCGGACGGCTAAAAGAAAAGCCCCCGCCGAAGCGGGGGCTGAAAAGTCGCTTCAGTCAGGAAGTCTTAGAAGCCGACCTGCAATTCGACGCCGACGCGGCGGCCTTTGGCGAGCGGCGAGAAGCTGCCGCCGCCAAGCGTTCCCGGCAACTGCGTATCGCCGCCGAAGTTGACTTCGTTCGTAAGGTTTTTCCCATAAATCGAGAAGATGGCGCTGCCGAAATTCAACGATACGCTGGCGTCGATAATGTCCATCTCGTTCAGGGAACCGAGATTGTTGTCAGTGTAGAACGAAGCGTCGCGATGCGAATAGCTGAATCGCGTGTCGATGGCCGCGCTGTCGCTCAGCGGCAGCGAGTGCAGGAAGCCGACGCCGTATGTCCATGGCGCAAGACGCGGAATCTCCAGACGAAGATCCGCGTCATCGACAACGCCGGGGCTGGCTGACGGAAACCCGATATCGAACAAAATCGTGTCATAATTGCCTTCGGTGTGGCCGATATTGCCAAGCACGACGAGATTGTCGGTGACAGAGACCTGCGTCTCGATCTCGATACCCCAAATGGTTGCGTCGGCCGTGTTTCGTATGACCTGAACCACGCCCGCCAGAGGATCGGCGAGGTTGATTTCACGCTGCATGTTGCTCACGTCGTTGACGTAAAAGGCTGCGTTGATCACCGCCTTGCCGTCCGCCGGCTGCGCCTTGAAGCCGACTTCGAAGGCGTCGACCCGTTCTTCGTCGAACGGGCCCGGAGCGAAGACGAGAGACGTATTGCGGAAATTATAGCCGCCGGAGCGAACGCCCTGAGTCCAGTGAGCGTAGACGTTCAGATCGTCGACCGGCCGCCATTCAATCCCGACTTTCGGCGTGAAATTGTTCCAGCTGTCGCTGTCGACAAAATCTTCCGTGCAGTCGCCCGGAATGCGGACGTCGCAATTCGGGACGGGGTTCATAAACGCCGGCACGTTCGAGTTCAAAAGCAGGTTCGAAATGACGACGGATTTTTCTTCGCGCGTGTAACGCGCGCCGAGATTGATCGTGAAACGATCGGAAAGATCGATGTCGAACTGACCAAAGCCCGCCCAGGAGCTGTGATCCTGAACGCCGCCGCCGTTAAAGAACCGGGTGCCGAAGGCGATGTTGCGGATTTCGTTATAGGCGATGTCCTGGGTGAAATAGTAGAACCCAAGCGTCGCATCGATCCGATCGAAAAGCCTATGGTTCCAGCGGATTTCTTCCGAATACTGGTCCTGGTCGGTGGTCGCGTCGGTGTGGAACAGCGTCAACGGCGTCGCATCGATATCGCTGCGCGACCGCGATTCATAATCGCGCCAGCCGGCGATATTGGTGATGACGCCGAGCGAGCCGAGATCGATCCGCGCCTCGGTGATGATCTGCTGCCAGGTCGCTTTCGCGAAACCGCGCTCATTGACGGAGAAGTCAAAACTGTCGCGCGGCGCGGTAAAGAAAGCATTCGGGTTGCCGAAGCCGTCGACGTGATTTTGCGCCGCAGGCCCGTCGCCGTCCGACTCGCCATGCTCGTAGCGCACTGTCAGTTCGAAGGCGTCGCCGGGCGTCCAGTAAATTGACGGCCGGAAAATGATCATCTCCGCCTTGCCGTAATCTTCAAATTCGTCCGGCTGACCGAGGAACGGTCCGCCGCGATAATTCTCAAACCAGCCATTGTCGTTGTTATAATATATCGCCAGTTTTGCGCTCAACGTGTCCTGAATGATCGGACCGCCGACTGAACCCATCGCGTAGTAGTTCATGCCGGTGCCGCGCGCGCCGGTCTCCATGGCGAGCTTGGCGTCCACTTCCCACTCATCGCCGGGCCGTTTCGTATTGATGAGAACCGCGCCGCCGGTGACGTTTCGTCCGAAGAGAATGCCTTGCGGTCCGCGCAGCACTTCAATCGATTGAAGGTCGAAAATGTCCAAAACGACGCCCGCGTTTACGCCGAGATACATGCCGTCGACGAAAACGCCGACGGTCGGATCGATCGACGGGATCGACGAATTGATGCCGAGGCCGCGAATTGAGAAGTTTGCAACGCCTCTGATCGTCCCGACATCGTCCAGCGCGACGTTCGGCATCGAATAGCTGAGGCTCGAAAGATCGCGAACTTTGAGGGCATCAAGCTGTTCGTCGCCATAGGCCGTCACCGCAAGCGGCACGTCCTGGACGTTTTCCGCGTCGGCTTTCTTGGTCGCCGTCACGAGAATTTCGTCGCGCAGGGCGTCAACGGCCCCCTGGGCGAAGGCCGCGCCGGGGGCGCAGACTGCGAGTGCGATAATCGAGGCTTTCGCCAACAGGCGCTTGGTCATAATTCCTCCCTGGTCGCCCCGCTTTGTCGGGGGCGGCATTTCGTGAGGATACGTTAGGCGGGGCGATGCGGCCGTGCGAGCCGATTCCAGCGTGTTTCGCCGGTTTAGTGTTGGAAACTTGCGAGTTTTCTTAAGGTGTTGCGGCGATTCAACAGCTTCTCACCGCCCGCCGCCGAGCGATCGGGCGAGATCGGCGAGCGAGAACGGGAAAACGATCGTGTTGGTCTTGTCCGACGCGATCTCCTGCAAAGCGCCGAGATAACGCAGCTCCATGGCGCCGGAAGAGGTCGCCAGGATGCCGGCGGCCTCGGCGAGTTTGGCGGCGGCCTGCTGCTCGCCTTCGGCGGAGATGACCTTGGCGCGCCGCTCCCGCTCGGCCTCGGCCTGCTTGGCGATGGCGCGGATCATCTCCGGGGCGACGTCGACATGCTTGATCTCGACATTCGAGACCTTGATTCCCCAGGATTCCGTCTGGTGGTCGAGAATGTCCTGGATGTCCTTGTTGAGCCGGTCCCGCTCCTGCAGCATTTCGTCGAGTTCGTGCTTGCCGAGAACCGAACGCAAGGTCGTTTGCGCGAGCTGGCTGGTCGCGGCGACGTAGTTCTCGACCTGCACGACCGCCCGGACGGCGTCGACGACGCGGTAATAGAGGACGGCGTTCACCTTAACCGAGACGTTGTCGCGGCTGATGACGTCCTGGGCGGGAACGTCGTGAACGAGAGTGCGCATGTCGACCTTGCGCATTTGCTGGATGACCGGGATCAGAAGAACGAGGCCGGGGCCGGCCGCCTTCCTGCCGACGCGGCCGAGCGTGAAGATGACGCCGCGCTCATATTCCCGCAGAATCTTGAACACGTTCGTAATGATGACGATCGCGAGAACGATGACGGGAACAACGAGTCCGAAGCCGTCGAGCATTTCCTGATCCTTTCGATTTCGACGCGCATGCGGCGCAAAACGCCGGCGCCTAGGCTTTTCTGACGTTTAACAGCATTCCTTCGATACGCGCCACTTCGACGCTGTCGCCGGGCGAAAAAGCGCATTTAGCCCGCGCCTTCCAAAGTTCTCCGCCGATGCGGACATAGCCGCTGTTTCCCGACCAAGATTGGACGACAGCGCGCGAAGTCCCGAAATCGACGCCGAGCTGGAACGGCGTGCGGCGCGCGCGTTGCGTCAGCAAGATCAGCCCGAAGCCGACCAGCAGCAGCGCCAGAATGATGATCGTCTCAGCGCCCACTGATCGCCAATCAAGCTGTGCGATCGTTTCCGCCATCTCGCGCTCACGCTTCCGCCGGCGCGATGGCGCCGAGCAATCCGCCGCCCTTCGCCTGCTTGACGATAAGAACAAGGCCGTCGATTTCGATGACTTTCACCTTGTCGCCCGGTTGCAGCGGCTTGTCGGATCGCGCGCGCCAGCGCTCGCCCTCGATGATGACCCAGCCTTCCTTGCCGTTCCAGTCGTCAACGACCCCCTCGCGGCGGCGAATGGCTTCAGACCCGATCATCGGCCCGTGACTGCGCGAGCCGACGATCGCGATCAGGATGAGGGCGAGGAATGCGCCGACGCCGGCGACGATTGTCGCGATAAGACCCGCTGAAACTTTGAAGCCTTCGGGAAAGACGAGATACATGCCGGCGGCGAACAGCCCGAGACCGGTCAGCCCCGCCAGCCCGAATGTCGGCGAATAGGCCTCGATGAGAATGAGCATCGCGCCGACGCCCATCAGCACGGCGCCGAGCCAGCTGAACGGCAGAACCTGAAAGGCGTAGAGCCCGAGAATGAGGCAAATCGCGCCGACGGCGCCCGGAAAAATCGACCCCGGATTCCACATTTCGATGATGATGCCGGTCGTCGCCAGCGACATCAGGATCACCGCGACATTCGGATCGGCGATAAACCCCAGAATCTTTTCGATGAAAGTCGGCTCGATGCGCGTCACGGCGATGTTCGCCGTGGCGACGGCGCGTTCGCCCGCGATCGTTTTCACGGTCCGGCCGTCGATTTTCTCAAGAAGATCGTCAAGATCGTCGGCGATGAGATCGATGACGCCGAGATCAAGCGCTTCGCGGCTCGTTGCGGAGGAAGCTTCGCGAACGGCCTTTTCGGCCCAGTCGGCGTTGCGGCCGTGTTCTTCCGCGAGCGAACGAATATAGGCGACTGAATCGTTGATGATCTTGGCGCGCAGCGCGTCCTGATTGCCGAGCGGCGGCGTCCGGTCGGCGTCGTTCGCCGGTCCCTCCGCCGCGTCGCGCGCATCTTCTTCGGGGGAAGCGCCTTCCGGCGAGGGCGAGGGGCTTATGGAATTGTCGTCGCCGGGCTGTTCTTTCTCAAACGGATTTTCATCGCTCGGCGTCCCGCCGATCTCCACTGGCGTCGCCGCGCCCGTATTGGTGTTCGGCGCCATCGCCGAAATATGCGCGGCGTACATGATGTAAAGGCCCGCTGACGCCGATCGCGCGCCCTGCGGAGAGACATAGGTCGCAACCGGCGTTTCGGACGCCAGCACCGCCTTGATGATCGTTTTCATCGAATCGACGAGGCCGCCCGGCGTGTCGATTTCGATGACGATGAGTTCCTTTTCCGCATCCGACGCCTTGCCGATTTCCCGCGCGACATATTGCGCGTTCGCCGGCGTCACCGGCCCGTCAATAGTGAGGATGACCGCCTCGCGCGCCGGCGCGACGTCTTCAGCGCCGGCGCTGAGGAACGCCGTCGCAAGAAGCGATGCGAGCAGCGCCGCGCTGGCGGAAAGGCGGAAGGCTCGCCCGTCTCTTCCGATCATCCTTCATCCCTCCCTGCGGCCCTCTCCTGAAAATAGGGCGGAGAGGCGTCGTTTCAATCGCATTCGCGCGCCTTGGGATAAAGGTCCGCTAATAGGCCGCAATTTCAACCGCATAACCGGCGCCCTGCAGATTGGCGATGATCCGGTCGAGATGATCTTGGCCTTGCGTGTCGATCGTCACGTCCATGCAGGTCATCTTGGCGGGGAGGTCGGAATAAGTTCGGTGGTGGCCGACATCAATGACGTTTCCATCCTGTTCGGCGATGATCGTCGCGACGCGGACAAGCTGTCCCGGCATGTCGAGCAGCTGGACCCTCAGCCGCGCGAGGCGGCCCGAACGGGCGAGATCGCGCATCAAGATCATCGACAAGAGACGCGCGTCGATATTGCCGCCGCACAGGACCAGTCCGACGGTGCGTCCGGCGTAGCGCGAGGGCTCCGCAAGCATGGCGGCGAGGCCGGCCGCTCCCGCTCCCTCCACCAGCGCCTTTTGTTCGTTCATCAGCAGGCTGAGCGATCGCTCAAGCGTGCGCTCGTCAACGAGGACGATATCGTCGACAAGAGCCGCAATGATGCGGCGGGTCAGCATCCCCGCCTCCTTCACCGCGATCCCCTCGGCCAGCGTGTTGCCGCCGACGGCGCGCCCGCCGCCGTCGAGCGCGTTTTTCATCGACGGGAAAAGTTCGGTCTGAACGCCGACAATCTGCGTCTCCGGCGACTTCGCCTTGGCGGCGATCGCCATGCCGGAAATCAGCCCGCCGCCGCCGATCGGAACGAGAAGCGTGTCGAACCGGGGGCCGTCCTCGATCATTTCCAATGCGACCGTTCCTTGTCCGGCGATGATGTCGGCGTCGTCGAAAGGATGGATGAAGACGAGATTTCTTTCCGCACAGATTTTGTCGGCTCGTTCACGCGCTTCTTCAAAAGCATGACCGACAAGGACGATCTCGGCGCCGAACGCGCGCGTCTGGCGAACCTTGATGTCGGGCGTCGTCGCCGGCATGACAATCGTCGCCGGCACGCCGAGCGCTCTTGCATGGCGCGCGACGCCTTGCGCGTGATTGCCGGCGGAAGCGGCGATGACGCCGCGCCTTTTCTCATCGGCCGACAGGGTCAAGAGCTTGTTAAGGGCGCCGCGTTCCTTGAACGCGCCCGTATATTGAAGGCTTTCGAATTTCAGCCACAGATCGGTCCCGGTCATCGCGGAGAGCTTTTCAGCCCTGACAAGCGGCGTGCGCATGACGCGGCCGCTCAGCCTTTCGGCCGCCGCCTCGATATCCGTGACGGTCGGCGCATCCGCGCCGACTAAACCGCCCGCCCTTTGCGGCGCCCCGTCTCTCGCCATAGTTTCACCTCTGCTTGCAGGGTCACGCTCAATGCGCGAAGACCTTCGCAGGCGCAAGATGAAATTGAGACTTTCTGCCAAAAAGAACCCGCCGATCGACCAGTTTGACGACAATGCCGGCGATAAAGGAATAAAATGTCGCGAACGCTTTATTTGCCGGACCCGAGGCTCGCTGAACTCAACGGCCCATTTTTCGATCCCGCGGCGCCGGCCGAATTTCCGCAGGCGGTCCTGCGTTATCGAAATCAGCGCTGGGCGGAGAAAATCGGGCTCGGCGACATCAGCGACAAGCGTTGGATCGATCATTTCGCTCGCTTTGAACCGCTTGAGAACAATCTCCGACATCCGCTCGCGCTGCGTTATCACGGCCACCAGTTTCGCGTTTACAACCCTGATATCGGCGACGGTCGCGGCTTTGTTTTCGCGCAGCTGCGCGACGCTGAGGGAAGATTGCTGGACCTCGGCACGAAAGGCTCAGGCAGGACGCCCTATTCCCGCACAGCCGATGGGCGGCTGACGCTTAAGGGCGGCGTTCGCGAGATTTTGGCGACCGAAATGCTTGAGGCGCTCGGCGTCTATACGTCGAAAACGTTCAGCGTCATTGAAACCGGCGAGGCGCTTGAGCGACAGGACGAACCCTCGCCGACGCGCGCCTGCGTTCTGGTCCGCCTCGGGCACGGCCATATGCGTTTCGGCGCCTTTCAACGTCTGGCGTATGAGCGTGACAAGACCGCGATTTCGCAGCTTGCGAATTATTGCATTGAAGCGTTCGATCCCGATCTCGCCGCGCTTGATGAAAAAACGCGGCTCGGCGAATGGTTCGCCCGCATCGTCGCACGCACAGCGCGCCTCGCCGCGCAATGGATGGCCGCCGGCTTCGTTCACGGCGTCCTCAACACCGACAATATGAATGTGACCGGCGAAAGCTTCGATTACGGCCCCTGGCGGTTTTTGCCGCATGCGGATTTTTCCTTCACGGCGGCCTATTTCGATCATTCAGGGCTTTACGCCTATGGGCGACAGCCGGACGCCGCCATATGGAATCTCACGCGCTTCGGCGAAACGCTCGTCGCGCATGTCGAAGAAGAAAGGCTGAACGCGACGTTGCAGCTTTTTCCGGCTCTATTTGAAAAGGCGATGATCGAGGCATTTTTTGCGCGGCTCGGCGTCGCGCCGAGCGGCAGCGGCGATTTTGATTTCATCATCGCGCTGCTGCGATGGATGGAGAAAACGGAAATCCCGTTTGAGCGCGTCTTTTTTGACTGGTTTTGCGGCGGCGCGTCCGCCGATCGAGCGGAGGCGAGCCCGATGGCGCCGCTTTATGCGAACGCCGATTTCGCGCCGGTCAAGGACCGGCTCGTCGCTTTTTATCCCGTGAGGCGGGAGCGCTTGAAGCACGCCTATTTCTCCGGCGCGCCGACAACGATGCTGATCGACGAGGTTGAGGCGATCTGGGCGCCGATCGCGGCGCAGGACGATTGGTCGCTTCTTGAAAAGAAGCTTGCGGCGATAGCAGAGATGCGCCTCGCCTATGATTTCGCCGCGTCCGCCTGGCGGCCTGATCCTTATCCGTAGTAATGCGCGCGAACGGCCGCCGCCATGGCGATGAGGCCGACCAGCGCGCAGGAAAAGGCAAGCGCGCCGCGCCGTCGGGGATCGGCGAGCAATGAGAGGCGGATAGGGGGGATGGCGAAAAGAAGCGGCAGGGCGGCAATGAGATATCGGCCCTGAAACCCTTCAATGATGCGCGCGCCGACGCCGTTCCATTGGAAATAGACGAGCGTCAGAATGGCGAGCGCTGTCAGGGCGAAAATTGAAATCTGCGCCGTCGCCGCGAAGGTTCCGGTGAGGGCGTCCGGCGCTTTCTCGCCGCTCATCCAGATGAGAAGCAGCGCGGCCGTGAGCAGCGCGTAAATCGGCGTCGCGACGGGTATATTCGTCCAGCCGGCGACGCCGAGCAGCGTTTTCCAGGCGAAACCGGGCGCATCGGAGGCGAAAACCGTTCGCGCAATGACGACGGCGTATTCGATCGGGCGCTTGAGGACATAGGCGAGCTGCGCTGACGGTTCGACATGATTGCCGTTCATTGTCGAATAGACAATGTCGCCAAGGATCGCTTCTTTCACGGCGATCGCCCAGGCGAGGCTTGCGATCATGCCGGGCAGGCAAATGAGGGCGAGAACAAGCGCGCGCGTTTTCGCGGATTCGAATTTCGACGCCGGCAATGCGAGCGCGAAAAGCGGCAGCAGAAGATAGCCGGTCTTGAACTGTCCGAGCGCGAAAGCGACGCCGGCGAGGAGAAGGATGTCTTGGCGCGAAAGCTTTTTGTCCGGTTCGGCCGCCGCGGCGGCGACGAGCGCGAAGAAGTAAAATCCAAGGCCTACGAGCAGCGATTCAATATTCAGGGCGGCGAGGAAAACGACAACGGTCGGCAGCAGGGCCGCGAACGCCATCATTGTCCGCAGCGCCGGCGGCGCCCGTCGGATTGCGAGCCAAATCAAACAGACGCCGACCAGAAGCGCCGTCAAGCGCAACAGGTAAAACGCGGCGAAGGGGGAAAAGTCCAAAGCGAGCGCCAGCGCCGTCGGCGGCGCCAGATGCGCGTAGCAGAGCGGGCTGTGGAGCCGGAGCGTTTTCCGGAGCGGCTCCGGATAGGGAATGATGTCTTCGCCCTGCATGTCGATGCGCCGCCACCGGGCGAAATCGTCGGCGGCCGCGGGCTCGCCCGATTTCACCTTGCCGAAGGCGTCATCCATGAAGCGCTGCATGCCGGCCGGAACGCCGTCGGCGCCGAGAAACCGGCCCGTCGCGATTTCATAGGATCGCTCGAAATGCGCCGTCTCGTCGCTGACGCCGAAGGGGGGCGTTAAGACGAGAAAGAACGCGCCGAAGGCGAGCGCAATGACGGCGTAGGCGTTGGCGATCGTGAAACGGGCGGCAAAGCTCATTCGCGCCGTGGTCGGCGCATTCGCTTATTGCGGCAAGCGCTCCATCCGCGCGCCGCGGCGAGCGCGGCCGACGGCGAGTTCAACCAGATGCGCGCCGCCGGCGGCGGCGGTCAGAACGATGAACGCGATCAGCGAAAAGGCGACGGGGCTCATCGGGGCGTCCTCTTTGATCCTGCGACGATCAGAAGACGCCTCAATTCTAAAAATTGCCTCTATTTTTAAGGGGCTATGGTTAACGCGGGCGTCCGCTAGTGGCGCGGCGCGAGGCCGATCGCGCGCCGGATCGCCGTCTCCAGCGAGTGAGCGGCGGCGAGGCTGGCGATAAGGCCGACAAAGCCGATAAGGGCGAGGCCGGCGGGTCCGATGGCTGTCATTTTTCTCTTCCTTTTCTTTTTGGAGCGCCGGCCTTCTCAAGGGGGCCGGTAGGCTCAATCTGGCGCTATTTAGGCGGGGGCCGTGCGATTTACATCACACGAAGCGCCACGTTTGCGTGAACTGCGTCGGGGCGGGCGTAAAGCGCGCCGAAACGGCGGAAATCCGTCCCGGTGGGCGGCTGTCGCAGCGGATCGGCGCCGCCGGGCCGCGTCGGACGGCGTTTCCAAGCCGCGGCTTTACGGTTAACATTCGGCGGAAAGCCCCCGCGGGGAGGGGGCTGTGGCGGCGCGGCGAAAGGCTCCGGGCCGGCCGCCGCGAGCCGGGGTATCGGGAGGAAGAGGGGCGAATGACCTCCGAAGTCGTGTTGATGAACCGCCAGGCTGTCGCGATGGCCGCCGACAGCGCCGTGACGATCACGGGCCACCAATATCTCAAGACCTATCAGTCGGTGGACAAGCTCTTCCCGCTGGTCGACGGCCAGCCGGTCGCGGTGATGATCTATAACAACGCCGAAATCATGTCGACGCCGTGGGAGACGGTGATCTCGCTCTATCGCGATGCGGCGCGCGGGCGCTCGCTCGACACGGTCGAAGATTACGCCGAAGACTTCATGAATTTCATTTCCGGCAATCCGGATCTCTTCCCGGCCGATCATCAGGACACGGAGTTTTTCAAGCTGCTCGCGGTCGTCTTCACCGTGATCGCGGAGGATTTCGACGCGCAGATCCAGAAGCTCGGCCAGACGCCCGGCGCGCGCATCAAGGACCATCTCGGCTCGATCTTCGAGTTTGTCGTCGGCGAGCTTCACGCCGATTATCAGCGTTATCCCGACGACACGCGCCGCGGCGACCTCGCCTGTTTCCCGAACGGCATGGGCGAGCAGGTGCGGCGCCGCTACCGCAACGAGACCGAGCAGCTTATCGAAAGCCTCATCGTCTCGCTCAAAAACGATTACGGCGCCTTCGCCGTCTCCGACGCGACGCGCGAGCGCCTGCGCGATATCGCCGTCTTCGCGGTGACGCGCGACGCCTTTTTCGAGCATTACACCGGCGTCGTCTTCGCCGGCTTCGGGTCGCGCGACAAATTCCCGGCGATGCGCTCCTACCTCACGTCGAGCGTCATTCTCGGCATTCTGAAAAGGAAGCAGGACCGCTCGGCCGACATGTCTTCGGACGGCGGCCCGGTCGTTCAGCCCTTCGCGCAGGACCGGATGATCCGCACCTTCCTGACCGGCATGGACCAGTATCTGAGGATGTTCATGTATGGCGAGACGCTGAAGCTTTCGATGAACCTCGTCTCCGACGTCATCGGCCGCGCGCCGATATCGGACCAGCAGCGTCAGGCGCTTTTCCGCGACTATTCGGAAAACAATATGGGCCACGCCTTGAGGGAGTTCTTCAAGTCGATCGACGCCTATCAATACGCCGTTCACACGCGCCCGATCTATCGCGCGATCGGCTCCTTGCCGAAGCGCGAGCTTGGCGAGACGGCGGCCTCGCTCATCAAATTGAATTCCTTCCAGCAGAAAGTCATGCATTCGATCGAAACCGTCGGCGGGCCGATCGACGTCGCCGTCATCACGCGGAACGGCGGGCTTGAGATGAAGCGCGATAAGCCGGACTTGTAGGAGCGTTATTGAATGACCGAACGGCTGAAACAGATCTGGGGCGGGTTCGAGCGGGTGACGACGCGCAATCTCACCGGCCGCGGCGTCGACAATATCGAAATTCCGGAACGCTTCGATTATCTCGCCGTTGAGGAAGACCTCCTGCCGAAGAATTTTTCCGCGCCGGCCGACGCCGCCTTCGCGGCCTTGAAACATCGCCTTTCCGCCGCCGAACAGCGGCAGATGAAGCGCGAGGAGCGGCGGGCGAAAGCCGCCGGGAAAAGCTTCGCCGCGCCGCCCGCGCCCCTGTCGGCGGAATCGGCGGAGGCGAGCGTGCCGGATTCGGTCAAGGATCTCATTCGCGGCCTGCGCTCGACCGCGATGCGCACCGAACGGCGCGAGGTCGATTACGCCTCCTTCGCGGAGGCGAATCCCAAACGGACGCCGAAGCTGACCGCGAAGAAAAAGTTCTTCGGTCTCTTTTGATCGCGTCGCTTTCGCCTTTTGCGCGAAATAATGTCCGTATTTTCCGTATTGTCCCCGCGCCGGGCATGGGCTTGAACCGAGGCTGCGTGCGGGCCCTGGCGGATTTGTCCGTATTATCCGTAAGCTGAAAATTCGCGTCATTGGGGAATGCGCATCGGCGGCGTTCGTCACAATGATCATGCGCATTCCTCCTTCCTTCCGTCATCCCGGATGCGCTGCAGCGTGAAGCGCTGCTGCGCTGGTCCGGGATCTCGCGCGGACCGTTCACCGATCCCGGATCAGCTCCCGCGCCGAACGGCGCAAATCGTAAAATGCGCGCCTTCGCACACGGGGTCATTTCATGCCGCGCAGCATCCGGGATGACGACCATCATAAGGCCGCCGGAAAGGGGTGGGATAAGTCGGGGGATAAGTCCGACCGCAAAGGTCATGTTGTTGATTTGTATAGGGAATATTTTCGCCTTTCGGGCGAACACGTGCGCAGATTTTCTTCAATTAGACGAATGAATGAATTCGCCGCCGCTCACTTCAAATATTTCCGATACCAATCAAGCCAGCGCTCATAGCGATCCTTGACGAAGCTCGGGCGGTCGATCGAATGGTCCTCGCCCGGATAGACGATCAATTCCGTCGGCACGCCGAGGCGTTTCAGCGCCTGATAAAGCTGCTCCGAATTCGCGACCGGCACGTTCCAGTCTTCAGCCCCGCCGATGACGAGCGTCGGCGTTTTGACATTCGCGACCTTGTTGAAGGGCGTCAATTTCTCCCACGCTTCGCGGTTCTCCCAGGGAAGGCCGAGCTCAATCTCCCATTCAAGCTGATAGATGTCGTGGCCGTAATTGCCGACATAGATGACCTCGCTCGCGCCCGACATCGCCGCCTTGAAGCGGTTCGTTTGCGTAATGACGTGATCGGTCAGTATGCCGCCATAGGACCAGCCGCCGACGACGAGTTTTTTTTCATCGGCCAGCCCGCGCGCGACCGCATCGTCGACCGCGGCCATGACGTCGCCGAAATCAACCCCGCCCCAATCGGCGAAGAGCGCCGCGGCGAAGTCCTGACCGAAGCCGGTCGATCCGCGCGGGTTCGGCATGATGACGGCGTAGCCGTTCGCGGCGAATAATTGCGCGGCGCGGTCGAAGGAATGATCATATTGCCCGGTCGGCCCGCCGTGAATGAACAAAAAGCCCGGCGCCTTTTTGCGCCCGTTGGTCGGCGGATAGATGAAACCCTGAATCTCCGTTCCGTCGGCGCTTTTGAAACGCGCGTCGATCGGCGTTGAGAATTTGACGCCCTTCAGCGCCTTTTCATTGACGCGACTCAATTGCGTCAGCGCGCCGTCCGCATAGAGGAAGATTTCATCCGGCAGATCGGGGCGCGAAATCGGCGCGGCGATGCGCCCGTCTTTCATGTCATAGTCGAAAATCGTGTTCGCGCCGTCGATGAGGCGATTGACGGCGCCGTCCGCGAGCGAAATCTCGGCGAGCATTTGTTCACCGTCGTCCTCAATCGTTGCGATGACGCTGTCGCCCGAAGCCGTAAAGCGCGGGGAGCCGATAAAGCGGTCGAGCGATGTCGTTACAAGGCGCGCATTCGCGCCGTCGGCGTCGATAATGGCGAGATGATCGGTCGCATACCAGAGGAGTTTCGGCTCGATCGCGGAGACATAGGCGATCTTCGCGCCGTCCGCGCTCCAGGCCGGCGAATGATCGGGCCCTTCATTCGTCGTCAGCTTGCGGAGATTTCCCTTTTTCGCTTTTGCGTCCGTCGCGACGATGAAGATGTCTGAATTGGCGTTGCCGTCAGGCTCCTGCGTGCGGTTCGACACGAAGGCGATTTCCGCGCCGTCCGGTCGGAACGCGGGCGCAGCGTCCTCATAATCGCCGAAACTGATTTGTCGCGGTTCGCCCTCGCGCTCGGCCAGCAGATAAAGATGCGCGCGGCTGCGATCCAAATAGCCCGTTCCGTCTTCCTTGAATTGCCGCCGGTCGATGACGAAGGGGTGTTCCTTTTCCGTCTCGCCCTTTGCGCGTCGTTCGCGGTTTTCTTTCGCCGCTTTCGATTCGTCGCGAATGATAAGGAGCATTGTCTCGCCGTCCGGCGACCAGAGATGATCCTCAACGCCTTGCGCGACTTTGGTATAGGCTTGCGCCTCGCCGCCCTTCATGTTGAGCGTGTAGACTTGCGCGGCGGCGTGTTCGTCAAGATCGTCGCGCGCGGCGATGAAGGAAAGATAGTTACCGTCCGGCGACCATTCGGGATCCGACGCGGAATAGCTCTCGCCGGTCATGCGCAGCGTTTCCGCGCCGTCGGTAGAAACGACGTAAACTGATGATTTGCGCTCGTCCGCTTCGAGATCGTTGCGCGTCTCGACATAGGCGACCCATTTTCCGTCAGGGCTCAATCTCGCATCCGAGACATTCTTGATCGCGAGAACGTCGTCGAGCGTGAAATCGCGCGCCGAAGCCGCGCCGGCGATGAGGGAGGAGAGGGCGATCGCCGTCGTCAGTCTTAAAGCCATGGGTTTTCCTGTCAGTCCTTGAGGAGCGCGAAAATCTCGTCGCGCTTGTGCAAGAGCGCGGCGCGGCCGTTCTCGATGAATTCATCGGCGCGGTCGAAGGAATTGGGCAGCGCGTCGCGCATGTCGGGAGTCAGATGAATGTCGGGCGGCGACGTTTCCGCGCGAAGGCGCGTCAGATGCATCTGGAAAATGTCGACGGCGGCGTAGGCGGTTTCAAAGAGTTGCGGCTTCGATTGCGCGCGCGATTTGGCGATCGCCATCTGCCGTTCGATCCGGCTCCTCGTATCCTCGATGAATTTGGTGACGGCGCCGGAAAAGCTGTCGGGCGATGAAAACGCCGCCAGCGGATCAAGGGCCGGCACGCCCGGCGGCGGCGGGTTGAAGCGCGAGAGGACGCGCGGGATCGCGTTCAGATCGACCGAAAGGACGATGTCGGCGCCGAGATAACGCGCCAGAGAAACCGGGGCGGGGTTGGCGACCGCGCCGTCGACAAGCCATCTGGGGCCCCTTTGCACGGCGTGGAAAAGAACCGGGATCGCGCTTGAGGCGCGCGCGGCCTCGATCACCGAGCCTTGCGTGATCCAGACTTCCTCGCCGGTGCCGAGATCGGCCGCGACCGCGCCGAATTTTATCGGCAGATCCTCGATATTCCGGTCGAAGGCGGCGAACGCCTCGAAGGCCGGCGCGGCGTCGACAAGTCCGCCGCGATTGACCCAGAAATTGAAGGCCCCCATGGCGGAAAGCGGCGATAATTCGCGGCCCCAGGCTTCGAACTCCTCAAGCGCGCCGATGAGATAGGCGCCGCCGACAAGCGCGCCGACCGAACAGCCGGCGATGATGTCGGGCTTGACGCCGATCTCTTCCAGACCGCGCAGAACGCCGACATGCGCCCAGCCTCGCGCCGCGCCTGATCCGAGAACAAGTCCTAGTTTCCTCGCCATGCCGCTTCGCCGACCCGCCTCTCCGCGCAAGGTTTTGTTAAGGCGCATTCTGGCGCGGCCGTAATCCGGCTTCAACCGGCGTCTTCAACAACGCTTAACCATAAAGCGCGATTTTATCTGCGGAAAAGGCTGGAACGCCCATGGACGTCATGAAGTCATCGCTGTTTTCAGGGCTCGCCGCGCGCCTGCAATTTCTTGCGGCGCGGACGAGCGTCGTCGCCGAAAACATCGCGAACGCCGACACGCCGGGTTATGTCGCGCGCGATCTGAAAAAACC
This sequence comes from uncultured Alphaproteobacteria bacterium, assembly GCA_937895955.1. Classification (GTDB taxonomy): domain Bacteria; phylum Pseudomonadota; class Alphaproteobacteria; order Caulobacterales; family Parvularculaceae; genus Amphiplicatus. Next base: position 6,062 of record CALAZI010000006.1, on the reverse strand, counting down.
GGACTTTGAAAGCGCCGTGCGCGCGCAAGCGTTGAGAACGAGCGATCCGCGGCATCTGGCCGGACCGAAAGGCGCCGCCGCTGCGCAGACCGTTGCGGCGCCGGACGGCGAGGCCTCGCTCGACGGCAATAAGGTGTCGCTCGAAACTCAGATGATGAAGCTTTCCGAGACGCGGATGGACTATCAGCTCGCCTCCGGCGTTTACCGCAAGGCGGTTGATCTGATCCGTCTCGCCGCGCGCGGGGCGAGGTAGGAGTAGGCGATGGACGATCTTTCAACGGCGCTGGCGATTTCCGCCTCCGGCATGAAGGCGCAATCGGGCCGCATACGGATCGTTGCGGAAAACCTCGCCAACGCCAATTCGACGGCGCCGGCGCCGGGGCTCGACCCCTATCGCCGCCAGGTGCCGGTCTTTTCATCCTATCTCGATCGCGCAACCGGCGCCGACATGGTGAAGATGGCGCGCGTCGAGCTTGACCCGACCGCGTTCTCCTTAAAATTCGACCCGGCGCATCCGGCGGCCGACGCTGAAGGCTATGTCAAATTGCCCAACGTCAATCCGCTCATCGAGATGATGGATCTGCGCGAGGCGCAGAGAAGCTATGAAGCCAATCTCGGCGCGCTCGACCAGGTCCGTTCGATGGCGGCTGCGACCTTGAGAATTCTGGAGTAAAGGATGTCGATCGACGCCCTCCGCGCCGCTCAGGCCTATGCGCAAGTCGCCAAGACGGCGGCGTCCGCGCCGGCCGAAAGCCTTTCAGAAGCCGCGAAGCCGGATTTCGGCGCGATGGTGAAATCGGCGATTGAGGATACGGCCGCTTCGCTCAAAGCGGGCGAGAGCGCGGCGGCTGAGGTCGCGACGGGCGAGGCCAATCTCGTCGATGTCGTCACGGCGATCTCGGCGGCGGAGGTGAGCCTTGAGACCGCGCTCGCCATCCGCAACCGCGTCATCGAAGCCTATCAGGAAATCATGCGCATGCCGATTTAAGGCGGCGCGAAGCCTGACATTGCGCTTGTCTCCAGCGGCGCGCGCGATCAAAATCATGCGGCTTCTGTCAGGAACCCGCACGCATGCCCGCCTTCGATCTTCTCATCAAGAACGCCACGATTTTCGACGGCGCGGGCTCCGATCCCTTTGTCGGCGATATCGCGATCAAGGCGGGACGCATATCGGCGCGCGGGCGCGATCTGCCGGACGATCTCGCCGCGCGCGTCATCGACGCGACCGGCCTCTGGCTGACGCCGGGGCTGCTCGACATTCACACGCATTACGATCTTGAAGTCGAGCTTTCGCCCGGCCTGCCGGAATCGGTGCGGCACGGAACGACGACTGTCGTCGTTTCGAATTGTTCGCTCGGCCTCGCCTTCGGCGCGCTGAGGAACAATGGCGAGGATCCGGTCGTCGATTGTTTCGCGCGGGTTGAGAACATTCCAAAGCCGGTCCTCGCGCGCGTCGCCGACAAGGCGACATGGACCGATTCCGCCGCCTATCTCGACCATCTGGACAGTCTCAATCTGGGGCCCAACATCGTTCCGATGATCCCCTATTCGATGCTCAGGATCGCCGCGATGGGAACGACGCCGTCGGTGACGCGCGCGCCGACCTTTTCAGAACTCGCCGAGATGGAGCGCCTGCTCGAAAAGGGAATGCGCGAGGGCTATGCCGGCTTTTCCTCCGACGGATTGCCGTTTCACTATCTCGCCAACGATCCCAATCGCGACCGAAAAATTCCGTCGCAATACGCTTCCTATAAGGAGCTGAAGCGGCTGACCGATATCGTCCGCCGTTACGCCCGCGTCTGGCAGGCGACGCCGCCGACGGAAAACCCGCTCAAGGTTTTCCGCATGTTTCTGTTGACCAGCGGGCGCTTCTTTCACCGGCCGCTGAAAATCACCGCCGTCGCCGCGCTCGACGTTCGCGCCAACCGCAACATCATCAAGAGCGCGCGTTTCCTGACGCGGCTTTTGAACTCGCGTTTCGTCAAGGGAAAGTTTTATCTTCAAAGCCTCGCCGCCCGGTTCAAGGTTTATTCCGACGGTCCCGTCTCGCCGCTCGCCGAGGAAATTCCCGAGATGCGCGAATTGCTGATCCCGGATCTGGAAGACGACGCCGCGCGCGCCGCGCTTTACGCCGACCCGGATTTCGAGACGCGCTTCAAGGCGATGTGGCGCAAGGGCAAAACGGGCCGCACGCTCGCCCGGCTGCGGCGCAAGCTGCGCCTTGAGGAATTCGCGATGCGCCGCGCGATTGACGAGATGACGGTCGAGGATTGCCCGGTCGCTTCCTGGAAAGGCGAGCGGCTTTCGGAAATCATGACGCGCTTGAAGCGCTTTCAGGAAACCGGCGCGCCGGCGCGCGACGCCGATGAGCGCGCGGCGTTTGAAAGTTTTCCGCCCGTCGAGGATGACGCGGATTTCATCTTCAATTGCTTCAGGCTCTGGGACCGCAAATTCGTCTGGTCGACGGTGAGCGCCAATGTCGATGAGAAGGCGCTCGCCGAGATCACGATGAGCCCGCGCTTCCTTCCCGGTTTCGCCGATTCCGGCGCGCATCTGACGAACCTCGCTTTTTACGACGTCAATCTGCGCGCGCTTCGCATCGCCTATGACGCGAAAGGCGAGGCGGGCGTCGCCTATATGGTCAAGCGTTTGACGCGCGACGCCGCGAATGTGTTCGACATTGACGCGGGTTCGATCGAACCCGGCGATCAGGCGGATGTCGTTCTGATTGATCCCAAGGCGCTCGCCCGCCATGACGGCGAAAAGAACACGATGAAAATCTGGCGCGAGACGCTGCAGAACGACCAGCTCGTCAATCGCTCCGACGGCGTCGTCCGCCGCGTTTTCATCGCCGGCGAGGAGGTCTGGTCGGGCGAGGCTTTCACCGATGCGTTCGAGGCGAAAAAGCTCGGCCGCGTGTTGAAAGCGCGCGGCGCCGAACGAATGGCGGCGGCGGAATAAGGGTCAGCCGAGCCTTGCGATCATGTCGATCTGGACGGCGGCGCCGAAGGGAAGCGCGTTGACGCCGGTCGCGCTCCGCGCATGGCGTCCGTTCTCGCCCCAGAGCGCGATCAGCAGATCGGACGCCCCGTCAATGACGCGCGGCTGCTCGGCGAAATCCGGCGCAGATCTGACAAAGCCGCGCAAAGCGTCGATCGACGCGATCCGATCGAGATCGTCGATATCTTTTTTCACGATCGACAGAATTTGCAGCATCGTGTCGCGCGCCGCGGTTCTCGCCGCCTCGACAGTGACATCGGCGCCGACGACGCCCCTCAGCGCGCTCACCCTTGCGGCGACGAATAAAAGATCGCCTGATTTTTTCGCGCCGAGATAATTCCCGACCGGCTCATGCGGGGCGGGAAGGGCGAGGCCGAGGGAGGCGAGTTTCTGTTCGATCACGCGCCGAGCATCGCATGAAACCCGGCGCGCGGCGAGCGCGATTAACGCGCGTCGGCGACGGCGCGCGCGGCGGCGTATGCGGACGCCCAGGCCCACTGGAAATTATAGCCGCCGAGCCAGCCGGTGACGTCGACGACCTCGCCGATGAAATATAATCCGGGTGCGGATTTCGCCTCCATCGTCTTCGAATGAAGCGCGTCCGTATCGACGCCGCCAAGCGTCACTTCAGCAGTGCGATAGCCCTCAGTGCCGGAGGGCGTCGCCTTCCAGCCGTGAATGACGCCCGCCGCCGCGCGCAATTTCTCATCGCTCCAGTCGGCGAGATTGCCGCCCCAGCCTTCCGTCTCGCATAACATCTGCGCAAGACGACGCGGCAACAGTTCTGAAAGCGCGGTTTGAATGAGAACGCCGCCGCCGCCCGCGCGTTTCGTTTTCAGCAAGTCGAAGAGATGGCTTTCGGGAAGGAAGTCGATCTCGATGGGCGCGCCCTCGCGCCAATAGTTCGATATTTGCAGGATCGACGGACCCGAAAGCCCGCGATGCGTGAAGAGAAGCCCGTCGCGAAAACCGGGCGGTTTTTGCGCGCGTTTGGGGGAGTGCGGCGCGAGGCAGGTGACGGCGGCGTCGACCGAAACACCCGACAGCGCGCGCGCCCGTTCCTTGACGGCGCCTTCGAAGGTCAGCGGAACAAGCGCCGGGCGCGGCGCAATTACGGGAAGGGCGAATTGTTCGGCGACGCGATAGCCGAAGCCCGTCGCGCCGAGCTTCGGAATGGATTTGCCGCCCGTCGCGATGACGAGGCGCGGCGCCGAAAACGCGCCCGCCGACGTCTCGACGCTGAACAGGCCATCGTCTTTTGAAATCGCGTCGACCGAAACGCCGTTGCGCAAATCGACGCCGCCGGCGCGGCAGCCTTCGAGCAGCAGACGGATGATCTCTTGAGCCCCGTCGTCGCAGAAAAGCTGGCCCAGCTTTTTCTCATGCCAGCCGATTTTCGCCGCCTCGACGCGGGCGAGGAAGTCGCGCGGGGTGAACCCCTTCAGCGCCGAGATGGCGAATTTGGGGTTGGCGGAAATGAAATTGGCGGGCGCGGCGTGAATATTGGTGAAGTTGCACCGCCCGCCGCCCGATATGCGGATCTTTTCGCCGAGCTTTTCGGCGTGATCGAGCGCCAGCACGCGAACGCCCTTCGCGCCCGCCTCCCCGGCGAAGAACAACCCCGCCGCGCCGGCGCCGATGACGATCGCATCGAAATGTTGGGCCGGGTCGGTCACGGCGATCCTTTCTCTGCGCGGCTTCTACAATGGAAGGTGCGAAGTGAGTAGAACGCAGAGTTTGGGGCGTCTGCAGTGGGCGATAGGCGATTTAGAATCAGTTGCAACGTCATCCCGGACGCGCTGCAGCGTGAAACGCTGCCGCGCAGATCCGGGATCGTCCGCGGCGCGAGATCCCGGATCAGCAGCGCGTCATTTCATGCCGCGCAGCATCCGGGATGACGCCGCTGGAACGCCCCCCTTAACTCCTGCTTAACCCTTCCCTTATCGCGCCCTTAACCATCCGCCCGGCAAAATCTGCCGAGGGAAGTTGGATTGAGGGAAACGCCATGACCGGCGCTGAATTGCTGGACCTTGCGCGCGAGGGGTTCTGGGTGACGCTGATGGTCGCGGGGCCGGCGATGCTCGCCGGGCTTCTCGTCGGGCTCGGCATCGCGCTCATTCAGGCGCTGACGCAGGTGCAGGAGATGACGCTCGTCTTCGTGCCGCGCATCATCGTCATGTTTCTCGTCATCGGCCTGACGCTTCCCTTCATGGGCGCGACGCTCGGGCGCTATGCGACGAAAGTCTTCGCGCTGATCGCCGGCGGCGAAATCCCCTGATGAGCGTTTATTCGTCAGCCGACATCCTAGCGATGCTGCCCGTTCATGTCGTCGTCGCCTTCGCCGTTTTCGCGCGCGTCGGCGCGCTGATGATGACGGCGCCCGCCTTCGGCGATTTCACGCTGTCGCCGCGCATTCGCCTTGTCATCGCGCTCGCCGTCGCTGCGGCGCTCGCGCCGGCGGCCGCGCCGTCCTTTCCGGCCGCGCTTCTCGATCTCGATAATCCGCTGACGCTCCCCGCCCTCCTGATCGGTGAGATCGCCGTCGGTCTCTTCCTCGGCCTCATCGCGCGCGCGATCGCCGCCGCGCTCAATGTCGCTGGACAGATCATCGCTTTGCAGATGGGCCTCTCGCTCGCGCAGATTTTCGATCCCTCTCAGGAAATACAGGGCGCGATCGTCGGCGGCTTTCTCGCCGTCCTCGGCACGACGATGATTTTCGTCACCGACCTTCATCACGTTTTGCTCGCAGCCTTGCGCGATTCCTATTTTCTTTTTTCGCCGGGCGCGGTGATGAGCGGCGCGCTTCCGGTCGGCGATATGGCGGAAGCGATGATCGACGCGCTTTCTTTCGCCTTCTCATTAGGCGTCCGCCTCGCCGCGCCCTTCATCGTCTTCGGCCTCATCTTTTACGCCGGCGCCGGCGTCCTCAACCGCCTGATGCCGCAGGCGCAGGTTTTCTTCATGCTGATGCCGGCGAATTTGCTGCTCGGCCTGACGCTCCTGATGCTGACGACCGGCCTCATGATGACGGTGTTCCTCAGCGCTTTCGAGGAACGCCTCTC
>CALAZI010000005.1 GCA_937895955.1 uncultured Alphaproteobacteria bacterium | reverse complement strand
AGCGCGCGGGCGCTGACGCGGAGATAGAGCGCGGCCTCATCGATGCTCAAAAAGGGGCTTTTACCGGTCCGCGTCTTCGTCCGCGCCTTGACGGATTTCTGCGCCCCATTGGGCTTTGACCGCTCGCGTTTTGAGTTATTGTTCCTCGCCATTGATCGCGACCTCCATTGCGCCATCGCAAAGGATTTTGACGCGCATGGACGCAATTGAGGAACTCCTCCCTATTCTAAATTCGGGGGCGCTATTCTTTTTTCGAGGGGTCTTATTCTGCCGGCGAATAAGTTATTCGCCGGCAGAATAAACTGCGAAATTCGCGTTATTGGGGTGCGGATTATTTCATATGATGTCTTGCCACTTTCCGACATGAGGCGCAGTATCTGGGCGCAGTCCGGAGTGTTTTTCCGTGCTCGAATTCGGCTCGCTGTTGCGCGTGTTGCGGTCTGATCTTCATCTCACCCAGACCGAAATGGCCGAGCTTTTGTTCATCAGCCAGCCAGTCTATTCGCGCATGGAAGCAGGCGTGCGGCCGATTCCGGTCAAGGCGCTCGAGCGTCTCGCCGACCGGCGGCATATTTCGGTACAGGCGCTCTTTCTTGCCTATCTCTTCCTCGACGAAAACCTCGCGGTGATCGAAGGCGGGGTACGCGACGAGGCCTCGTTGGCGCTTTTGGAATTGGCCGCCAAATATCGCCAGCGTTTTCCGCAAGGGTTCAAACACGCCGCCGCACTTGGCCTTCTTTATGAGGCCGCAGGCCAATGAGTTGCTCAGGGGTATCGCGCACACGGGAGTGGACGTGACACGAGATTATTCAGAGTTTATTAACTTAGCCGCGCTGCACGACGGCGATGGCGAGCTTATGAAACTTGATCTTTTCGATGGCGCCGTGTGGCGCCAGCAATTGTCCGGATCGGCGGCGGACGGAACCGTCACCGTGACCTTGTCGACTGGCAGAAAAGTGACCGTGAATTCGCGACTGCTGGCGATTTTGCGCCTGCTCGCCGATGAACTCGCCCGGGAAGAAACGAAATTCCATTGACGGGCGCATCGCCTGAGAAAAAGCCGGACCAAGACTGCCCCGGCCATAGTCGATGGTCGCAAAGTACCTTCGAAATTGGCCGGGTCTGAACGCCGCTCAAGACGGCGTTTCCTGCGGCGGCGGCGATCGGAAGCAAGAAAGCTTTGCCGCGCTTTTTGCACGGCCAGCAGCTTTTAGCCGCAATGACGCGCGCGGCCTTTCCCGGCTACCCGACGACGAACCTGACGCGCCAGTCGGTGATAGGCTCCTTTAATTTCTTCTGCAGGCGCATGATGCGAATGCGGAAGAATGAGCAGCCGATCAGGTATAGCAGCGTCAGCTCAAAGAGGCGGTTCAGGACGAACATGGTCCAGAAGGTCGAGAAACCGACCGCCTGCGTGAAGGTGACGAACGCGATCTCGAAGAGGAAAATAAGGCAGAGCGGCGCCGCGAACAGTTGGGCCTTCGCCATGCGCCAGAAATGATAGGCGAGGATCGTGTCGAGCATGACCGCCACGAGAAAATAACTTGGTCCATTCAGATAGAAGAAGGCGAAAAGACCGAACGCCCAGGCGATGCCGATGAGGCTCGCCGCCGTGCGGATCGATCGTGATTGCGCCAGATAGGAAAGCCCGACGGCGACAAGAACAAAGGTCGCATAATACGCGATGACGAGAAGATCGCCCGCGACCTGATCCGTACAGCGATTGAGAATGCACCCCATTGAGCTCCCCCGGCTACAAATGGCTTCCCTCCCCGGCGCCATGCAGCAACCGTGCCGGTAACCATCCAGCTTCATGATTCCGCGGGTCGTCGCGCCGCACGCGCGGCGCGATCATGGCGTACGGTCGGCGCCCCCGTGGGGCGGCGTTGGAAAGCATGCGAAAACGCCCCGCGGTATCCCGCGGGGCGCTTCGGCCGAGGCGATTACTCGCCGTTGCGGCGGCGGTTCGGGCGCGACCAGATGAGGTCGTATTCGCCGTTCTCCATCTCGCAGAGATTGGCGAGGATCGGCGCCGCGAGCGAGGGATCGTCGAGGCGGACTGAGAGGTAGCTGCGGTTCTCGTTCGAAGTTTTGCGCCAGGCGGCGCCGATCTCGGCGCGGCCGGCGAAGATGCGGAAGTCGGGCGCTTTCTCGCTCGTCTTCTCGGCCGGCTTGACTTGCACATTCGCGTCGAGCGTCAGGGTTGAAACGGATCCCGTGAAGCCGTCGCCGTTCTTGGTGAAGGTCCCGATCGTAGCCATTTTCGTCTCCATTCTTTGTCCGGGCCGCCCATCGCGGCCTCGATGGCGATCGGCAAGGCGGAGGCGAACGCCGACGCAGTCGGAACGACCCGGAGCGCACGCGGAGGACGGCAGGCGGCGAAGTTTCTTGTCTCGCGAGGAATGGCGGCCCTTCTTTTCCTGGGCCGCCAGGGGAAGAAAATTCGGGCGCCGCCGTTGCGTCCGAGGCGTCGAGGCGAAGCCGCCCTCCGCCTAGATCAGGCCAATCGAGGCCGCGATGGGCGTGACGCGCGGACGGGGGAGACATTTGGCGGCCGCGGACCCGCACGAAAAACGCGATCGCCGTTCGGATGCGCCGGCTCCAGCACCCATTCTAACGACGCCAACGCTTCCAGCCGCCGAGCGGCAGTGCTGACTTTGCGGAACACCCTGGGCGGTCGATGCGCGGCGTGCGTAGGACGAAGACCATGATCATGAAGCAATAGTGGCTTCATTCGGCGCGACAGCGGTGGTGACGCGCGCCTGTTCGATTATCAGCGCCGAAAAAGACGGCGGCGGATCGTGGATCTGGCCGAATCCGGTACGCCGCAGGATGCTTGCCGCCACGACCGACGCGCCGCCGGCCTCAATTGGGGACGCGACAATGCGCTATCTTGTTCTGAAAGCGGGGATTTCCGCGATCCTCATCGTCACAGATTCGGAGATTGCTACGCGCAGTCCCGCCTTCGGCGTGCTCATCGCAACGCGCCCTTTTGTCCCGGTGCTCGGCATGGTCTGCCTCTGGCATGACACGAGCGATTTTGGGTCCAGCTCGCCGATCATGAACAGGCGACGGTTAGGTACGCGCTCCCCTAGTTTACCAATGTTCCTGCTCATTCCCGCATTGCTGCCGGCCGGCGCGCCTTTCTGGCTCTCGCTTCGGGCCGACAATCACACGCTTCACGTAAAGAGCCTCCCGGCCGAGGCCGGGAGGCAAGTCAAGCGCTAAAAACGGGAGGTTTTTCGCGCTATTTTGAGATTGCGAAGCTGCAGGCGGCTTTTGCTGCCGGCGAGTTCTCATCGTCCTGCCACGCGGCGCAGTCGATAAAGACAAGCCGGCGGCCGACTTTGGCGATGCGCGCCTTGGCGAACAGCGGTGAGAGTTTGACCGACTTCAGGTAGTCGACATTGATGTTGATTGCGCTGCTGTTTGCCTCGGAGCCAAGGGCGCGCTTCAATTCATGCAGCGCGGCGAGCTCCAGAAATGTCGAGACAATCCCGCCATGGAGCGCCTTGATCAGCGGATTGCCGACATGGGCGTCTCCCGGCGTCATCGAATATAGGCGCCCGTCTCCGGTTTCGATGGCTTCAAAAGAGAGCCAATGACCGAGCGGCGAGTCGATCAACCCCGTCATGCCTGAGGCCCTTCCGCAAGCCGGGCGAAATCCGGCCCGCCGCTGCCGATCATGAAAGCGCCGACGGCGCTTGCAAGCGGTCTTCCGTCATAATCGACGATTTCGCCGCGTGTTCTTGCAATATTGCCGTTGATCGCGAAACACTCGGCGCTGCAAATGACTTTGGCGCCGATTTCAATCGGTCGAAGATAATCCGTTTTCAGATTGATGGTGGCTATCGCTCGCGGTTCTTGAATTTTGGCGAAGACCGCAAAGCCGAACACTGTGTCGAGGATGATCGTGTAAGCGCCGGGGTGCGCATAGCCGCCCTCCCCCTCGCACGAGAAAAAGGCCGGTATCGTCGCGATTACGCAAACCTCGTCGGCTGCGATCTTGCTCGGCTCCATATTCAGAGCCGCGAACAATTGGTGGCTTTTGGGGAAGAATGATTTCATTATGTCCGCCCAGGGCGGCGCGTCGCTGGAATCTTGCGGCGACATTCGAGCTTGCTCGCAGTTCGCCTTCATCCCTTGCTCCTGGCGGCTTTGCGTTGGACGCGGTGCAGGGAATCGATGTCGTCGGAAGAACCTGCGACAGGCGCCGCGCCGAGTTCGACAAGGTTGGACTTTGCAATCGTCAGAGCCTCAATAAAGTCCTCGACGCGCGCGACGGAAAGACCCTTGAAAGCGTCCTTGTAAAGATTGTTCGCCGCCGCCCGCATGTCCTCAATCACGGGAAGGATCTTATCCGTGAGATAAATCAGATTGGCGCGGCGGTCGCCGGGCGCAGGGGCGCGGCGAACCCAGCCGCTTTCTTCGAGGCGGTCGACAAGCCGGCCGAGCGGCGCCGCCTCGATATCGAGCTCGTCCGCGAGCGCCCGTTGGGTCCGTCCGTCATTGCGGTAAAGGTGAGCGAGCACGAACCATTGCGCGCGGGTCAGACCTATGTGTTTGACCCGGCGATCAAATTCCCGCCGGAGCAGCCTCGCCACGTCGTTAATCAGGTAGCCGGGATTGTGCTCGATCCGGTCGTCCATCTTCTTCATCGCCCGCACCCGCCTGTTGCGCTTGCCAACGTTAATATATACTAAGTTATTAAGTCTTAGTATAGCGTTTTTGTCAGTGGTGAGAGCGTCGGCGAATGCGTGCGCATGTCAGATCCGGGTCCGGTTGGAAGATAAAGGCTGCGGCGCTTTTCGCCGCATTCGCCGCGATTGCCGGCTGTGGTTCCGGCGGGGATGCGGACTCCGCGGCTGCCTCGAAACATAGGTCCTCTGTCGAAGAGGCTGCGGCTGTGAAGTCGGTCAAGATTGTCAAACCGAAGCCGGCGACGGTCCGGAATACGGTCATTGCGACAGGCTCGATCGGCTCAAAACAAACCAGCAATATCGGTCCTCTCGTCGAGGGTGTCGTAGAGTCGATCTTCGTCAATGTCGGCGATCGCGTGACGAAAGGCGATCCGCTATTTCAGACGCGCCCCCTGACATATGAGCGCCGCCTCGAGGAAGCGAAAGCGACGCTGGAACTTGCTGTCGCCCGGCGCAAGAACGCAGAACGGGTTCTCGAGAGAACCGAAAAGCTGCGCGCCGAAGGCTACGCGCCGCAAGCGCGTCTCGACGACGCCAGAACCGCCCTTGATGTAGCAGCGGCCGAAGTCGCACGCGCGGCGGCGGCGGCGAAAACAGCAGAGCGCCAGCGAGAGGATACGATGGTTCGCGCGCCTTATAGCGGCGTCATCACCAAAAGGTTCAACGATGAGGGCATTTATCTCTCCAATGTATTTCGCGGCGGGACGGAAAGCTCCGTTCTGCAAATCCAGGAAAATCACATCGTCGTCGCGGTCGTTTATGCGCCGGAGCAACATCTGGGTTCGCTGAAACTCAATCAGAAAGCGCTTGTTTATGTCGAGTCGCAGCCCGAACCGCGAGAGACCTACATTCTGGTATTGAACGACATGCTCGATGTCGGCGCGCGGACGGTTGAACTGCGCTTGCCGATCGACAACTCGGATTATTCCCTGAAATCAGGCCAATTCGCCCGCGCCGAAATATTCACGGATGAGTTGCAGGCGTTGTCAGTCCCGGCCGACGCCGTCCGACGAGATCAGACGGGGGCTTATGTCCTCACAATAAAAGACGGACGCGTCGAAAAAAGACTTGTCGTCGCCGAGGAGCGGCCTGATGGAACGACAGTCGTGCGTGAAGGGCTCGACGTTGGCGATGACGTCATTGTTCCGAATGGCGAGCCGATCGCCGTCGGCGACTCCGTTGCGCCTGAGGCCGCCTGATGTGGCTCGTCGACCTTTCAATCAAGCGCCCGGTCCTCGCCGTGATGATGATCGGCGCCCTCGTCGTACTCGGCTGGATTTCGATGGGCCGGCTTGGCGTCGATCTCTTTCCCGATGTTGAGTTTCCCTATGTCGCAGTAACGACGACGCTCGAAGGCGCGAGCCCCGACACGATGGAAACCGAAGTTTCCGATGTGATCGAGGAAAGCGTCAACACGATCTCCGGCATCAAACAGCTTCGTTCGACGAGCGCGGACGGACTGTCTCAAGTCTTCATCGAATTCGAGCTCGAGGAAAATGTCGATGTGAAGGCGCAGGATGTACGCGACAAGGTCAACATCGCGCGCCGCGACCTTCCCGAAGACATCGATCCGCCGGTGATTGAAAAGGTCGATCCGGACGCTGCGCCGATTATGTCTGTCATGATCGCTGCTGACGCGCCGATTGGCGACATCACCACCTATGCGGACGAAGTCGTCAAGGAGGCCGTCCAGCGGCTGCCCGGGGTCGGGTCGGTGACAATCGTCGGGGGGCGTCTTCGCGAAATCCGCATATGGCTCGACGCCGACAAGATGCGCGCGTTTGGCGTGACGGCCGAAGACGTTGTGCGCGCCGTCAGGTCCGAACACGCCGAAGTGCCCGGCGGCCGTCTCGAAACCGGGGGCGGCGCGCGCGAATTCGGCGCCAAGACGGTGTCGGAAGCGGAGACGCCGCGCGAATTTGAAGATCTTGTCGTGGCGTTCCGCGACAGCGGCGCGCCGACCCGGATCGGCGACGTGGCGCGGGTCGAGGACGGTCTTGAGGATGAGCGGAGTTATGCTGAGTTCAACGCCCGTCCGGGCGTCTCGCTCGATGTTCGCCGGCAGTCCGGTCGCAACACGCTTGAAGTCGCCGAAGCCGTTTATGCGGAGATCGAGCGGCTTAAAGCGGTCGCGCCCGAGGGATATGAACTCGTTGTCGCCCGCGATGTGAGCCGTTTTATTGAATCGTCCGTTGAGGACGTGACCCATGAGCTCGAGATTGCGATCGTTCTCGTCGTTATTGTCACGTTCTTCTTTCTCCTGAGCTGGCGCGCCACGCTGATGGTCGCCATCGCCATTCCAACATCGCTGATCTCGGCGTTCTTCGCCTTCGAGGTCTTCGAATTCACCATCAACATGCTGACATTGCTGGCGCTCACCGTGACCATCGGATTGCTGGTCGACGACGCCATCGTCGTCGTTGAAAGCGTTCAGCGCGACATCGACGCCGGCGTCGCGCCTGCGAAAGCAGCGCGACACGGCACTGAACGCGTCGCACTCGCCGTGCTTGCCGGCACTTTCGCAACGCTCGCCGTCTTCGTGCCGATCGCTTTCATGGAAGGCGTTGTCGGGCGCTTTTTTCTTCAATATGGCCTTGCAATCGTCTTCGCGGTCTCCGTTTCATTACTAGTGGCGCTGACCCTGACGCCGATGCTGGCGTCGCGATTCCTGAGACCGGAAAGTCATCCTCCATTCCTGCGCCCGATCGAAAAGTTTCATCACCAGCTCGATCAGATTTACAGCCGGATTGTCGGGGCTGTCGTTCGCTGGCGATATGTCGCGCTGGCGGCCGCGATCGGTTCGCTGTTCGTGGGCGGATTCTTCGCGTCAAAAGTGCCGAGCGGCTTCACCTCGAAGGCGGACCGAAGCGAATTTCTGGGATCCATAGAATTGCCGCTCGGATCAGGCATTGCCGAATCCAAAAAGGCGATCGCATTGGCGAATGGGGCGCTGCGCGGCGTTATGCACATCGAGAACATTTTCTTGACCGCCGGCGCCGGGAGTCAGGGAAAAGCCAATGTCATCGATCTTTATGCGTCGATTACGCCCAAGCAGGAGCGGCGGATCGGGCAATTTGAGGTGATGGACGCGGCGCGCCAGGCGTTAGTCGCGGCGGTTCCCGAGGCGAAGGAAATTACCGTCGCTGAAGTGCCGTGGATTTCCGGCGGCGGTGTTTCAACGGGCGACGTTGAACTGGTCGTGCGCGGCGACGCCATCCCGGAAATCGACGCTTATGTCAAAATGGTCATGTCGCTGATGCGTGAGACAAACCTTTACTCCGACCTGCGTTCCAGCTTCGAGGAGGGGCGCCCTGAGCTGCTAATTGACTTCAATCGAACGCGGGCGGGGGATCTGGGCGTTTCTGCGCGCACTCTGGCGACGACGGCGCGCACCGTGATCGGCGGTGTCGACGCCGGCTCCTTTGAGGAGGGCGGCAAACGATACGATGTTCGCGTCAGGCTTGAGGAGTCTCAACGCCAGGACCGTGATCAGCTCGAACTCATTCAGGTCAGAAATGAATCGGGACGATTGATCGACCTCGCCAGCGTAGCGTCAATGCGTTTCGCCAGCGGACCTTCGCAAATCGAACGACAGGACCGGGCGCGCAAAATTTCCATCCTGGCGAACACCGCGTCAGGCGTGGCGCTAGGAACGGCGACCGAAGCGCTTGAGGCGATCATCGCCGCCAATCCGCCGCCTGCGAGCATGCAGATCACCTATGAAGGAACCGTCCGCCGGATGAATGAGTCGATTTCGGCCATTATGTTCGCTTTTGGACTCGCCATGATCGCGCTGTACATCGTGCTGGCGAGCCAGTTCAACTCCTTCGTTCAACCGATCGTCATCATGCTGACGGCGCCGCTGTCATTTTCCGGCGCTTTCGCGATGCTTTATTTCGGCGGCCAGGAAATGTCGCTCTTCGCCCAGATCGGCCTCATCGCGTTGATGGGCATCGTCATGAAAAACGGCATTCTGCTCGTCGACCGGGCGAACCAGTTGCGCGAAGAAGGCGCGGCGGCGCGCGATGCGATCATCAAGGCCTGCCCCGAGCGCTTGCGGCCGGTTCTGATGACGGCGTTCGCCGCGATTTTCGGCATGATCCCGGTCGCGCTGTCCGGTTCCGACGGCGCGGAATGGAGGAACGGGCTTGGCTATTTGATTATTGGCGGGCTTTCGTCGTCGACGATCCTCACCCTGCTCGTTGTGCCGGCCGCCTATATGGTTCCCGGCGACATCAATACCATCGCGAAGCGGTTAATTGGCGTGCTGAAAGGCGTGTTTGCGGGCGGCTCGACTGCGCCCGGATCAGCGTCCCGGAAGCCTGCGGAGTAAGAGAGACAATGCGGCGCGAATTTGGACAAGTTGAGGAAATACGGACGCTGATTGTTGGGATTCTTGCTGCCGCGCTCGCAGTCTGGTCCGCCAGCGGCGCCGCCGCCCAGACCCTCGAAGAGGCGTTGTCGCTCGCCTATGTCACAAATCCGGAGATCGCCGCCGAGCGCGCGCAGCTTGACGCGACCGAAGAAGGCGTCGCCCAGGCGCGGGCGCGCGGCCTGCCGCAGATTACGGCCGGCGCCGGCTATCAGAAAATCGATAATACCCAATCCATCAATCGCGAGGTTTTCAACGTCGGCGTCGGCGCGCGCGACTTCAAGCTCGATACGGCAACGGCGCAGGTCAGCGGCGAGCAGCAAATTTTTGCGGGTCTGCGAAACGTGAATGCGATCCGTCAGGCGAAAGCGCGCGCTCGGGCCGGCGGCGCGCAATTAACGCTCGTCGAGCAGGACGTGTTGGCGCGCGCGGCCACGGCGTATTTTGACGTCGTGCGCGACACCGTCGTATTGAAGGCGACGGAAAGCAACGTTGAGGTTCTTGGAAAACAATTCGAGGAGGCCGCTCTCCGCTTTGAGATCGGCGAAGTCACCAATACAGATGTGGCGCAGAGCGAAGCGCGCCTTGCGGCGGCGCGTGCGCGGATGACCGATGCGCAGGCGAAGTTGGCGATCAGCCGGGCGGCGTTCGCGGAACTCATCGGGCAAATGCCCGGATCTCTTGAAGAGACGCCGGCTTTGCCCGAGGCGCCAGCTGCAATTGATGACGCGATGGCGATCGCGCGCGAGCTATCGCCAGTCATCCTCCAGGCGCAAATGCGCGAGCAAGCCTCTCGTCGCGGCGTCGCTATTGCAAAGGGCGCGTTTTCACCGACCGTGTCATTGACCGCCGGTTATCAATATGCCGAAGAGCCTTCGTCTTTCATTGCGGAAGATGAGCAGTTCGCTTACGGCGTGCGCGTGACTGCGCCGATCTTTCTTGGCGGGCTCAATCTTTCTCGCGTGCGCGAGGCGCGCGCGCTCAACAGAGCAGACCGCCATCGCATCGCAGCCGCCGAACGGCAGATTGATGCGCGCGTGAGGGCCGGCTGGCAACGACTTGCCGCAGCGCGCGCGAACGTCGCATCATCGCAAACGCAAGTGCGCGCTAACGCACTGGCGCTCGCCGGCGTGCGGCGCGAAGCGGAGGTCGGCGCGCGCACCACTTTGGACGTTCTCGATGCGGAACAGGAATTTCTCGATGCGCAAGTGGCGCTCGCCAGTGCCGAGCGCGACGCGCGCGCCGCCACATTTCAGCTCCTTGCCGTTATCGGCGTCTTGACGGCGAAAACCGACGATATTTTAGCGGCGAGCGGCGCCTCGGCAAATTGACGGACAACGGTATTGAGCGTTCGGCGGCGATAGAACCGGTCATTCTCAACGGCTGGCGATGGATGAAACAGGAAGTACAAAGGATTTACGCTGATTGTCGCTCTTTCCAGCGGCACTTTCGGTGTCGTCGCGTAAACTTCTTGTTTCGTAACATCAAGCGCAATCGAACTCCCGCGAATGGCGCGCGCATGCTGCGTCGCTCAATTCGACGAAAGCCCTTTCAACGAAAGCAATTGTCCATCTTCGCAATATTTTTGTCGGGGGGGGCCAATCGAGCGTACAGCAAATTTTTGTTTGCAGGCTGGCCAGCAAATCTTGCATGCTGCAAGCGCCATAAAAATTATCTGCTCGCGGCCGAAACGGATATCTGCGGTCGACCAATATTCAGAATTACGTGATGACGCCGGCTATTGTATTGGCGGAACGAGACGGCGATAACGGCCGCAAGGCAGCTCTGCTGGACTCCGTTTTCGTGCAAATTGAGATTATTGCAGCGTTTGACAGCAGCGCTTGCTGTCGTGTCGAGTCTGGGGATGTTTCAGCGCGCGGCAAACCTGCTTCGTGTTCTTGTCACATGTTTGCGTTTTCGGACGCTCCAGAATTACCGTCCCCGCTATTTTGCAAGTGTCGTGCGACGAGACCAATCAGTCGATCGCGCAGGGTGCGAGCTGTGAGATAGATCGTCAATTCGCCGTTGCCGCCCTCATCGCCGATGATCCATGAG
>CALAZI010000004.1 GCA_937895955.1 uncultured Alphaproteobacteria bacterium | reverse complement strand
GATCAGCAGCGCGTCATTGCATGCCGCGCCGCATCCGGGATGACGGCGTTCGGCGCCCCAATAGGTTGACCGTCCGCCTACGGAATGCCTGCCTGCGGTAATAGGAATTGGACGATTCCGCTAGGGTTTTTCAGCGTCGATTTTCGTTAACCAAAGTTTTTTCATTAACCATGCAGCGCGTTGAATTTGGCCGGATAAAAAAACTTATCCCCCGACTTATCCCCCTGTTTATCCCCCACCTTATCCCCCTGTTTATCCCCCGACTTATCCGGCCTTATGGAGCAAACGCACCAAGCGCCCGAACGGTGGGGGCTCTAGGTGAGGAAGTTGATCATTTCATGTTTGATCGTTGCCAACGGTGTAGGTTTGCATTCTACCGCCCTTGATGGCCTCCGCGCCGGTCAAATACTTGAGCATACTGCCCGACTGCTCGGTTCCGAAAACGTCAAAATATTTGAAGTCGGCGTTGACGATAATTGCGGCCTTCTCGGCCGCAATCCTATCGAGCAATTCTTGAGTCAGACGATTATTCGACCGATTTGGGATCATCGCCTCACTTCCTGCACCAATATCCGCGACCGAGATTTTTCCTTCGTTTTTATCAACAGCGTAGACTGGAAGCATATTGGGGTCGAAAGGATTAGGCCCCGTTCCAAACCCGACGCCACACCTAAACCTTTTCGCAGGCGTCTGCCCAGTATTCTTGATAATCACCTTCACTCGAAGATATTTCCCGACAATTGGCTTTTTGATTTTTGCGGAAATCGAGAGATATGCCCGGATTTGCCTGCTAGCAATTCGCGTCGTCTCCTCTGTGCTTTTCAATGCGGCTTTGGTGGCGTTTTCAGCTTCCCTTACAGCATCGCGAGTTGCTTCGAGCGTCTTCGCAATATAGAGCACGCCAATTCCGGTTACGATCAGCGTTCCAACCGCCGCCACAAACATCGCGGCGGCCCAATAGGCCATGTTCCGTTGGGCGTTCAAATCTTCTTCGTCGCGCCATTCATCCCGCTTGGTTTGTTCATTGGATATTCCGGACTCAGGCGCCGCTCCGTCGATGATGGTGCTGTCATGCTGGTAGGTGGTGGCGTTATCGCCGCCGTCGCCGTAACCATCCTGATAGCCAATTTTTAATCCTACCCAGATCGCGAAAAGCAGGATCAGGATAATCGCAATTCCTGGGAGCCAACCGCCTTTAAGCATTGGAGTAGGAAAGCGGCACTGAATCCCCCGCGGCTGATCTTGTTGTTCAGGTTCCGCTCATTTTCCTGAACTCCAATATCCGCAAGCTTCTCAGCAAGTAGGGCGTAAGTCACGCCCCGCCGTTTCAGTTCCCCTTTAAGGAGATTTTTTGCAAGAGTTTCAAACTCTTGGTTGATCGGGTCGTCTTTTCTGGTCTGCGTCATTAGGGCCGCCGATAAATATCATCGCTTTTGATGATATAGGCCCTTGAATACGGCTATACAAGTCACCAATTACGATGAGTAACATCATCGGATTTAATGACAATGGCCCAACACTTCCTCCTCTCCGCCGCTTCCAAGACGCTGAAGCTCAAGGATATTTACCGGGCTGGCGAGGAGGCCGCTTACGCCAAGTTCCGGGCGCTGCGCTGGCCGGAGACGGACGGCGAAGCAGTCTGCCCGCGCTGCGGATGCTGTGAGACCTATGACATCGCGACCCGCCGCAAGTTCAAGTGCAAGGCCTGCTATCACCAGTTCTCGGTTACGTCGGGAACGATCTTCGCGAGCCGCAAGCTTTCCTTCATGGATATGCTCGCCGCAATCTGCATCATCGCGAACGCTTCAAAAGGCCTTTCGGCGGTCCAGTTGTCGCGAGACGTTGGCGTTCAATACAAAACGGCTTTCGTGCTCGCCCACAAAATCCGCGAAGCGATCGCGCAGGAAACAGCGGAAACGAAGCTCGCCGGCGAGTGTGAAATCGACGGCGCCTATTTCGGCGGTCATATTCGCCCGGCGAACCTTGAAACCAAGCGCGTTGATCGCCGCCTTGCGAAGCACCAGACCGGCAAGCGCCGCGTTGTCATCGCCCTTCGCCAGCGCAAAGGCCGGACGCTGACTTTCGTTCGCCGCTCGGAAGCGGAAGGTGTTTCAATCGCTCGCGACCGCATCGCGCCGGGCTCATTCGTTCACGCCGACGAAGGCTCGCATTGGGATCAACTGGACGCCTTTTTCCCGGTCGCCCGCGTCAATCACTCGGAAGGCTATTCAATCAACGGCGTATGCACCAATCAGGCGGAGTCCTATTTCTCACGCCTTCGTCGCATGATCGGCGGCCAACATCACCATGTCTCGCCGCAATACCTTCACCAGTACGCGGCGCACGCCGCTTGGCTTGAAGATCATCGCTGCGAAAGCAACGGCGCCCTTGCAGGCCGGATCGTCGCCAACGCGATGGAAGCGCCGGTCAGCCGCCAGTGGAAGGGCTATTGGCAACGCAGCGCAGCTTAACGATGTTTTCGATCAAGATATGGTATTGATGCCGAGGATAAAATCACCATATCTTGATTAAGTGTCCGTCAAAACATCTTCAAAATTATAGGCTTACGTGGTTGGCACCCTGCTTATAGGATGTTGACGTGGGCAGGCTGCGGGAACATAACCCCCGGCCTTGGCGTTTGGAGCAAACAATGACGCATGAAACCTTTGTTCGGGTGATCGTTCTCAAGGACGGCGACGATTTCGTCGCACAGTGCCTTGAGTATGATATTTGCGCGCACGGCTCTGACGAAAAGTCGGCAATGAAGCGCTTCATTACGAAGTTCGGTTTTGAGCGCAATCTCAGCATCGAACGGAACCGCTCGCCATTTGCCGGCATCGACCCGGCGCCGGATGAATATTTTTCGCTTTGGGATGAGTGCAAAGACAAAGGCGAAGTCTTAGCGCCCGGAAGTCACTTTACTGTCGCGAAATGCTTAGAAGCCGCTTAGGGGTAAGCAAGCGGTGGGGGCACAATTCGCGACAGGCTTCGTAACCTTACGAAAATATCTTTCGTGGGCGCACAGGGAAGGCTGCCGCATTCAAACGGGGTTCATGGTCAGCCCCGATGGCGAGTCAATTTCCTACGTTGTCGTCAGTGCGCCGGAGCCGTCAAAGCGCTACGCAGTTATTGAAGATGTCGGGATGGACGAGGCTTTGCCGCTCCGTATTTGGCAGCATTATGATCGTCGTCTTGGCCTAGTTTCGCCCTTTGGACAAACCCAACATTAAACAATAAGCCGGCGCGCGTTCCTGACCTTCATCGCCAGCATTCGGGCTAGTTGCTCATCATCGGCTGGCCAGCCTTTCCGCTCCATGATGACCGCTGCGACTCGGTAGGCTGGCACGGGCTCGCCAGCGGCGTCCTCAATCTCCCGGATCAACGGGCCAAGCTCGCCATAGCCGAATAGCCAACGGCGTTTGGGACCCTTGGGAGCGCCACGGCGCTTGGCGTCACGCAAAAGCACGAGCGTCGCCTCGATATGGGCGATGCTTTCCACGGCCTTGCCGATGGAGATTTCATGCCGGGCGATCTCAGCGCGAAGGCTCGCGCGCTGTTTCTCCAAGGCCCGGATCGCATGGGGTTTCGACATCCCCGGAACATGCCAGCACTCAGCCGATCCGGGCACCCGCTATCTTGGTGCTCTTGCTACATAAGGCCGGACTTATCCAACACCTTGCGGGGCGCCCCTATACTGGCGTCGCCGGATCGGGAGAGGCGTTGGGCCTGCCGTTACTCGATGGGTCCGGTGCGGCGCGCGGCGCCTGGCTTGCGGCGTTACGGACGCAGGGCGGGGCCGTCGTCCCCCATGCCAGCGAACCGCTCAACGAGTTGGGCGAGGCGCGAGGATCGGAGCGCGCGAAAAAAGAGCCGCAATGGATGAAAGGCGCACTGCGCCGGTCATTCATGATGCGCGGGACGCGAAGCGTCCTCGTATTAAATTAGATCGGATGGTTCGCGTCCCGCGCGCCTCTCCGCTTTTATTGCGCACT
>CALAZI010000003.1 GCA_937895955.1 uncultured Alphaproteobacteria bacterium | reverse complement strand
GACCCCGCCGGCGTGTGGGGCTGGCTTGCGAAGGCGAGGTATCCGGAGGGGCGATGATCTTTCTTGCGGCGTCGCCGTCGGGGAGGCGCGCCGGTCTGAAGGCCGAACCGGATTGCAAGGTTCGGCCCTTATAATCTCAAGGCGGCAGTGCGGCGCGTCATTTATTAACGCGCCTTAAGCGGTTCAGGGTTGAACCTTACCGCGTGAGCAGAATTCATTCGCCGATATGTTTGACACTAAGCAATGGTATTGGTTGTTGGGCAGAGGCGCGGCGACAAGCGTGACGCTCGAGTTCGCCTTCCGCAAATCGCCGAGCGTTGTGGTCCACTGAAACGGCGAAGCGCCGACATAAAGATCTTTGTAGGTTACGCTTGCATCCTCAGCGCAATTCACGCTCAGATTGTCCATGGGGTCCGTCGCTTTGGCCGGCTTGTTTTCCGCGCCGTTTTTGACGTTGTTCCCGATGCATTGATTGACGTTCAGACCGCGCACGATCTTGGCTTTCGCCGTGTATGTCAGCGCGCCGGGATCCGCCGCATCGGGTTTTTCGGAATAGGCCCCGTCGCGGTGTTCGCAGGAAATGAGAAAGCCGGCGGCGAAGAAGGCGGCGAGAATCGAATTGTTGTTGAGATAGGTCATTTTGGGGTCCCCCTCGGATTAACGGTTCGGTGCGGGCGGCGCGGCGGTCACGCCTAATGCGTCTTGTATTTGGTCGGCGAGGAAGCCGACCCGCCGATCGTCGTCACTTTTACGGCCGATGCTCCGGTCGCCGGATGACTGAAGGGCGTTTGAAGCGTGAAGACGATTTTCGTATCGCCCCATTGGTGCACCTGAAGCGCGCCGCCCAGGCTGGGATCGGCGAAATCGAGGTGATCCGACGCGGACTGCGTTGTTCCAAAATTCGCCCCGACGATCTCATAAGTGTCCGTCGTGTTGAGCGTGTCACTGGGCACCGCCCCGCCTGCAGACAAGGTGACGTCGCCGACAATCGGAGCCAGCGCGGGCGTTGCGGAAACAGCGCCGGTCACGGCGACGCCGCCGGTCGCAGTCTTGATCACAAGCTCAGTGCTGTCCGTGGACGAGGTGAAGGGCGTCGTAAGCGTGAAATCGATTTCTCCATCGGCCCAGCTGTTCACCGTGACCGCGCCGCCAAGGGTCGTGTCGGCGAAAAGCAAGTTCCCGGTTCCTTGTTGCGGTCCGAAATTGGCGCCGATGATCGAGTACTGGCTGCCTTGACGCAGCGGCCCGTTAAGCGGTTCGACGGCGCCTTTTTCGAATATATTGTCGAATTGCGGCCCTGTCGGATCGATAATCATGTAAGAGCCCGGCGTTGTAAGAAACGGCGTTGTCGACGCCGCGTCGGCGTAAAGTCCGATTGGGCACGCAGCCGCTCGTGATCCGGTCACGCCAAAGGTGACGACTTCATCCTGCCATTGGGCGTTGATGATCTTCCCGTTGCCGCCATAGGGATCAGCCTCGGTGAATTTCAATATGCCGCTTGTTGCGCCGACCGGCAGTTTTTCGGTCAGGAATATGCCAACGATGGCGTAAGTCTCATTCGCCGTCAGAGTGTCATCGACCGAGTCGCCTGACATCGCATCGACAGTCGTAATAACCGGTTTGCGTTCGACAATGTCCTGCAGGTAATCGACGAATTCAGCAAATTGCAGATCGCTTTCGACGGAAAGAAGGTCGCCGGCGTATTCTTTAATGAATTTCGGCGTTACAAACATGTAGGTGTCTTTGATCAGATCCATGGTGATCGACGTGCTGGACTCCTTAAAGCATGGACCAATCTGGAACTGCTGCTGGAATTTCTTCGAATCGACATTGACGACTATCGCGCTGACGATCGGCATTCCGAGCAAATATTCACAGACAAAGACGATATTGCCGACCCGGCTGTCGGTCTTTGAGTACTTTCCGCCGATTGTCAGTCCGCGATTGCCCATAGAGGCGATCATGGCTTGCGCAAAGCCCATTTCGCCGGCTCCGGTTGCGAGGCCGAGAATGGCTTCGATCAACTCCTTGCTGAATGTCATGCCGAAGCTGGTGCTGGAATATTCGACTTGTTCCTGCGTAACGTGAATAAACAGGCCTGAGCCGTCGATAACGCTGCGTAAAGCCTTGTAGTCATATAGCGAATAAGGCTGATTGGTTTTCGGATCGATTGTCAGGCTGATGGCCTTCGTCATCGCCGCAAAGAAAACGGCGACTTCAGCGAATATGTCGCGCACATCCTGCTGAATCTGATCGGATGCGATGTCCGTGGAAGCAAGCATGATGTTGCCTGTTTCGTTGAAGACATAGCGTTTGGTCGCCTGAATGTTGTGCGGATTGGGCTGCGGCGGTTTCAGTTTAGGAATGTTGCTCGCCATATAATGCGCTCCCCCGTGCTCGCGCTCGCTTATGCGCGGACATTAATGAAACTCTCCCGGGGAAAGGTCCTAAGGACCCGTATCGGCTATTTCAGATTAAAGCTGAAATTGAACTCCCCCTAAGGATGCAGCGTATATGTCGGATTTTACGACGTCCAGCGATGGCGATTATTTCTTTTCCACAGCGCAATTCGACATGCAGCAGGATTTGCGGCGAACAAATTTCGTCGCTTTGCGTCCGCCAGAGAAAAAAATCGCTGCGGGATCCGGAGCTTCATTGCTGAAGCGGCGGCCTGACTCGCGTCACATGTCCCATCTTGCGTCCCGGCAGCGCGTCGCGCTTTCCGTAGAGATGAATGCACGCATTCGCCTCGCGCGACAGATCGCGCCAGCGCTCCGCTTCGTCGCCGATGAGGTTCTCCATCACGCAATCGGAATGGCGTCTGGGATCGCCAAGCGGCCAGCCGGCCACGGCGCGGATATGTTGTTCGAATTGCGAGACGGCGCAGGCGTCTGTCGTCCAGTGGCCTGAATTGTGAACGCGCGGCGCGAATTCATTGACGATGACGCCGCCCGATTTCTCGACGAAAAACTCAACGCCGATAACGCCGACATAGTCGAGCGCTTCAAGCATTTTTGAGGCGATGGCGATCGCATCCTTCACCGCGCTTTCAGGCGCCGTCGAAGGAACGATAGACTGGCGCAAGATGCCGCCCTTGTGGATATTGCGCGGTGCGTCATAGCAGCGGATTTCGCCGTCGCGACCGCGCGCGCCGATGATCGAAATCTCCATCGCGAAATCGATGAAGCCTTCAAGGATCGACGGGCGTGCGCCGATTTCGTCCCAGGCTTTTTTGTTCGCTTCATCCCAGGTCAGCGATAGATCGCCATTTGTCGCGCCAATCGTCGTCTGGCCCTTTCCGTCATAGCCGAGGCGGCGCGTTTTCAGGATCGCCGGTCGGCCGATTTTATTGAGGCCTTCTTCGAGCGAGGCGAGATCGTCGACGGCGTAAAAAGGCGCTGTCCTTGCGCCCAGCGAGTTGACGAATTCCTTTTCAGTGAGTCGGTCCTGCGCAATCGAAAGCGCCTTGCCGCCCGGCGCGACGGGAACGTGATTGGCGGCGAGGATGTCGACCGTTTCTGCGGGCACGTTCTCAAACTCATAGGTGACGACATTGACGAGGTCGCCGAAGCTTT
>CALAZI010000002.1 GCA_937895955.1 uncultured Alphaproteobacteria bacterium | reverse complement strand
GGCGGCTTCTTCGCCCGGCGGGACGTGAAGATCAATGCGCAGCGCATCGCGCTTGGGTAGTGTATCAGTTTGAAATTTAGCCAATCCGTCGCCGGAACTGGTCTGCGATGATTCCCGCGAGAACGCCGCCCGTCACAATATTCTGAATGTTATCTAGCTGACTGGGGTTTAGCCAATGCCAGCACTCGGGGGTAAGGGTATGCCAAGCCCAAATTGCGGCAAATGAAAACACCCCGATCGCCATAACGTAAAGACCGGCAACCGTGATAATTTCAAAATGGTCCTTGAAGTTCTCAGAGCGCTCATGGTCACGCTGGAGCGCCTCTTTTTGAAGCTCTTTCTCTGACTTGCCGCTCGTTAATTGCTGAGCTTCCGCCGTCGAGGAATCTACATCGCCTACAGTGGAAGCCGCTGACTTTTCCTCGTCCGTTAGGCCGGGAATGCTTTTGAGTTCTTCATCCTCACCCCCGGCCATGGAAAGTCCTTACGAGGCTTTCTTAGCAAGGCGCGTGTAATGATCCTCGATGATGTCGTTTGGAATGACAATTCCGAAGGAACCATCTTGATAAAGGAGTTCCCAAGGCGTGCCTTTTGCATGCGTCATTCGCGAAAGCGCAGGCCCGGTCATCTTGCCATAAATCTTATACACCTGATTGACGATGCTCTCAGCTTTTGGGTCAAGACCCTCAGCGTCATCAGCCCGCAAGGGTGCCGTTACCGGCGACGCCCGAAAATGTCTGAGCCGGTTGTAAAGGCGAGGAATGACCGGGCCGTATTGCCAAGCCTGGACCTCATCACAAATAAGCGGCCTATTATACAGGCCGAGATGCCATCCATGCGCAATATAAACTAGCTTTAGAAGCTGCATGGAAGTGAGTGTGTTGCCGTCCGCCTCTGCAAGAGCAAGGAGGCGATTAGCGATTTTTGCGCTATCGTACATATGTGCCTCCACTTAGGATTCGCCTGTTTATATATAGTGCGCCGTCAAGGGGAAAGTAAGAAAAAATGGCCAATTTTCAGGCCGTTTCCCGCTTTTTGTAGGTCTTCGGACGGCCCGGCTTCGGGGCTGCGGCGTCGATGAGCTTTACAATGTCTTCCATTTCCAGAAGTTCGTCGGTGACGCCCGCCGCCATGGCCGGGGTCACTTTCAGCGTCTTATGGATGCGGACGAAGTTATAGAAGACCGTGTACAGGCTCACCATGTGGACGTGGTTTTCAAACTTTTTGGAAAAGGCGTTGGTCAGGCGGGTGAAGCGGCGATTGTGCATCCGCAGCGAAAGGTTGGAGCGCTCAACGTAGGAGGTCGAAATATCATTCTTGACCGGCTCGCCTTCGATTACGTCTTTGCGGGTTCCGCAGCATTCGCCGGGGCTGTAACGGCGCTCCTGCTTGTCGCCCTTGGGCTCGCCATAAATCTTGACCAGCATGGCGTAATCAACGTCGCCGCCGAAAGCGCCTTCAACGGCCTGCAAATAGGCGCTGTGGCCGTCCGTCGTTAACTGGACGCGGTTGGCGAGGCGCGAGGCAAGATCGTTCATGAAGGCGCTGGCGTAGCCAGCATCGCGTCCGCCGACGAGGTAGGAAACGATCATCTTGCTGTCCGCATCCAAGGCCGTCCAAGTCCAAACGTCGCCTGCTTCTTCCGGCGCCGCTTTGGCCTTCACCACATTCTTTTGCTTGGCGTAGCAGAATGACCAGACCTCATCCGCCTGAATGCGCTCCGCCTTCACGTTGCGCACGGCGGCGTCATGAAAGGCGGCGCAGGCGTTCCCGGCGTCCACAAGCAGCTTGCTGACGGTGTTGATGGAGACGCCCGTCATCCGGGAGATCGCCCGCATCGACGTTCCCTCGCAAAGCATGGCGAGGATTTGGGCGCGGTCTTTGGCGGGCAGCTTGTTCATGCCTATAATATGTGAACTTTTTTGCTTACCGTCAAGTGATTTGTTCATTTTTCCGTCTTGGGGTAATACGGTATTGCGAAGAAATTTCGGCGGGGTTATAAGGGTTTGGCTCTGGAGAGGCAACCAAAAGACTATGAATCAAAAAATACACCCCGGCGTCCGGGTGAAGGAAGAAATGGATAAGCGCGGCTGGAACCAGGTTGACCTGACCTATGTCCTCGGCTGCACGCCGAAGGCGGTGAACCTCATCATCAACGGCAAGCAAGGAATCAGCCCCGCTATGTCGAAGGCATTGGGAGAGGCTTTTGAACTGCCGCCCGGACTTTTCGCCGATCTTCAACTTTCATTCGAGATCGCTGAGGCAGAAGAGCCGAATCCGAACGTCGGTCTGCGCGCGCAAATGATGCGTAATTTTCCTGTCCGCGAAATGATCCGGCGCGGATGGTTGCCGCAGAACCCCAAAGACCTAAGTGAAGAAATCGCCTCATTTTTCGAAGTGTCGGAAACGGAGAATATTCCGTACATGCCCCACGCCGCTAAGAAGACAAATTATCTCAGCGCGGAGGTGCCGCCGCCGCAGCTTGCGTGGTTGTTCCGTGTGCGGCACATCGCAAAATCGATCAGCGTTCCGAAATATTCGGTAGCAAAGTTAAGAGCGGCATTACAGCAAATGCAGCAGCTAATTGCCGAGCCGGAGGAAGCGCGTCATGTCCCGCGCATTCTTGCGGAATGCGGCGTCCGCTTCGTCATTGTGGAGTCATTGCCGAAATCCGCGATCGATGGCGTGTGCTTTTGGTTGTCGAACGATGAGCCTGTGATCGGTATGTCGATGAGACGCGACCAGAATGATAATTTTTGGTTCGTGCTGCGGCATGAAATTGAGCACGTCCTCCGCGGAGATGGGCGCGACATTGATTTGGGTATGGTCGATCTTGAGATCAAACAGCTTGCTGATGACGGTGGCGAACTACCAGAGGCGGAGCAAATAGCAAATGCGGCGGCGGCTGATTTTTGCGTGCTACAGACCAAGTTTCAATCATTCCTGAAGCGGAAAAAGCCGTTTTATTACGAGAAGGACGTTATTGCCTTTGCCAAGGTGAATAACACTCATCCGGGTTTGGTCGCCGGCCAGTTGCAATACGCAACAGGTCGATATGACTATCTTACGAATCTACAGTGCAAGATCAGGAACCACGTTTTGCCGAATGCTATTGTTGATGGTTTCAAACAAACGGTGCCGTTGAACTAAGAGGTTATGATGGTTACGAAGAATGAACAGTTGCAAGCGTTGTGGCGCTTGTTCGAGCACGAGAACGATTACGAACCGCGCAGCGCGCGTGAGGCAGTTGAATGGGCGGTTAAATCCGGGAAACTGGAATTGCCGGATATTGATCCGCTGGATGTTTTGGCCGGTCAGATGTCTCGCGCGCTTCGCGAGGAATATAAAGAAGATGCGAAGGGGCGACGCCATCGCGTAAACCATGCGGTGCGTATCACAAAAGACGGCGTTCAGCATACTTTTTGGGGAATCATGGGATTTGCTGACCATGATCATATGCAGAAGGCATTCACGCAGCGCCGCGAACAAGTTGTTGGTGATTGTCTGCAACTTCAAATCGACGTTGAAGTTTATAACGAGCTAAATCCGACGAAAGAGCAATTTGAGTTGGTGCTGGAGTTTGCGGACGACGTTGCGGAGCGCCGCGCCGCCTAATCGTCTTTCCAGCGTTTCGCTGCGGCCTTTTTGGCGATGTCTCGGCGTTCCTCAGCCGATAGTTTCGATGCGCGAGCCTTCCCGCCCTTCCGCCCCATGGCCTGCGCGGCGGGATCTTTGCCGTCCTTGCCGTTGAACTCTTCTTCCTCTTCTCCGGTGGCGATCTTCATCACCTTCACGGCGTTGGAGACAACGTCAGCAGGGCGTTTTTGTCCTTTAGGGCCTTTAGGCATTGAGATTGTTCACTTACCGTCGACGCTGAACTCGACGAGCGTGTTGCCCTTGTGCTGTGAAAACGACAGGACTGGATGTTTGCCGCATAGTTCACAGCGAAATTTGATCGAAATACTACCGCG
Organism: uncultured Alphaproteobacteria bacterium; assembly: GCA_937895955.1. GTDB lineage: Bacteria > Pseudomonadota > Alphaproteobacteria > Caulobacterales > Parvularculaceae > Amphiplicatus. Next base: position 352 of record CALAZI010000002.1, on the reverse strand, counting down.
ACGAGCGGATTTACTTTCCGATTCTGGGGCATCGGAAATTGTCAGGAATCCCCTATTCCCGTCCAATCCCTCGGCCCTTGTAAGGCGCCCGGTTTCCTCATCCTCACTGCGACTGAAAATATCTACACATTCGTGGTGGAGGTAGTCGCCCCCGCAATCTGGACAGACCAATTTTTCATCTTCGATCTTCACCGCAAATCCTCCTGCTTACCGCTAAGCATATAGGAAACCGGGCCGAGATTCAAAGGGAAGCGGTGGACGGCGCGGAGCCGTCAGATTTCAAACTGATACACTACCCGCGCTTGACGGCGTTAACCATGGCGCGCGACAAACGCCGCCGCTGGGAGCTGGA
>CALAZI010000001.1 GCA_937895955.1 uncultured Alphaproteobacteria bacterium | reverse complement strand
CCGCCCGCTCATTCCGAAAAATGAACCGCGACCTTGCGCTGCTGAGGCGCGTCGCGATGTTCGAAGAGATAGACGCCCTGCCATGTCCCGAGCATTGGCGCGCCCTTCTCCACGGGGATTGACAATGACACGGGCAATAAGGCGGCGCGGATATGCGCCGGCATGTCGTCCGGGCCTTCAGCGCGATGGCGGACCCAGCGCATTGAGGCATCGTCGGCATGCGGCGCGAGGCGGCGGAAAAATTCCTCCAAATCGGCGCGAACGTCCGGGTCAGCGTTTTCCTGAATGACAAGCGAACAGGACGTGTGGCGTACGAACAGCGTGACGAGCCCGTCGCCCTTCCCCGCAAGGAGGCGCCGCACCTCGCCGGTGAATTCGTAGAGGCCGGGCCCTTGCGTTGCGATTTCAATCGTCGGCAATGCGTCAGGCGTCCCAGCCGGGATTTTCGCGGCGAAGCTTTCGGATGAGTCCCGGCCAGGCGAGATTGTCGCCCAATCCGGCGGCGAAGGCGGGCGCGCCTTGCTGCAACACTTTCGCGCCCATCGCCGGCGGTTCTTCGCGCGGCGCCTTCACATCGCTTTGCGCAAGGATCTGCGCCTCGCAGGCGCTTTCGAGGAAATACATGCGCAAGAACGCCGTCGCGCAATTTTGTCCGACCGTCAGCGTGCCGTGGTTGCGCAAGATAAGAAATGAATGATTGCGCATGTCCCGGACAAGCCGTTCGCGCTCGTCGAGATCGGTCGCGATGCCTTCATAATCGTGATAGGCGACATCGTCATGCACGATCATGGCGAATTGCGAATAGCGCTTCAAACCGTCCTGCTGCGCGGAGACGGCGACGCCGTAGGGCGTGTGCGTATGAAGGACGCAATGCGCGTCATCGCGCGCCATGTGCAGCGCGGAATGTATGGTGAAGCCGGCGGGGTTCGTGAAGTAAGGCGTTTCCTGAACCGAATTTCCTTTGAGATCGACCTTGATCAGCGATGACGCCGTCATTTCTTCAAAGAAGAGGCCGTAAGGGTTGAGCAGGAATCGTTCCTCGCCCTTTTCGGACGGCAGACGCACGGAGATATGCGTGAAGATCATGTCGTCCCAGCCGTAAAGCGCGACGAGACGATAGGTCGCCGCAAGCTCGCAGCGAAGGCGCCATTCCTCGGCCGAGACCTTGCCCTTGAGCGAGGGAAGGCTGGCGGGATCGGGAAGGTCGAAACCGGGCTCCTTGCCGATCGTTTCGGCCATCGTCGTTTGCGCGTTCATCGGGATCGCCTCCTTTCGCCTCGGCGTCATCCTAACAGCTTCAGCGGGCGTGGCGAGCGCGCGGCGCACAGGCGCGCCGCGTCAATCCTCCTGCGAACCGTCGGTCCCGATCGGCGTCATCACCCAGGTGAGCGCGACAAGCGGTTCCCCGGCCTCGTCCTCCTCCCAGAGGATTTCGCCGATTTCCTCCAGCAAGGCGTTGACGCGCTTTAAGGAGCGCTTTGACGGTCGATTGATGAGACGGAACATGCCGAGATTTCGATAAGCGCCGTCCGACTTCGCGCCGTCGGCCGTCACGCCGGCGGCGAAATCGCGCGCCGACTGGCGCAGCATCGCCCCGGCGATTTCGCTCATGATGTCGGCGTTGCCGCGATCTGCGAGCGCCTTCTTCAGGCGAATGCGCGGCGCGGGCGTCGAATAGAGCTTTTCCGATTTTCGATTGACGACCTGCGTTCCCGTTTCGACGACAAGGCCGACATCAATGAGCTGGCGGAGATGATGATAGATCGCCGAAGGCTGCTTTCCGATGCGGGTTGCAAGATCGCGGATCGGCATCGGCGGACGGCCCGCAAGATGGTCGACGATATCGGTCCGGATCGGCGAGGCGAGACAGGCCAGCTGATCGCGCCGCAGAACCCAATAGGTGTCCTTCCGTCTGTCGCCGCCCATCGTTCCTTCTCCGGCCCTTCGCCGCGCCTTCCTGCCATTATTCGCCCGCGCCGATAAGGCGCGCGGCCCCCGCCCGGGGCGGCATCGAACCGTCGCGCGCCGGCCTCGCTTCGCCGCAAGGCGGTTTTCTCTTATTCAATATACTATACTTTTTTTAATAAGTAACGACGCGCGGCGGCGTGCGCCGCATTTAACCGGCGAGGGGTCCGATGAAATCGACAAGTTCCGTTATTGCGCTGGCGGCGGCGTCCGTCTTTCTGGCCGCAGGCTGCGCGGATGGGGGCGAGCGGACGCCGAAAAGCGCGAGCGCTGCGGCGGCGCAAGACAGCGCCCCCGAACTCGGCGCCTGGGGCGTCGACATGACGGCGGTCGATGAAAGCGTGAAGCCGGGCGATGATTTTTTCCGTTACGTCAACGGCGCATGGCTGAAGACGTTCGAGATCCCGGCGGATTTCACGAATTACGGCTCGTTCACCGTGCTGTTCGAGCGCTCGGAAACGCGCGTTGCGGAAATCATTGATGCGGCGAAGACGGGATCGACGCCGATCGAGCGCAAGATCGCCGACTTTTACGCGGCCTATGTGAACGAAAGCGAGATCGAGCAACGCGGCTTCGCGGCGGTCGCGGACGATTTCGCCTATTTAGACTCGCTTCAAACGCATGAGGACGTCGCAAGGGCGATGGCGCGTCCCGATCTTGGCGCCGTCTCGCCGATCGCGCCTTACGTCTCGGTTGACGCCAAGAAGACGGACCGGCAACTCATCCATTTCACCCAGGCGGGGATCGCCCTTCCCTCGCGCGAATATTATCTCGACGACCGTTTCGCCGACGCGCGCGCGAATTACCGCGCCTATGCCGGGAAAGCGCTGGATATGGCGGGCGCGCGAACGCTTGATGACGCGCCGGACAAAATCCTCGCGCTCGAAACGAGGATCGCGGAGATCCACTGGCCGCTCGCCAGGCAGCGCGATCCGGTCGCGACCTACAATCTCGTCACGCTCGCCGATCTCGAACGCGACTATCAGGGATTTCCCTGGCGGCTTTATCTGCAGACGGCCGGCGCCGGCGAAGAAACGGAATTCGTCATCAATGAGAGCGAAGCGATCAAAAATCTCGCCGCGCTCTTCGCCGAAACGCCGGTCGAGGTCTGGCGCGACTATCTGAAGCTCCATTACCTCATCAATTACGCATCCGTTCTGCCGGCCTCGCTCGACGAGGCGACGTTCGAGCTTTTCGGCAAGACGCTGCACGGTCAGCAGCAGCAGCGCGACCGGAGGAAGCGCGCAATCGCCGCGATCAATTCATCGCTCGGCGAGGCGGTCGGCGAAATTTACGTCAAACGCTATTTCCCGCCCGAAGCGCGGCGCGAAATGGACAGGCTGGTCGAAAACGTCGTCGCCGCCTTCGATGAACGCATCCGCAATCTCGACTGGATGGGCGATGAAACGAAGGCGGAAGCGTTGACAAAACTGTCGAAGTTCAAGCCGTTCGTCGTCGGCCCGAAAGTCTGGCGCGACTACGCCGATTTCACGCCGACGCCCGACAACGCGCTTGAGAACATGAAACGGTCGAACGCATCGACCTGGCGCTATTACGCCGACCGTCTCGGCAAGCCGGTCGATCCGGAAAACCAGTGGGGCATGACGCCGCAAGTCGTGAACGCCTATTATTCCCCGCCGAACAACGCGATCTTTTTCCCGGCGGCGATCCTGCAACCGCCCTTCTTCGATCCGAACGCAGACGCAGCGGTCAATTACGGCGGCATCGCCGCCGTCATCGGCCACGAGATCGGGCACGGCTTTGACGATCAGGGCCGCAAGTCCGACGGCGACGGCCTTCTTCGCGACTGGTGGGCGGATGCGGACGCGAAAAATTTCGCCGCACGCGCCGACGCGCTCGGCAAGCAATATGCGACCTATGTTCCGGTCGACGACATTCCGATCAATCCCGATCTGACGATGGGCGAGAATGTCGGCGATCTCGGCGGACTTTCCGTCGCCTATCAAGCCTATCGCAATTCGCTACGCGGCGGGGAAGCGCCGGTGATCGACGGTCTTACCGGCGATCAGCGCTTTTTCCTCGCCTACGGCCAGATCTGGCGGCGCAAATATACGGACGCCGACTTGCGGCACCGCATGTACGCCGACCCGCACAGCCCGTCCGAGTTCCGCGTCAACGGCATCGTGCGGAACATGGACGCCTGGTACGAGGCGTTCGACGTCAAACCCGGCGACAAGCTTTACCTCGCCCCCGACGAGCGCGTGCGGATCTGGTGATCCGCGCGTCTTTCAACTTCCGAAAAAGGTTCGCCATGAAAAGAACAGTCCTTTGCAGCGCCGCTGTCATCGCGCTCGGCGCCGACGCCTTCGCGGCCGATCCCGAAGGGTTCGACATCGCCTATCAGTCGATCGCCGCGGCCGATCTCGCGCGCCATATCGAAACGCTTGCGAGCGATGAGTTCGAAGGGCGCGCGCCGGGAACCGCCGGCGAGAAAAAGACCGTCGCCTATCTCATTGACGGCTTCCGCAAGGCCGGCGTCGGGCCGGGCGTGCGAAACAGCTTCGAACAGCGCATTCCCTTCGCGGAGGTGACGCGCGATCCCGACTTCGCCCTGTCCCTGACGAAGGACGGCGCGACGAGCGCCTTCAAACCCTTTGACGATTTCGTCGCTTTCGCGGGCGACGCCGGCGGCAAGGGAACGATCGAAAACGCACGCCTCGTCTTCGCCGGCTACGGAATCGCGGCGCCGGAATACGGCTGGAACGATTACGACAATCTCGATGTCGACGGCGCGATCGTCGTCTTGATGCGCGGCGAGCCGATGCGGGACGGCGATGACGCCTTTTTCATGGGGCGCGAGCTGACCGAGCACTATCACATGGACGCCAAATACAAGCTCGCCGCCTCGAAAGGCGCAGTCGGCGCCATTCTGATCCACACCGAGGAAAGCGCCGGCTGGCCCTGGTCGCTTCTTCAGAGCGGCGGCAGCGGCGCGGCGCAGTTCTTCCTCGACGCTGAAGGCGGCGGCGCGCAGTTGAAATCATCGGCGCAGATCAGCGAGCCGGCGGCGAAACAACTCTTCGCCAAAGCCGGACAGGATTACGACGCGCTCACCAAGGCCGCGAAAGAGGCGCCGGGCGCGGGGCGCGATCTCGGCGCGAGTGCGCGCCTAAAGTTCGACGGCGCGACGCGGCGTCTTAAATCGAGCAATGTCGTCGCCAAGATCGTCGGCCGCGACGCGCCTGACGAGTGCGTCGTCTACACCGCGCACTGGGATCATATCGGCGTCAATCGCGATGCGGAGGGCGACCGAATCAATAATGGCGCGCTCGACAATGCGACGGGTACGGCGGCGCTCCTTGAAATCGCGGAGGCCTACGCGAAACTGCCGCAGGCGCCGCGCCGGTCTGTCTATTTCGTCGCGACGACCGCCGAAGAAAAAGGTCTCTTCGGCGCGAAATATTTCGCCGACAATTCGCCCTGCGCGCCGGAAAAAACGGTCGCCGTGCTCAATATGGATTCGCATTTCCCGTTCGGCTCGCAAAAAGCGATGACGATTCCCGGCTTTGGATATTCGGAAGTCCAGAATGAATTCGCCAAAGCGGCGGCGCGCATCGGCCGCGTCATCCAACCGGACTCGAATCCGGAAGTCGGCGGCTTTTTCCGCAATGACGCGCATCCGTTCGCGCAACGCGGCGTTCCGGCGATTTACGCAGTCGGCAGCCCGCTCGATTCGGAACTGACGGAAGGATCGGAAATCCTCGGGAAATATATCGACTACGTCACCAACAAATATCACAAGCCCGCGGACGAATATGACCCGGCGAGTTGGGACATGGCGGGGCTTGTCGAGGATTTCCGGATCTTTTTCGACGCCGGCCTTTCGCTCGCCGAAAGCGATCTCTTCCCGAACTGGCGTTACGACCTTCCCTATCGCGCAACGCGAGACAGAATGATGGCGCAGTAGTTTCCCGCGCCTCGATTTCGGGCGACGGACGCTCCTTGCATCGGGCTCTTCCCCTGCCCCGACAGGACGGCCTATCATAGCCGCGTCCGAAGGAGCGTCCGTTTGCCCGACCAACGTCTTTGCATCCTGTCGAGCGAAAAGCGTCAGGCCGCTGAAACCGCGGCGACGTTGCGCGCGCGTTTCGGCGATCACGGGCCTGCGCAATGCGACATCATCGTCGCGGTCGGCGGTGACGGCTTCATGCTGGAAACGCTGCGCGCCTATATGAAGGCGGGAAAGCCGGTCTACGGCGTCAATTGCGGCACGGTCGGTTTCCTGATGAACGCGCCCGATCTCGACGCCCTGCCGCAGCGGATCGCCGAGGCGGAGCAGGCGGTCATTCATCCCCTGTCGATGAAGGCGACGGATGAAACGGGCAAGCACCATTACGCGCTGGCGATCAACGAGGTGTCGCTCTTTCGCCAGACGCGCCAGAGCGCGCGCATCAGGCTCTATGTCAACGACAAGGTGCGGATGGATTCGCTGACCTGCGACGGCGTTCTTCTTGCGACGCCGGCCGGATCGACCGCCTATAATCTCTCGGCGCACGGGCCGATCCTGCCGATCAGCGCCGACCTTCTCGCCCTGACGCCGATCAGCGCCTTTCGTCCCCGTCGCTGGAAGGGCGCGCTTTTGCCCCATGACGCGGTCGTCCGCTTCGAGGCGCTCGAACCAGACATTCGCCCGGTTTCAGCGGTCGCCGACAATCAGGAAGTCAGGAACGCCGTCATGGTCGAGGCGCGTGAGAATCGCGACATCTCGATGACCGTCCTCTTTGACCGCGGCCAGTCGCTTGACGAGCGAATCCTGCGTGAGCAATTCGACTATTAGGGCCGCAAACCCTCTCAAAATTAACCATTTACGCCGCCGCCTGAATCGAGCCAGTTTGGCGTGAAGCCATGGCCGGCGCGCCGCATCGCGCGCCTTTTCGCGCGTCCTGTTCAGCTAGCCTTAACCTCGGCGGTTAAAGCTGCGCCGGAATAGGGCCAGCGGGCGAAAGCCGGCGGATGGGGGGCGCTTTTGCGCCCGGCGAAACTGGGCATCGGGAGCGCCGGACGCGCAACCGGAGCCTGCGGAGGAAAGCGGATGGGCGCGCAGGCGGTTCGGCTCTCTAATGTCGACATCGACAATGCGTTGAAGGACAAGGAATTCGAAGTCCTCTTTCAACCCATTTTCGATCTCGGCAACGGGGCGCTGGCGCGCGTCGAGACCTTCATCCGCTGGCGCCATCCGAGCCTTGGCGTCTTGCCGCCGGGCGCCTTCATCTCTTTCTTCGAATCCCAGGGACGCATGAGCGAGCTGACGCGCTATGTCCTTGAGGAAGCGCTGTCGGCCTATGAAGGCTGGCGCGGCGCCCATGCGCCGGGCTTTTCAATCAACCTCGCCCTCACCGATCTCTCGGACGAATCATTCGCCTCGCATTTCACCGTGCTGCTGCGCGAGCGCGGCTTCCCCGCGGAGCTCATCACGCTCGAATGCCCGATGCCGGCGGTCGACGCCGATATGGATACGACCGCGCGCCAGTTGCAGCGCCTCGCCGATACGGGCGCGCGTCTCGCCATCGAAGTGCGCGGACGGGCGAACGACTTTCTAAAAACCATCCGTCCCTTCCCCTTCGCCGAGATCAAGACCGGCGGCGCGGCGATCCTGAGGTTCGCCCGCACGGTGCGCGGCCCGGGTTTGAGCGCGATTTCGGAGCTTCTCGAACTCGCCGCCGAACAGAATGCGGCGATCACCGCCGTCGGCGTTGAAGACCAGGCGTCGCTCTCCGCCTTGCGCGGTCTCGGCTTCGCGGCGGCGCAAGGAAATCATCTCGCCAAGGTCGGCACGCTCGACCAGTTCATGCCGTCGCATGTCAATGACGTGCGCGCGCTTCTGGGGCTTGAGCCCTTGTCGAGCGAAGACCTTGTCGCTCTTTTCCGCACCGGCGGGCCGGCGCTTGCCGTTGAGGCCGCCGACGTCGGCGCGCCCGCTGAACCAATCGAGGAAACGGCGCCGATCGAGTCCGCCGCACCCGCAGAAGAAACCGAAGCGGAAGAGTTAGCGCCGGAGCCGGCGCCGGAACCTGTCGCAAGGAAGCCGAAATCCGCGCCGCGCCGCGATCCGGCGACGAGCGATGATGAGCTTGTCGCGCGCCTGTCGCGGCGCCTCGCCGGCGCAGGCGCCGAAAAAGCCGACGCCGCGGCGGACGATGAAGCAGACGCCAAGGCCGCCGCGATCGCGCGGGCGAAACGCAAGATTCTCCTGAAGAAGAAGCTCGCCGCCAAAAACGCGCTCGCCGCGAAAGCGCAGGCGCGCAGCGACCAGGCCGCGCCGCGCGACATGCAGGAAAGGCTGTCGCGCGAATTCGGCGCCTTCGCGGATGAAAGCGCGCCGCCGCCGGTTGAGATGAATGCCGCCGAGCCGCCGGATCATTCCCCGGACGAGTTTGAGGATTTTTCATCTGACCCCGCGCAGACGGCGTCCGCCGCGCCGGAAAAAACGCCGGAAGCCGACCCCGTCGGCGCAGACGCCGGCGCGGACGACGCGGCGATAGACGCAGAATTCGCGACCGACGCCGTTGCGGCGACGGAAGCGCCCAAAAAGAAACTCTTTGACGCGCGCATCGCGGTGACAGGCGCGCGCGCGCGTTTCACGCCGACGATCCGCGTTTCAACGCCCGAACCGATTCCGCCGGAGGAGATCATCGGCGATCTCGGCGCGCTGGATGACGAGGACCATACGGACGCGAACACCGCCGCCGCCCTCTTCAAACAGGCGCCGACAACGGACGAGCCCGAAGCGGCGGAAACGACTCTGGAGGATGCGATCCCCGAGCCGATGAGCAATGCTCAATGGCTTGAAGAAACCGTGGCTGTCGAAACCCGCGCCGCCGCCGACACTGAGGAAGCGCCGCGCGCGAAAAAGAATTTCCTCAGCCGGAAATACGACATCATGCCGAAATATTCCGGCTATTTCTGGCCGCGCTCCATGCGCAAATGGATGAAGCGCCGCCAGCGCCGCGCGGAAACGCTCGCCGCGGAATAAGCGCTATCAGCTGAACGCCTGATGTCCCGTCTGCGCGCGCCCGAGGATGAGCGCGTGGATGTCGTGCGTTCCCTCATAGGTGTTGACGGTTTCGAGATTCACCGCGTGACGGAGGACGTGATATTCGTCCGAAATGCCGTTGCCGCCGTGAATGTCGCGCGCAACGCGGGCGATATCGAGCGCCTTGCCGCAATTGTTCCGCTTCATCAGCGAGATCGCTTCGGGCACATAGGCCCCTGAATCGAGCAGCCGGCCGAGCGCCAAGGCGCCCTGAAGGCCGAGCGCGATTTCCGTCTGCATGTCGGCGAGCTTTTTCTGGATCAATTGCATCGCCGCAAGCGGCTTGCCGAAGAGAACGCGGTCCATCGCGTAATTGCGCGAGGCCATCCAGCAATATTCCGCCGCGCCCATCGCGCCCCAGGAAATGCCGTAACGCGCCTTGTTGAGGCAGGAGAACGGTCCGCGCAGGCCTTTAACGCCCGGCATCAGCGCGTCTTCCGGCACGATCGCGTCGTCAAGCGCGATTTCGCCGGTGATCGACGCGCGCAGGGAGAGCTTGCCTTCGATCTTCGGCGTCGAGAACCCTTTCGTTCCGCGCTCGACGATGAAACCGCGGATTTCGCCGTCGAGTTTCGCCCACACGACCGCCAAATCGGAGATCGGCGAATTGGTGATCCACATTTTCGAGCCGTTGAGCTTGTAGCCGCCCGAGACTTTTTCGGCGCGCGTTCTCATCGCGCCGGGGTCCGACCCCCCGTCAGGTTCGGTGAGGCCGAAGCAGCCGATAAATTCGCCGGTCGCGAGCTTCGGCAGATATTTCTTCTTCTGCCCTTCGGTTCCGAACGCCTCGATCGGATACATGACGAGGGAGGATTGCACCGACATCGCCGAGCGATAGCCGGAATCGACGCGCTCAACCTCGCGCGCGATCAATCCATAGGCGACATGGCTCGCGCCGCCGCCGCCATATTCCTCGGCGACCGTCGCGCCGAGAAGACCCTGCGCGCCCATCTCCGCCATGATCTCCCGGTCGAAATGCTCCTTGCGGTTCGCCTCGATGACGCGCGGCATGAGCCTGTCGTCGCAATAGCCGCGCGCGGCGTCGCGGATCATCCGCTCCTCGTCCGACAATTGCGTTTCGAGGGAGAGAGGGTCTTCCCAGTTAAAGGTCTGCTTCATTCCGGCCATGGGTCACCTTGGGGCTGTCGGGGCGGTCCATAACGCGGGGACTTGAAGCGGTCAATTTTTCCAGATGGCGGCGTTTTCAGCCGGCTATTCGCCGCTCTTGCAGCGCGCCGCGCGTCGCGACGCCGAGCGCAAGACCCGCCAACCCGCCCGAAACGGCGCCGAGCGCGGAGACCCGCCAGAACGGCCAATCGGCGCCGGCGGCGGACGCGGCGACCATGATCGCGGCCATTGCGAGGGTCCAGCCGATCATGTTGCGGATAATCCAGCTGTGACGCGAAAGCCCGACGGGAAGAACCAGGCTTTGCGCCGCGCCAAACAGCAATCCCATAAATGCGCCCAAGACCGCGCCCGCTGCGGCGCTCAGAAAACCAGACGGTTCATCCGCCTGCGGAACGGCCTCGCCGCCGGAAAAGGCGCCCTGCCCAACCAGCGACAGGCCGTAACCGGCAAGCGCAGCAAACACGGTCGCAGCAATCCATGGCGCGGCGCGAATGCCCCACTTCCGTCCCGCAGCCGCTTGCGCGGCGCCAAGGCTTAAGCCTTCGATCGCGCCGGCGATGATGATGAGCCATGCTGCAATTTCCGGAAAAACCCGATCACCGAGCGCATAGCCGAGCGAAACAACGGCGATGCCGATCGCTTCGCCGATGGCGCATGCCAGAATCCATCGCATCAGACAGCCTTTCACCGCACGGCAATCAGAGAGCCGACGGACTTGCTGGCCCCGGAACAGGCATTATGGCATATCGTGACGGTAAATCAGAACGAGAGATCGAGGGGATTATGAGAACGATTTCATGCGCCGGCGCGGCGCTTTTCCTGCTTGCCGCCTGCTCGGCGCAGGAAAAAACCGCGACCGGCTCCGGTCAGGCTCCCTCGCAGGCCGAGGAACGCTTCGCCGTCATCATCGCCGGCGCGCCGGTCGGCGCCCTTGTCGTGACGCCGAATGAAGCGGGCGTCGCCATCGACTATCAATTCAGCAATAACGGCCGCGGCCCGGCGATGAAGGAAACAATTGCGCTGGACGCCGGCGGCATGCCTGTCGACTGGCGGATCGCCGGCCGGACGACGTTCGGCAACGAAGTTGAGGAAAGCTTCACGCTGAGGGACGGCGCCGCATCATGGCGCGATGCGGCCGGCGACGGCGGCGCTGAGGTCAACGAGCCGTCGATCTATATTTCGCAGTTCGCCAGCCCCTATTCGGTCTATTTCGCCGCGCGCGCCTTGCTCGCCGACGACGACGGAACAATGCCGGCCCTGCCCGCCGGCGCGCTGACGCTCAAGGCGATCGAAACGATCAGCGTCGAGGGCGCGCCAGGCGCGGCCGATGTCACGACCTATGCGCTGACCGGCGCGGCGCTTGAGCCGGACTATTTCGCGCTCGACGGCGATAACAGGCTTTTCGCGTATTTGACGCCGCGCTTCATCGCCATTCGCGAAGGATATGAGGGCGAAGAAAAGCGCCTGCGCGATCTCGCGGCGCGATACGGCGCTGAGCGTTTCCAGGATATTCAGACGCGCTATGCGCACCGCTATGATGCGCCTGTTCGCATTCGGAATGTGCGCCTTTTCGACGCTGAACGTCTCGCAATGACCGACCCGATGTCCGTCGTGGTGGAGGGAGACAAGATCGCACGGATCGAAGCCGCCGACGCGCCCGGCGCCGCCGGCGAAGTTGAAATCGACGGCGCGGGCGGTTCGCTCATTCCGGGCCTTTACGACATGCACGCCCATCTCGGCGATGACGATGCGCTTTTAAACCTTCTCGCCGGCGTCACTTCCGTACGCGACATGGGCAATGAAATCGACGTTCTGGAGCCTCTGCGCGACAAGATCGAGGCGGGAACGCTCGCGGGCCCGCGCATTTCGATGAGCGGTTTCATCGAAGGCAAGAGCGAAACCAACAATGCGACCGGCGAACTCGCGACGACCGAAAAGGAAGCCGTCGATCTCGTCAACATGTACGCCGATCGCGGCCTCTATCATCAGATCAAGGTCTATTCCTCGATCAAGGGCGAATGGGTGCCGGCGATGGCCGCCGCCGCCCATGCGCGCGGCATGCGCGTCGCGGGCCATGTGCCGGCCTTTTCAACGCCGGATGAAATGATCGCCGCCGGCTATGACGAGCTGACGCATATCAATCAGGTCATGCTGAGCTGGGTGCTCGGCCCTGAAGACGACACGCGAACCCTCAAACGCATCACCGGCATGCGGAAGTTCGCCGGCCTCGATCTTAACAGCGACAAGGTTCAGACAACCGTCAAGGCGATCGTCGACAACGGCATCGCCGTCGATCCGACGACCGTCATCCACGAATTCGGCCTCACTGGGCGCAATGGCGAAACGCGCGCCGGCGTCGTCGATTATGTCGACAACATGCCGGTCTCGTTCCAGCGCGACGCGAAAGTCGCGCTCCTCAACGTCGCCGACGAACAGGAAGACGCTGATTATCGCGCATCCTACGCCAAAATCATCGAACTTTTGACGATGCTGCATGATCGCGGCGTCTTTATCGTGCCCGGCACCGATATGGGCGGCGCGTTCGAACTTCACCGTGAAGTTGAGCTTATGACGACATTCGGATTTACGCCGGCCGAAGCATTGAAACGCGCGAGCTACGATATGGCCGACTATCTCGGCTTTGACGATCGCGGCGCGATCGAGGAAGGAAAACTCGCCGATTTCTTCCTCGTTCCCGGCGACCCGACCGGCGACATCAAGGCGATCAAGAAAATCGCGCTCGTCTCGCGCGGCGGGACTTTCTATTACCCGAGCGAGATCTATCCCGAATTCGGCATTACGCCGTTTGCTGAAACGCCGACCGTCAGCGAATAGGC